>DATBRU010000131.1:0-9644 GCA_036560105.1 Candidatus Limnocylindria bacterium | reverse complement strand
ACCGTCGAGCACCTGGCCGGTGAGGTCCGATCTGATCAGCCGCACCGTGGCGCGCGCGACCTCCTCAGAAGTGAGCAGCAGGGCGTGGCTCTCCTCGGGAAAGGCGCGCCGGCGCATGGGCGTATCCGTCCGTTCAGGACTTACCGCGTTGACGCGAATGCCGTCGTCGTGCCACTCCTCGGCGAGTCCCTGCGCCATGTTCACGACGGCGGCCTTGCTGGCCGAGTAGGCCACGTACTCGGCGCGCCCGCGGGTGAACGAGCTCGATGCGAAGACGGTGAATGACCCGCGAGTCGCGCACAGGTGCGGGTACGCGGCGACGGCAACGTTGAGCGTGCCGGTGAGATTGACGTCGATCGTCTCGTGGATGGCGTCCAGCGACTCCGCCCCAACGCGTCCCACAGTCAAGACTCCTGCCGTGACGACGACATGGTCGAGCCCTCCGAGGCGGCCGGCGACCTCGTCGACCTGGCGCCGGACGTCCGCGGCGTCCCGTACGTCGAGCCCGTTCGAGCGACTCAGGGTCTCGACCCTGGCGCCGAGCTGTCTCGCCTCGTCGGCGATGGCCAGCCCGATCCCCTGCGACCCGCCGACGACCAGCAGGCGCGCCTCGTCGAGGGAGGCGGCCACGGTCGCGTCCTCCTCCATCCCGATCGTGCGCAGCTGGATCATGCGATCGGCCATGACCATGTCGAGACGGGTCGTGATCTTCAGGTTGACCTCGTCTCCCGGCACGGCCAGGATTCGTGCCCCTGGAACGTGTCGCAGAACGAGGCTGCAGTCATCGGTGGCCGCCATATCCCCCGCAGCTCGTGCGGCTTCGTAGGCGCGCACGAGCACGCCCTTGCGGAAGACCTGCGGCGTCTGCCCGCGGCGGTAGCGCGAGCGGTCGGGGATCTCGACCACCACCCCGCCCTCGACGATCACGAGCGTATCGGCGCTCGGAATGACGGTGTCGGTTCCATCCGCCAGCCCTTCCACCACCGGATCGATGGATCGGCGGAGGACCTCGTGGGGGAGGAGTGGGCGAACCGCGTCGTGGACCACGACGACGTCATCGTCGCCGGTGGTCAGGGCCATGAGCCCGTTCCACGTGCTCTCGTTGCGGCTGTTGCCACCTTCGACCACTCGCGTCGGGACACGGTCGCCGGCAAGGGCGATGATGCGCTCAGTCTCGGTGATCCACCGCGCGTGTGCGACGACGACGAGCTCATCGATCTGCGCCGAGACGAGCGCCTGCACGCTCCGCAGGAGGATCTCCTCTCCGGCCAGCCTGAGGAACTGCTTCGGAACCTCGCCGCCGAATCGATTCCCGTCTCCGCCCGCAAGAAGGATGGCGGAGATCAGCACTGAGCGCCTCCTCGCACTACTCCTGCCGTGGTCTGCAGCAGACTACGGCATTTTCCCGCCCGCTTCACTCGTCGAGGTGCCCGCGGCGGTGGGTCGGTATGATCGCGCCGTGGTCGAACCAGAGGCCCGCATCGACGACGGCAGAGGTCCCGACCTCGTGGTGGCGGGCGTCCGTTGGGAGCGGATCCAGCTCGTCGTGACCGTCCGTCACGCATCGTCCACCACGGCGCCGATGCCGCCCGCGGAGTCATTCTTCCTGCGCAGCGTCGAGCGCCCCGCGGCGAGGCTCGAGGCGCTACGACTCCGCGGGGATGCGGCCGACGTGCGATTCAACGTCTTCGCGGGTCCGGATCGGATGCCACTCGATCCCGGCCGCTGGCAGTTGATGATCCGCACGCAGGGCGGCGAGCCGGCCACGACCGTGGCATGCGAGCCGTCCGTCATCGAGTCGGCGAACGGCGACCGCGAGTTCGTGCACCCGGCGTGGACGATCCGGGTGACACCGGTGTCCGTCGCGGGGATGTTCGCGATCGGCCTGGCCGTTCGACACACCGGGACGACCGAACGCTCGGCATCCATCCCCGGAGCGTGGCGCCGCCTGAAGCGCGCCGTGCGGGTCGGCACCTTTCGCATCACCGTCGGCCTCGTGCGGCTCGTCCCAAGGGGGAGGCGCCTGATCGTCTTCACCTCGGACTCTCGGGCGACGCTCGGCGGGAACCTCAAGCTCGTACACGACCGCATGGTCGAGCGCGGACTCGATCGGACGACGCACCTTCGCAGCATCCTGAAGCCCAGCGTGCGAACCCGTCGCAGCATGCTCGACCGCTGGCGCCTCGCGTGGCTCCTGGCCCGGGCCGACGTGATCCTGCTGGACGACTACCAACCCGCGATCTACCAGCTGGGCCTCAACCCTGACGTGCGCGTCATCCAGCTGTGGCATGCCTGGGGCGCGTTCAAGACCGTGGGGTACAGCCGCATCGGAAAGCCGGGCGGGCCGAACCCGTACTCGTCGGTCCACAAGAACTACACGTTCGCCACGGTGAGCTCCGCGCACGAGGTTCCGTTCTACGCCGAGGCGTTCGGCCTTCCCGAAGCGTCCGTCGTCCCGACGGGCACGCCACGCATGGACCAGTTCCTTGATCCTCGAAACCAGGAGGCCGGGCGCGAGCGCGCGCTGTCGGCGTTCCCTGCCGCACGCGGACGGCGGGTGATCCTCTTCGCGCCGACGTTCCGGGGCGATGGCGCGACCCAGGCGCAGTACCCGATGGAGGTCCTCGACCTGCCGGCGCTGCATGCCCTTGCCACCGAGCTGGACGCGGTCGTGATCCTCAAGATGCACCCGTTCGTCGACGCCCGGCTCACGCTCGAGCCATCGCAGGCGGATCGACTCCTGGACGCCTCCGGTTCGACGATCGACGTGAATGACCTCCTCCTCATCGCCGACGTGCTCGTCACGGACTACTCGTCACTCATCTTCGAGTACGCGGCCCTCGGCCGGCCGATGCTGTTCTTCGCGTTCGACCTCGACGAGTACGTCGCCTCCCGTGACTTCTACGAGCCGTTCGCCTCGTTCGCGCCGGGGAGGATCGTCCGCACGTTTCCGGATCTCCTCGACGCACTGCGACGCGGGGAGTTCGAGCAGGAGAAGGTCGAGCCGTTCGCCAGGGACCACCTTCCCTCCGAGACCGGCTCGGCGACGGATCGCATCATCGACCAGCTGATCCTCGCGCCGTGAGCGACGTCCTCGTGCTCGCCCGCATCTGGCTCGTGCGCCTCGGCTTCGCGGTCGGCTCGCTGCGCCCGCCGCGCCCGAGGGTCGTGCTCGCGACGGCCCACGCCGACCGGTTGACCGGCAACCTGGCGACGATCGCGACCGGCCTGGCGCGTGTCGGTCCCGACATCGACGTCGTCGTGCTGGCGCATCGGTCCAGCGCTGGCGCGCTCGGGAGGCTGGCCGGGGCCATGCAGGGGATCCGTGCCGGCTATCACCTCGCCTCAGCGAGCCTCTTCGTGGTCGACGACTACTTCTTTCCGATCTACGCCATTCGCCCGCGCCGCGGGACACGCATCGTGCAGACCTGGCACGCGAGCGGTGCGTTCAAGAAGTTCGGGTACAGCCTCGCCGGGAAGACCTTCGGCGCGAGCGCGGCCCTGCTCCGTCACGTTCGGATCCACTCGAACTACGACGCATGCCTCGTCTCCAGCCAGCGGGTGGCGCCGGCCTATGCCGAGGCGTTCGGCCAGCCACTGGACCGATTCACCGCCGAGATCGGGATTCCTCGAACGGACCGATTCTTCGACGAGGCTTCGCGGACGGCGGCCGCCGACGCGGTGCGGCGCCGGTACCGGATCCCGGACGGTCGATCGGTGATCCTCTACGCCCCCACGTATCGGGGTGACGACATCCACGGGGCGCGCGACGCGGACGCGCTCGACCTCGCAGTCTTCCGCGAGGTGCTCGGTGACGACCACGTGGTCCTCGTGCGACTCCATCCGTTCGTGCGGGCCGCGACCCGGATCCCGCCGGAGCTCGGCGGCTTCGCGATCGACGTGTCCGGTCACGCCGACATCCACGACCTCATGTTCGCCAGCGACCATCTCGTCACCGACTATTCGAGCGCGATCTTCGAGTTCTCCCTCCTGGAACGCCCGATCGCGTTCCTTGCGCCCGACCGCGGGGCGTACGAGCGTGAGCGCGGGTTCTACCTCGACTACGAGACTGACCTGCCGGGCCCGATCTTCACCAACAGCGCGGGGCTCGCGAGCTATTTGCGCGCCGGGGCGTTCGACCTCGACCGGGTCCGCCGCTTCAGGCTGGAGAGCTTCGACCACGCCGATGGGCACGCCACCGAGCGATTCGTCGAGCGGATCGTGAAGCCGGCAATGGGGGCCGGAGCGTGAAGCCGATCCTCCTGCGCGCGCCGAAGTCGCCCTTCGAGTACGCCACGCCCCGGCAGGCGCTCGACGATGACCTCATCGGCCACAACAGCGGGAACCTCGTCTTCATCGGCGCGTCGTGGAAGCTCCTCGCGACACGCGGCACCGAGATCGACGTGGCCGGCATGGGCGGCTATCCGGACCGGGCGGATGAGTTCAACGAGCGGAACAGCGTGTACGTCGCACCCCTGGCGAATGCCTTCCGGCTGAACTGGGCGGCGAGCTTCGAGCGCCTCACGAGTTTCATCGAGCGGCTCACGATCCCGGTGGTGATCCTGGGTGTCGGCGTGGACGGGCCGCTCGACTTCGATCCCGCGGCGCTGCGGCCCATCGAGCCCACCGTGCGTCGATTCGCGAAGGCGGTCCTCGAGCGCGGCCCGACGATCGGCGTGCGCGGCGAGATCACGGCCACGTACCTCGAGTCGCTCGGCTTTCGCGATGTGGAGGTCATCGGCTGCCCGTCACTCTTCCTCGACGGCGACCGGATCCGGGTCGAGAAGCGGGCGGAGCGGATCGATCGGCGCTCGAAGCTGGCAATCAACATCTCGCCGTACGTGGCGCCCATGGGACCCTTCGTCATGAGCATGGTGGCGCGCTACCCGAGGCTGACCTACATCGCACAGGACAGGATGACGCTGTCGAGGATCCTGGACGGCGAGCCGCCCGACCGGGCCTCGGTGGTCGACCCGATGCCGAACCACCTCTCGCACCCGCTCCTCAAGCCGGGCCGGGTCAGGCTCTACGTCGAGCCCTGGCCGTGGATCAAGGACCTGCGGGGGTACGACTTCGCATTCGGCAGCCGCATCCACGGCAATATCGTCGCCATCCTGGCAGGCACCCCGTCGTACCTCCTCGCGCACGATTGCCGGACCCTCGAGCTCGCCCGCTACCACGAGATCCCCCACCGGCCACTGACGGAGGTCGACGCCGAAACCGATCCGGCCGAGCTCTACGCCGAGGCCGACTACGGTCCGCTCATGGCAGGTCACGCGGAACGCTTCGCGCGACTCACCTCGTTCCTCGACAGGCACCGCCTGCGGCATGTCTTCTCCGAGGGCGAGGACCCGTCCGCGTTCGACCGGCGCATCGCCTCGTCACGCTACCCGCCCGCGATCACGACTCCGGGCCTGGCTGGGCACGCCATGCGCTGGATGCAGGCAACCGGTGAGGCGGGATCCGCAAAGGCGAGGCGAGTGCCCGGCGGCCTCCGCCGGCGCGCGCGCAGAATCCTCGGCGGTGCCGGGAGCCCGGACGGGCGCTGAGCGGGCCTGCTGTCTATGGATGCTCGAGCGGCAGCCCGGCCGCCTGGGCGTGTGCGGCCGACGCCCCCGAAGCCGCGCCACGCCGCGGAACCCGCAGGCTGATCGCCACGGCGCCAAGTGCCGCGAGGATCATGGCGCCGTTGACGATGGCGACCGCCGCGGTCAGCTCGATCTCTCCGCGGTCCGCGATCGCGATCACCGAGCCGCCGATACCGGCCCCGAACGCGGTCCCGAGCGTGAACATCAGGGCAAGGGCCGATGAGCTGAAACCCTCTTCTCCCGGCGTCGCCGTCTCGAGTACGAGGAGGGTGAGCATCGAGTAGGCCAGGCCCATGCCGAGGCCGGCGATCGCCCAGCCGACCGCGGCGACGAGCACGGGAACCCCGGGGAGCAGGATGGCGCTGGTGATCGCGATCCCGACGGCGATGAGCACCGCTCCCCCGGTGACGAGGGCCCGCCGCGTGCCGGTAGCCGCGGCGCGCGCCTGAAGCCAGGAGCCGGACCCCCAGGCCACCGCCGCGGCCGAGAGGGCAAGGCCGCCCAGCGTCACCGTTCCGCCACGGACCTCGACGACCGTGAGCGGCACGAACGCCTCGGTGCCGAAGAAGGCAAAGCCGATGGCGAAGATCGCTGCGACGACCGCCGGCCGGCCGCGGGCGGCGACGAGCGTTCCGACCGGCACGAAGTGTCTCAGCGCCCCGACCGCCAGCCAGGCGCCGATCAGCAGGAGCGCGCCGGCCGGCAGCGTGAGCCCGATCGTCGTCGCCGACAGGATCAGCGCGGAGCCGACCGCGAGCCGCACCGAGTCGATCGCTCGCCGGCCGTCGGATCGTGCCGGCTCGCTCGTCCGCGCCGGACCCATGGCGGCCAACCGACCGAACAGCGCCGCCGCGGTGAGCAGCACCGGCAGCGCCACGCCGAGAAAGACCCAGCGCCATCCGACCGTGTCGGTCACGAGACCGGCAAGTGCCGGCCCGACGAGGCCGGGGACGATCCAGGCGCTCGAGATGAGCGCGATCATGCGTGGCGTCGCCGTTGGCGGGTAGGCCAGCGCGATCACGGCCCACACGACGGCGCTGATCGCCCCCGAGCCGAAGCCCTGGATCGCTCGGCCCACGATGACGATGCCCATGTCGCCGGCCAGACCGGACACGACCATCCCCACCGTGAACAGGATGGAGCCGACGATGAAGGCTCGGCCCGGCCCACGACGATCGGTGTCGGACCCGGCCAGGGTGATGCCGATGATGTTCGTGAGCCAGAAGGCGCTGAATGCCCATCCGTAGAGGTCGAGACCGTCCAGCTCGCCGGCGAGGGCCGGCAGCACCGTCGGCACCGCCATGCCCTCGAACGCGGCGGCAGTGATGAGGCCGACCAGGCCAATCGTGAGGAGACGGCGCTCGGGAGCCCAGATCCCGTCGCTCACCCCAGCACGGCCGGCCCGAGAAGCAGTGGCGAGCCGAGCTTGGCCTCGTAGCGGGGCCGGAAGCGCTCGACGTTGTACATCGTGGCCACGTCGAGCGTGCGCGCGCCCTGGGCGCGCTCGGGGAGGGGCGCATGGGCGTACTTGCCGTCACGGATCGCGACCATGCGCCCGAACTGGCCGTCTGCGAGCAGGTCGACCGCCACGTTCGCAAACGTGATCGCGACCATCTGGTCAAGCGCATCGGGGTCGCCCGAGCGCAGGTCGTAGGTCAGGTCGCTGTGGACGGTCTCGATCCCGGTGCGCAGCTTGAGCTCGGCGGCAAGGGTCTCGCCGATGTCGGCCTTGTGCCGATGGCCGAAGGCATCGGCCTCGCCCACTTCGTCGACATGACCCCCGTCCCACACGGCCCCCTCGCTGGCGATGAGGAGCGCGTAGTTCGACGGGTTCAGACGCCAGTCGTCGGCCAGGAGGTCGGCGAGCAGGTCGATGTCGAAGGGCGCTTCGGGGATCACGCAGCGCGAGCTCGTGACGTAGGCGGCGTACCAGGCCGTGTAGCCCGCGTTTCGGCCGAAGATGCGGAAGATGCCGATGCGCTCGTGGCTGCCGAGCGTCGTGCGCTGGCGGTTGATCAGCTCCTTGGCCCGCGTCACGGCGGTCGAGAAGCCGATGCAGTACTCGGTCCCGTGGACGTCGTTGTCCATCGTCTTGGGGATGGCGATGACGGGGAAGCCCTCGGCGCCCAGGCGGGCGGCGTAGCTCAGGGTGTCGTCACCGCCGATCGCGACCAGGGCGCCGATCTCGAGCCGCTCGAGGTTCTCGAGCACGACCGGGGTGAGGTCGTAACGGTCGTCGTCGGTCGCGAGCTGGGCGCGTCGTCCCTCGTCGAGCGTGGCCGGCAGCGAGCGAGCCGACATCGCTTCCGGATTCGTGCGTGACGTGTGCAGCACGGTCCCACCGCTGCGATCGATCGTTCGCGTGTTGCCCCGGTCGAGCGGTCGCAGGAACCCGCCGCCGTCCTCCGCGGTGGGATCGGCGTGGGTCAGCCCCTTCCAACCGCGGCGAATGCCGAGCGCTTCCCAGCCCACTTCGCTGGAGCGGTACACGACGCTCTTGATGACCGAGTTGAGGCCGGGTACGTCGCCGCCGCCGGTGAGGATGCCAATGCGTTTCATCACGTGCCGAACCATGCTGCCAGATCGACCGGCGGTTTGTGAACGGGGGCCGTTTCTGGCAGAATATGCGTCCGCAATCGGAGTCCGCCCTCGTGTCCTCGACCCCAACTCGCCAGCGCCGATATGTGACCTGGCGTCTCCCGGACCGGCACTTCAGCAAGGTCCATCTCGTGGGCGAGCCCGGCTCGACCATCTGCGGCCGCGCGCTCCCGCGCGCGATCGGTCAGCCGAAGGCGCCGATCCCCGACTCCGAGATGTGCCCCGACTGCGACGCGCAAGGCTGAAGTCTCGGGCTGATCGTCAGCCTCCGGGTCTCATGGCCTCATCATCGACCGCCGACGACCTCGGCGGTCGTTCCGTTTCCATCGCCCTTCCGGCCGATGCGCTCGTCCTCCTGATCGGGATCGCCGGCAGCGGCAAGTCGACCTTCGCGGCCCGCCACTTCCTGCCCACGCAGGTCCTCTCATCGGATGGGCTTCGGGCGCTCGTGGCCGATGACCCGGCCGCGCAGGGCGCCACCGACGACGCCTTCGACCTCCTGCACCGCATTCTCGCCATGCGACTTCGTCGAGGCCGTCTCACGGTCGTCGATGCCACGAACGTCGAGGACTGGGCGCGCGGCAAGCTGCTCGACCTGGCCAGGATGCACCGGCGACCCTGCGTGGCGATCGTGCTCGATGTGCCGCTCGAGGTGGCTGTTGAGCGGAATTCGGCCCGGCCGGCGCCGCGACCGCCGCCGTCCGCGCTTCGACGCCAGGACCGGTCGCTGCGCGACTCGCTTCCATCGCTCGCTCACGAAGGATTCGCGGCTGTGCACCACCTGCGCTCGGTCGAGGAGGTGGACGCCGTCCAGGTCCAGACGCTCGGGACCGACTGAGCGGCTTCGTGGGCGCCCGCCTCAGCGCATTCAGGCCGATGCACACGAAGCACCATTCGCGCGCGATTCCCGCATTGAACTGGTGGCCCTCACGCTGGAACTGCACCGCGGCGCACTGCTCGTGCGGCACGGCCTGACGTTCGATGCGGGAACGACACCCGAAGCCGGCCTCGGGTGCATCCGACTCAATGGATCGAGCACCGGTCGCAACCCTGGTTGGAGGCGCAGGCCACGTTACGAATCGCCCACCCCGCCGAGACAACGGGCACAGAAATGTCCCGAAGGAACATGCGCCCGACCTCGATGACCGAAGCCACCGCTGCCGTCCGACTCGCTTGACCGAAGCCTGCGCCGCCGGTTGCCGGAACTCACAACCGAAATCATGTGAACCGGTATCGCTTGCCCCTTCGGGACGACCACAGTGTCGCTGCCACGGCGGCATCGGCGCAAGGGTGGTTGTCCACGAACTTCGGACCTCGTGGCGTACGTATCCACAGCCTGTCCACGGCGACCCGACTGGCTAGACTGCGCCGATGCGTGCTCGTGACCTGGGGATCCGCATCGGTCGCATGGAGCCCGGCGAGCTCGATGCCATCACCGACGTGGGAGGCGTACGCGTC
>DATBRU010000130.1:0-26733 GCA_036560105.1 Candidatus Limnocylindria bacterium | reverse complement strand
CCGACGAAGGCCGCGCCCACCAAGGCCTCGGCCAAGGCGCCGGCGACCAAGGTTGCTGACGCCAAGGGCACGGCCAAGGCCGCGCCCCCCAAGGCCACGGCCAAGGCCTCGGCGAGCAAGGACGCTGCCACCAAGGCCGCGTCCGCGACGCAAGCTGCCGCGAAGACCGTCAAGGCGAAGGCTCCCACGACCAGGGCGTCCGGCACGGCGAAGCAGGCCGCGCGGAGATCGGCGGGCACCGGAGCCATGGCGGCCGCGGTCAGCGACCTCATCGCGAAGGGACGCGAGGTAGGGTTCATCACCCACGACCAGATCCTCCAGGCGATCCCGGAGCCGGAGGCCGAGATGGGCGCCGTCGAGGAGCTCTACGCAGCCGCAGCTGAGGCCGGTGTCGAGGTCCTCGACGCCGAGAACCAGCCGACCCTGATCGCTGCACCGGATGATGAGGAGGGCGCGGAGGAAGGAGCCCCGGCTCCGAAGGCGAAGGAGCCAGAGGAAGACCTCGAGGCGCTCGCGGCGGACATCATCGGCATCGATGATCCGGTGCGGATGTACCTCAAGGAGATCGGCAAGGTCGCCCTTCTCACTGCCGAGGAGGAGGTCGTCCTGGCCAAGGCGATCGAGCTGGGCGAGCTCATCGTGGAGGACCCGGCGCGTTCGCTGGTGAACCTGTTCACCTGGGTCACGCTCGACACCGAGCCGAAGGCCCGCAGCATGGCCGGGATGCGCGCGTTCGATCTGCCGAAGGACGCCCCGCACGTCACCCACGACTCGATCGACTGGTGGGTCGGGCGGAGACGAAAGACGATCGAGCCACTGACGATCAAGCTGGCCAAGTTCCGCAAGGCGCCGAACCTTGATGACGAGGCGCGCACCCGTCTCATGGAGGCCGAGGCGATCCTCAAGGTCCTTGCGGCGGATCCCGCGCAGGGGCTGAAGGACGCCGTCCTGTTCGGGCATACCTACCGCTTCCGCTCGGTCAGCCACGCCGGCTCGCCAGAGCTGTACGAGCTCGAGCGGTGGGCGCGGGAGACGACACAGGCGATCGTCAAGGAGTACATCGAGACCGGGCACGACCCGGAGTACCTGCTCGGCCTCGGCTACGACCCGTCGATTCCCCTGGACGTTCCGCTCGAGAAGCGCACCGGGCGGCTGGTGGAGCAGAGCACCGATGGCCGCAAGCGGCTGACCGAGGCCAACCTGCGCCTCGTGGTCAGCATCGCCAAGAAGTACATCGGCCGCGGCATGAGCTTCCTGGACCTCATCCAGGAGGGCAACATCGGCCTCATCCGGGCGGTCGAGAAGTTCGACTACGAGAAGGGCTTCAAGTTCAGCACGTATGCCACGTGGTGGATCCGCCAGGCCATCACGCGCGCCATTGCCGACCAGGCGCGCACGATCCGCATCCCGGTGCACATGGTGGAGACCATCAACCGCCTCATCCGGGTCAGCCGCACGCTCCTCCAGGAGCTCGGTCGCGAGCCGACCGTGGAGGAGATCGCACGGCGCATGAGCCGCGACGAGGTGATCCGCGAGCTGCGCGACAAGCTCCAGCGCGAGCCGACCGAGGAGGAGGTCGACGAGCGCGTCGGCGAGGGACCGCAGACCGTGAGCCCGGAGAAGGTGCGCGAGATCATGAAGGTCAGCCAGGAGCCGGTCAGCCTCGAGACGCCTATCGGCGAGGAGGAGGACAGCCACCTCGGTGACTTCATCCCGGACCTTGCCAGCGTCGCGCCGGCCGATGCCGCCAGCCACCAGCTGCTCAAAGAGCAGGTCGAGGGAGTGCTCGATTCGCTGACGCCGCGCGAGCGGCGCGTGCTGCAGCTCCGCTTCGGGCTGGAAGACGGCCGATCGCGAACCCTGGAGGAGGTCGGACGCGACTTCAACGTGACGCGCGAGCGGATTCGGCAGATCGAGGCGAAGGCACTCCGCAAGCTGCGGCACCCGAGCCGCAGCCGCAAGCTCAAGGACTACCTCGAGTAGCCCCGGCCGATGAGCCACGGATGTGAGCCCGGAGTCCATTTGTCCGGCTCCGGTGAGCAATTCGCTGGAGCCTCTGGGACTCTCTGCTTGTGCGGGTCGCGGCGCCATGGCGTCGAGCCGCGCTGGGAGTGAGGATGGAGTTCAGCGAGGTCGTTCGCGAGCGCCGGATGGTCCGCCATTTCGCGTCCGAGCCGATCGAGAGGAATGTCCTGGAGCGCATGGCAGCGGTAGCCCAACGGGCGCCGTCCGCCGGCTTCAGCCAAGGTCAGCGGCTGGTCATCGTGACCGACGCGCAACGTCGGCGCCGCCTGGCCGAGCTCGCGGGTGAGGCCTTCTACACCGGTTCCGGCTTCGATCCGTGGATCAGCGAGGCGCCCGCGCTGTTCGTTCCCGCCGTCTCGGCGAAGGTGTATGTCGATCGCTACAACGAGCCCGATAAGCGTGATCCGTCCGAGCCGCCGGGCACCGAGGACGAGTGGGACGTGCCCTATTGGTGGATGGACGTCGGCTGCACCGTGATGCTGATCCTCCTCGCGGCCGTCGACGAGGGGCTCGCCGCGGGCTTCGCAGGAGGCGATTTCGCTGGGATCCGCGCCGAGCTCGGCATGCCGGAGGACTACACGCCGGTCGGCGTGATCCCGGTGGGCCGGCCCCTTGCCGACAAGAAGTCGCCCTCGCTGGCTCGCGGGTGGCGCGAGCTGGACGAGTTCGTACGGTGGGAGACCTGGAGCCCGACCTAGACGGCGGCGCGCGGCGATGAATGACGGAAGCGGCCGCTATGCTGCGCCGCATGACCGATAGCGCCGAGCACACCCCCGACGAGCGCACGCGTCCTGCACCGCCGCCGCGTCGCGGGCCGATGGATCCGGCGACGCGCGCCACGCCTGCGGACGGCCTCGGACCGCGTGTCGGCGACCGGAAGCGCGTCGTCATCATCGGTGCCGGCATCGCCGGGCTGGTGGCTGCGTACGAGCTCGATCGCGCCGGCCAGGAGCCGATCGTGCTCGAGGCCAACCAACGGGTCGGGGGTCGCGTTCACACCCTGCGCGGGTTCGCGCCGGGCCTGTATGGCGAAGCCGGTGCGATGCGAATTCCCCGTGTCCACGACCTGACGCTTGGGTATTGCGAGCGGTTCGGGCTCGGGCTGCGGCCGTTCGTGATGGGCAACCCGAAGGCGCTCGTCTATGTCGGCGGCGAGCGCATGACCGCGGCCGAGGTCGAGACCGAGCCGACCCGCCTCAACTTCGACCTGGAGGAGTCCGAGCGAGGGCGCTCGTTCGGTCAGCTGTGGGACGACGCCGTGGCCGATCTGCGGGTCCTGCTCGATCGGGATCACGATGCCGGCTGGGAGCAGATCGTGCGCGAGTACGACCAGTACTCGCTCCGCGAGTTCCTCGAGTCGCGTGGCTGGTCCGAGGGCGCCATCGAGATGTACGGGGTCATGAACTTCGTCGAGTCGGACCTCGACAATTCGGTCATCGAGGAGTTCCGCGAGAGTCTCGGTAAGGCCTTCCAGGACATGCAGGAGATCGTCGGCGGCATGGACCTGCTGCCGGCAGCGTTCTATGCGCCGATCCGCGATCGCGTTCGCTTCGGCGCGGAGGTGCTCGGCATCGCGCAGGATCCGGACGGAGTGACGGTCAGCTATCGGACGCTCGCCGGTCGATTCACCGAGCGTGGCGACTACGCCATCTGCACGCTGCCGTTCAGCATCCTGCGCCACGTCGAGGTCACCCCGCGGTTCAGCCGCGAGAAGCAGCGTGCGGTCCGCCAGCTGAACTACTCGGAATCAACCAAGGTGCTGTTCCAGGTTCGCCATCGATTCTGGGAGACCGAGGACGGCATCGTGGGTGGCACGACGGCCACCGACCTGCCGATCCGGCGCATGGTCTACCCCAGCCACCCCGCAGACGACGGCGGTGATCGCGCTGTGCTGCTGGCGAGCTACACCTGGAGCCAGGACGCCACACGCTGGGCGGCGATGGATCCGGAGTCGCGGCTCGAGCAGGCGCTCGACGACGTCGCCCAGATCCACCCATCGGTCCGTGACGCGTTCGAGGGCGGGCTCTCCCATGCATGGTCGACAGACCCGTTCGCCGCCGGCGCATTCGCGCTCTTCGCACCCGGGCAGCAGTCGCAGCTCCAGGCCGATATCGTCCAGCCCGAAGGGCGCGTGCACTTCGCCGGCGAGCACTGCTCGCTGCACCACGCGTGGATCCAGGGCGCGCTCGAGTCGGGGATCCGCGCCGCGAGGGAGATTCACCGGGCTCCGTAGGCGGACGGTCACCTTGCCGCAGCCTATCGGCGGCCATAGAATGAGGGCCCGACGGGCCTCCCCTGACGCTCGTCGCGCGCGCGTTCCGGCGTAGCTCAGTGGTAGAGCGGGCGGCTGTTAACCGCTTGGTCGTAGGTTCGAATCCTACCGCCGGAGCCAAGCTCTTCCGTTCAGGCTCGGAGATGCCGTCGGCACCGGAGCCAGCGTCCGTAGACTGCCCTGAATGCCACGCATGACCCTTCCGGGCTTCATCGCCGAGGTCGTTGACGATCGGCGAGCGCTCCGAACGCTCACGGCGTCCACGGTCGCGCTGGCGGCCGCCGGCTTGAGTCCGCGAGTCATCTCGCCGCTCATCATCGATGTGCAATCGGCGATCCGAGCGCAGCCCGAGCTGCTGGCAACCACGACGCTCGCAGGTGTCCTTGGCGCCGGCATGCTCCTCGTTGGCGGCGTGGCCGGCGACGCGTTCCGAACTCGACGGATCCTCTCCTGGTCGCTCATCGCGCTGGTGATCACCTCGGCCGTGAGCCTGTTCTTCACGACCGGAGCGATCTTCGTCGCGGCCCGGTTCGGCGGCGCGCTGGCCAGTGGCATGGTGGTCCCGTTTGCCATCGCGGCCGTCGCAACGGTCTACACCGGCGTGGCGCGCGCGACGGCCATCGGCATCGCCTACGCCGGGCTCGGTGGCGCGAGCGCATTGCCGCCGATCCTGCTCACGATCACCGGACCGGGTGGGACCGACCTCCCCGCGTACCTCGTCGCAGCGATCGTGGCCGCGATCGCGGTCCGAATGAGCGGGGGAGTCCCCGATCTGCCCGGCGCCCGCCGGGAGGTGATCGCCGTGGCCAGCCGCGTCGCGATCTGGGCATTCGGCGTGATCTCCCTCTCCGCCGGCCTTGCGGCGATCGGCGGCGGGACACAGCCGGCCCGGATGGCCATGATCGTCTTCGGTATCGCGGGCCTCGCGCTGGGCACCATCCTCGAGAGGCGGGCCAGGCGGCGAGTACCCGGCACCGAAGTGCATGCGCGCCCGGTGACCGTGGTCCTGGCGGCCGGCCTGTTCATTGGCTTCGCCCAGGCCATCCCGATGACGCTGCTGCCGGTCTTCTTCCAGCTCATCTTTGCGCTGGGCCCGATCTTCGGCATCGTGGCGATCAGCCCGATCATCCTCGCCCTGGTGGTCGCCGGGCCGATCGCCGGTTGGCTCTTGCCGCGGACCTCGCCCCGAACGCTCATCGGGGGCGGGCTCATCGCCGTCGGGCTCGGCGACATCCTGGTGGGGATCGTCGCTAACCGTGGGGCAAGCTACCTGCTCTTCGTGCTCCCGTTCCTGCTGGTGGGCGCCGGATTCGTGATCGCGACGACCGTTCGGACCGCCGTGATCTTCGCCAGCGTGCCTCGACATCTTCCGGCATCGGCGGCCGCGCTCAACGAGGCCTCCGTGGGGCTCGGCAGCCGCATCGGCATCGCGGCCGCGTCGGTGCTCCTGACGGAGGTGACGCTGTCGTCGTACGCGGCCTCGCTCCCGGCCGGCGCCGATGTCGCGTTGGCCCTTGCACCGCTCCGGGGCCTGTTGATCGCACTCGGCACTCCGGGCTTCTCCTCGCTCGTCGTCGAGGCCGACCCGAACCTGCTGGGCGGGTACGCGTCCGCCTACATCGAGGGCATCCGAAACGTGCACCTGGCGGCCGGTGCGGTGGCGGTGGTTGCCGGCCTGCTCGCCACGGTCGCCCTCGGCCGTCGCGATCCGCTCGAGGGCATGTGGGGCCAGGACGCGTGACGGCGTCGCGGGTGCCGAGCGTCGAGAGACCCGGGCCCGAGGCGTCTGGCGCTCCGGGCCCGGGCGAAGGTGGGATCAGGCCGACGCGGGGGCTTCCTCGCGAACGGGCTCGAGCGGTGCTCCCGTCTCGAGGAGAGACTTGAGCGCCGACAGGATGTAGGGCGCTCCACCGGCGACCTGGTGGAACGTCGCCGTCCGCGACGGGAACTCGTCGTGGATGGTGGTGACCTTGGTGATGCCAGGCGCCGTTTCCTCGATCTCCCAGGTCAGGCGGGACGGAGCATCGGGACCGACCTCGTCGTCCCAGCGGGCGTCGAAGGTCAGGACAAGCCGACGTGGGGGATCGGCCTCGAGCACGGTGCCCGTGATCGCCTCCATCTCGCCGATCGTGTAGCGATACGGCGATCCGGCCTTCCAGTCGGACTCGACGGCGCTCTCGTAGTAGTAGCGCGTCGTGAACTCCGATTCGGTGATCGCGTGCCAGACCTGGTCGGGCGTGGCGCGGATGAAGATCTGCGAGACGAAGCGGGGCTCCGCCTGCGCCGCGGTGTCGTTTCCCATGGTGGGCTCCTCGATGAAGGACTGAAGGGCAAGGAGGGCGTCCGCCGCGCGCGCGCGGAACTTGTCGAGCCAGCGGTCATGAAGGCGTCGGATCGGCACCGGGTTCAGGTAGTGCAGCCGACGTCGGCCGGCCCGGTGGGAGACGACGAGATCAGCCCGCTCCAGGATCCGCAGGTGCTTCATCACGCCGATGCGGCTCATCTGCGGCAGCGCCGTCTCGAGCTCGCCGAGCGTCTGGCCATCACGCTCATACAGCCGATCCAGCAGCAGCCTACGCGATGGGTCCGCGAGGGCTCGAAACAGTGCGTCGTCCTGCTCCATGCCGCCGAGGATATGTCACCAAATGGTTACGTGTCAAGCCCGGCGGACACGTGGCCTCGGATCGGCGCGGATGAGCCTCAGGCCTGTCGCTCGTGCCAGTCGGGATCGACCGGGGCAGTCGGGCCGACGTCGTCGAAGGTCGGCACGAGGACCCACCCCAGGACGCCCATGGCGACGGAGAAGATCAGCAGCATGACCGTGCCCGCCGGTTCGTGGCTCGAGAACCAGTACACGGCGCCAACCACGATGATCAGGAAGGGGAACCCGAGGTAGGAGAGAAGCCGCATGGCCCGATCATAGCGGTCCCACCGGGTCGGAGGGCGGACCT
Source organism: Candidatus Limnocylindria bacterium (assembly GCA_036560105.1). GTDB lineage: Bacteria > Chloroflexota > Limnocylindria > QHBO01 > QHBO01 > JACDBZ01. The sequence continues at coordinate 19,485 of DATBRU010000130.1, read as the reverse complement.
TGCGGCCGTGGACTCCAGCGCTGGAAGGGTCTAGACGAGCCAGCCGCAGTCGGTCCGTCCGATGGGGATGACCTCGTCGCTCGCGCGCAGGCCCGTATCGGGGGTGTGCGTCAGGACCAGCGGACGCTTTCCGACCGTGTCGTCCGCCTGAGCCAGGGTCGCCCGCCGGATCGAGGCATCGGTCACGGGTGGTCCGACGTCGGTCGAGTCCGGGGTGGTGACGGCCGGCAGGGAAGCGCCCGCAACCGCGCGCGCGGTGACGACCGAGCCATCCGGGTAGCTGAGCCAGAGGCCGCGCATGCGAGCGATGAAGTGCTCGGGCATGCCCGGGACGAGCATTTCGACCGTGCCGCTGCCCGTGCGCCGATACCCGCGGGAGCGCTCGTCAGCCTCGACGCGATCGACGAAGGGTCGCGTGAGCAGCTCCTCGACCGCGATCCGGACCTTGTCGGAACCCTCCACCCGTGTCTGGCCGCCCGAGAAGGTCACCCGACCGACGATGTCAGGCTCGCCGCCGGCGCTCGCGCTGAGCAGGTCGTAGACGAGCGTGTCCTCGGTCCGCGGATCGGCGTGGGGGTCGATCATGGGGCCGAGAATAGCGCAGTCGCCGTCGGCCGCGAGGCCTCACGCGGCGCTCCGAGGCTCGTCTAGAATCGGAGCGTGAGCCAGCAGATCGACGAGAAGGACTACCGCCCGATGGTCGCCGCCCAGGACCCGAAACAGGTCGACGCCTGGGCCGCCGACCTCATCGTGGACTTCGCGAAGCGCATTGGGGTCGGCCGCGCCATCGCGGCCTTCTGCGCCGCCACGGGCCTCGACGCGAAGGGCTTCCAGCGGGCCTTCCTCGTGGGCGGGGGACCGGACCACGTCGTCGGGATCGACACGGCCGGCGACCTTGCTGCTCCGATCTTCGAGCTCCCGAAGGCGATCGCCGGGCTCCGCCGCATCGATCCGGAGGCCCAGGCCAAGCTGGTCGACTTCCTCGTCGACCACCGCGAGGTCATGAGCTACACGCCCTGAGGCGTTCGCCTCACTGAGCCTCGTCGGTCGCCGGGGCTCCCGCGCGGATGATGGCGATGGCGTTCTCGATCTTCAGCTTCGTGATGGTCAGGTGCTTCACGAAGTTGTCGCGATTGACCGACGGGATCTGCTCCATCATCTCCGGCTGACGGAGAACCTCGATCATGTCGTCCATGCCCTCCGCCATCTTGGTCCTCGCCTCAACGAGAGCGTCGTCAGCGGCACGGACGTCCACTGCCAGGCCGGCCGCCGTCCGGGCGCGCCGCTTCGGAGCCCGCTTCGGCTCCGCGACCTCGGCCGGATCGGCGCCGCTCCCGGTGATGACCCGGAGCCGCGCGAGGGTCAGATCGCCGGCCACGATCCGCTTGGCCAGCCGGCGTCGCTTGCGCTCGTCGCCGATCTTCATCAGCTCGTAGGCGTGGCTGATCGTGTCTTTGCGCACGGACAGCATCTCGCGGATGTCCGCTGGGGCGTCCGACAGCCGCAGACGATTCTCGACGTAGCCCTTGTCCTTGCCGACCTTGTGCGCCAGCTGTCGCACCGAGTAGCCGAACGTCTCGGTCATCTTGCGGAACATCGCGGCTTCCTCCAGCGGCGAGACGTCCTCGCGCTGCAGGTTCTCGATGATGCTGACCTCGAGCGCGGTCTGCTCGTCGAACTCAACGACGATCGCCGGGATCGTCTCTCGTCCGGCGATTCCCGAGGCGCGCCAGCGACGCTCCCCGGCGATCAGCTCGAACTTCGTGCCGGACGGCCGCACGAGGATGGGCTGAAGGACGCCGTGCTCGCGAATCGAGCCGGCCAGCTCCGTGAGTGACTCCTCGTCGTACGAGAGGCGCGGCTGCGCCGGGTTGGGGAGGATCTTGCCGACAGGGACCTCCCGGATCTGCGCATGCGTGGCGCGCGACTCGATGAGGGAGACGATGCCGGGTGCCAGGTCGGTCGCCTGCGCCTCGTCGAACAGCCGATGGATGTTCTCGCGGAACGCCGCGGGCTTTCGATCAGCCAAGCTCGATCACCTCCTGCGCCAGCGCACGGAACGACTGCGCCGCGGATGACTTCGTGGCGTACTCGGTGACGGGCTTCCCCGTGAGCGGTGCCTCGCCGAGCTTCACCGTCTGCTTGATCATCGTGTTGAAGACACGGTGGTCGCCGAGCTGCTTGAGGTTCTCGAGCATCTCGCGCGCGAGGACGGTGCGACCATCGAAGAATGTCGGAAGGAGACCGAGCACCTCGAGATCGTGGTTGAGTTTCAGCTTGATCGTGTTGATCACCTTGATCAGCGCCGTGAGCCCCTTGATCGCGTAGTACTGCGTCTGCACCGGGATGATCACGCGGCTCGAGGCGACGAGCGAGTTGATCGTCAGCAGGCCCAGGGTGGGCGGGCAGTCGATGATGACGACGTCGAACTGGCGGTCCGCCCAGCCGGAGACCGCGTCGCGCAGCACCATCTCGCGTCCGATCGCGGTGAACAGCCCGACCTCGGTCGACGCGAGCTCCAGCGTTGCGGGCGCGACCCAGAGGCCCTGCGTGTTCGTCTCACGCACGATCTCGTCGAGCGCGATGCGATCGTCCGAGAGGACGTCGGCCATCGACTGGTGGACGTCGGAAAGCGATATCCCGAGTCCGACCGTGAGGTTAGCCTGCGGGTCCATGTCGACGCACAGGACGCGGTAGCCCCGCTCCGCGAGCGCCCCGCCGAGATTGATGGAGCAGGTCGTCTTTCCGACGCCGCCCTTCTGGTTTGCGATCGAGATTACCTTGGTCAACGCATCACCTTCGTGCGGCTCGGGCGGGGTTGGCGTCGCCGAAACGACACAACCGATGATAGGCGCCGGGGGTTGCATCGGCCACCCGGGTTATCCACAACGTGGAGAAATGTGCGTGTCGTTGTGCAAAGACAGGCGGCTATACTCGAAGTTGTCCACCGTCTCGCCAGCGGGCCCGTAGCTCAATGGTCAGAGCAACCGGCTCATAACCGGACGGTCGCAGGTTCGATTCCTGCCGGGCCCACACCATACCGGCAACACGAAGGAGCGCTGCGTGTCGACTGCCGACAAGCTGGAACGGCTGGCTGCGATGCGCGGCGATGCGCAGCTGGGTGGGGGAGCGGCGCGACTCGAGCAGCAGCATGCGCGTGGCAAGCTGACGGCACGCGAGCGTCTCGACCTGCTCCTCGACGACGAGAGCTTCACCGAGATCGACGCGTTCGTCACTCATCGCGCCAGCGAGTTCGGGCTTGACGAGGAGCGCTATCTCGGCGACGGCGTCGTCACCGGGTTCGGACGTATCGACGGACGTCTCGTGTTCGTGTACAGCCAGGACTTCAGCGTCTTCGGTGGCTCGTTGTCCGAGGCGCATGCCGAGAAGATCTGCAAGGTGATGGACCTCGCCGTCGAGAACGGGGCTCCGATCATCGGTCTGTCGGACTCCGGCGGTGCGCGCATCCAGGAGGGGGTGGTCAGCCTCGGCGGATACGCGGACATCTTTCTTCGGAACACGCTGACCTCCGGCGTGGTCCCGCAGATCTCGCTCGTCATGGGTCCATGCGCGGGCGGTGCGGTCTATTCGCCCGCGATCACCGACTTCGTCGTGATGGTCGATGGCACGAGCTACATGTTCGTCACCGGGCCGAACGTCGTGAAGACCGTGACGCACGAGGAGATCGACCTCGAGGGTCTCGGCGGCGCGCGAGTCCACAACGAAACGAGCGGCGTCGCGCACTTTCTCGCCCCAGGCGAACCACAGGCCCTCAACCTGGCACGCGCGCTGATCGGCTATCTACCCTCGAACAACGTCGACGCCCCTCCCCGTCGCGCGGAATGGTCCGCTCCCGCGGTCGACGGCCACGCGCTGGATGCCGTCGTGCCTGATTCACCGAAGCAGTCCTACGACATGCACACCGTCATCGGCGGGATTACCGATGACGGATCGTTCACCGAGGTCCACGCGCAGTTCGCTCGCAACATCATCTGCGGCTTCGCGCGGGTGGAGGGCCGTTCGGTCGGTATCGTCGCGCAGCAGCCGGAGGTTCTGGCGGGCGTCCTCGACATCGATGCCTCCGACAAGGCGGCGCGCTTCGTCCGGACCTGTGACTGCTTCAACATCCCGATCATCACGCTGGTCGACGTGCCGGGTTTCCTGCCCGGGGTCGATCAGGAGCATCGCGGCATCATCCGACACGGCGCCAAGCTCCTCTACGCGTACTGCGAGGCCACCGTTCCCAAGGTCACCGTCATCACCCGCAAGGCCTACGGCGGGGCCTACGACGTCATGAGCAGCAAGCATGTTCGTGGCGACATGAACTTCGCATGGCCCACCGCAGAAATCGCGGTCATGGGCGTGGAGGGCGCCGTGAGCATCATCTTCCGCGACGAGATCGCGGAGGCCGCCGACGCCGATGCCGAGCGCGCCCGCCTCGTCGCCGAGTACGAGGAGCGCTTCGCGAACCCGTACATCGCGGCGGCGCGGGGGTACGTCGACGAGGTCATACTGCCGTCGGAGACGAGGGAGCGCGTGGCGACGGCCCTGGCGATGCTCGAGAACAAGCGGCAGTCGGTGCCGCCCAAGAAGCACGGCAACATCCCCCTCTAGCTGACGTGTCTTTGCGCACGGACACCGACCGTCCGCCGTTCGATCGGGTCCTCATCGCGAATCGGGGCGAGATCGCCGTCCGCGTCATCCGGGCCTGTCGGGACCTCGGCATCTCGCCGATCGCGGTTCACTCCGACGCGGATGCCGATTCGCTCCATGTCCGCGCCGCCGACGGGTCCGAGCGCATCGGTCCGCCCGCGGCCGCCGAGTCATACCTCTCGATCGACGCCGTGATCGATGCTGCGCTGCGGAGCCGGGCTGCGGCCGTCCACCCCGGCTACGGGTTCCTGTCCGAGAACGCCGCCTTCGCCCGCGCCGTGGAGTCCGCCGGCCTGACGTTCATCGGCCCGCCGCCCGCAACGCTCGAAGCGCTGGGCAACAAGCTCGCCGCGCGTCGCGCGGCCGAATCCGCGGGAGTGCCGATCGTCCCGGGGACGACCGTGGCGCTGGGCGACGACACATCGGCTCTCGAGAAGATCGGGTTCCCGGTGATGCTCAAGGCTGCGGCCGGCGGTGGGGGACGGGGGATGCGCCGGGTCGACGCCATGACGGACGTGGCTGACTCGATTGCCGCGGCACGCCGGGAGGCCGAGGCGGCCTTCGGCGACGGGACGATCTACGTCGAGCGCGTGGTGCGGCCCGCGCGTCACGTCGAGGTCCAGCTGCTCGGCGACCGGCACGGGGCGCTGGCGGTCCTCGGCGAGCGGGACTGCTCGATCCAGCGACGGCACCAGAAGCTCGTGGAGGAGTCACCCTCTCCAGCGGTGACACCGGAGATCCGCACGGCGCTCTTCGAGAGCGCCCGGCGCGTGGCCCGGACAGTGGACTTCCACAACGCGGCGACCGTCGAGTTCCTGCTCGACGCCGACGGCCATCACTACTTTCTGGAGATGAACACGCGCCTCCAGGTGGAGCATGGCGTCACCGAGCTCGTCAGCGGCCTCGACCTCGTGGCCTGGCAGATCCGGGTTGCTGCCGGCGAGGCGCTGCCGCCAGCCGTGCTCGAGCCCTCACTCGGTGGCCATGCCATCGAGGTGCGCATCTACGCGGAGGATCCCTATGCCGGCTTCCGCCCGACCGCCGGGAGGATCGAGGCGTGGCGGATGCCCGGCGGGCCGGGCGTCCGCGTCGACACCGCGACCGAGGCACGGACCGACCTTCGCACCGAGTACGACCCCCTCCTGGCGAAGGTCATGGTCCATGCCGCGGATCGGTCCGCCGCGGTCGCTCGCCTCCGCCGCGCCCTCGACGAGACGCTCATCGGCGGCCTGCAGACCGACTCCGCGTTCCTGCGCTGGCTCACGGACAGCACGCCGTTCGTGTCGGGGGCCTATGACACCGGGTTCATCGACGAGCACTGGGGGAGTGGTCCGGACCTCTCCGAGCTCGACCGGGGCCTCGCCGCCGCCGCGGCGCTCGAGGGCCGCCGATCAGACGGTGCACATGCGGGCTGGACGGCCATTCCGGATCCATCGTCGGGGTGGGGCAGCGCCGCGCGGCGGGATGCATTGCGACGATGACCGCTTTCGAGGCGCGGGTCGCCGGGCGTCCCACCCAGGGACCAGCCGGCTGGTCGATAGCGTGGGTCGACCGCTCCGAGGGCATCGCTCGGGCGACGAACGGTGAGACATCGGTGCTGCTGCTGGTGGAGGGCAGCGGCCAGGAGTGGTGGGTGACGATCCGCGGCCGACGGATCGGGGTCGAGGTCCGCAGCTGGCGCGAGCGGGTGCTGGCGGAGGCCGAGACGTCGGCCCAGGTCGCCGGTGGGCCGGTCACGGTGGCCGCCACCCTACCCGGGCTGATCGTGACGGTGGCGGTCAGCGTCGGGGACGAGGTCGAGGCGGGCGCGACACTCCTGACGATCGAGGCGATGAAGATGCAGAACGAGGTGCGCGCCCCTCGCTCCGGGCGGGTCAGCGAGGTCAGCGTCTCATCGGGCCAGGCGGTCGCCACCGGCGCGCCGCTGCTTCGCCTGGAGTGAGATGGTGGGCAGGGCCGCCCACCTCGGCACACATGGACCCGCGGCTACAATCGGAGGCCGATGACTGAGCCCGAGCGCCCGGAGGCGCGTCCGTATCGGTCCACCTCCGGCATCGAGGTCGAGCCGGTCTACCGCGCACGCGACCTCGATGGGCTCGATCCCGTGGATGACGTCGGAGAGCCCGGCACGTTCCCATTCACCCGGGGCATCAGGGCCGATGGCTACCGTGCCCGGCCCTGGACGATGCGCCAGTACGCCGGCTTCGGGTCGGCGGCCGAGACGAACCGCCGGTTCCGCTATCTGCTGGAGCGCGGTCAGACCGGCCTCTCGGTGGCGTTCGACCTGCCGACCCAGATGGGCTACGACTCGGACGACCCCATGGCCGCGGGGGAGGTGGGCCGCGTCGGCGTGCCGATCGACTCGGTGGCCGACATGGAGGAGCTCCTCGACGGGATCGATCTTGCCTCGGTCTCGACCTCGATGACGATCAACGCCACGGCCGCGATCCTCCTCGCCCTGTACGAGACGGTCGCCCGTCGGCGCGGCGTCGATCCGCGGGTCCTTCGCGGCACGATCCAGAACGACATCCTCAAGGAGTACATCGCGCGGGGGACCTACATCTATCCACCCGAGGCCTCGATGCGTCTCGTGACCGACACGTTCGCCTACTGCCGGGCCGAGCTACCCGATTGGAACACGATCAGCATCAGCGGCTACCACATGCGTGAGGCGGGGGCGACCGCGGTCCAGGAGGTCGCCTTCACGGTTGCGAACGCCATCGCCTATGCCGATGCGGCTCTCGCCGCGGGCCTCGCCTTTGACGAGTTCGCGCCCCGACTGTCCTTCTTCTTCGCCGCGCACAACGACCTGCTCGAGGAGGTTGCCAAGTTCCGCGCTGCCAGGCGCGTCTGGGCAACGGTCGCACGCGACCGGTTCGGCGCGACCGACGCGAGGAGCATGGCGATGCGCTTCCACGTGCAGACCGGCGGCTCGACCCTCACGGCACAGCAGCCGGACGTGAACGTCGTGCGCACGACCGTCCAGGCGCTGTCGGCGGTCCTCGGCGGGGCGCAGTCGCTCCATACGAATGCCCTGGACGAGGCGCTCGGCCTGCCGACCCCATCGAGCGCGAGACTCGCGCTCCGAACGCAACAAGTGCTGTATCACGAGTCGGGCATGTCCGCGACGATCGATCCCCTCGGCGGGTCGTACTACGTCGAAACCCTCACGAACGAGATCGCCGATCGGGCGCTCGCCGAGATCGAGGCGATCGACCGGAGGGGCGGGACGCTCGCCGCGCTCGCCAGCGGGTATCAGCAGGACGAGATCGGCGACGCTGCCTACGCCGCTCAACGGGCCGTCGAGGCAGGGGAGCGGGTCGTCGTCGGCGTCAATGCCTTCACCGACGAGGGGGACGAGCAGCGGCCGGCGCCACAGTCGATCGATCCGGAGCTCGAGGCTCGACAGGTCGAACGCACCCGCGCCGTCCGCGCGCGACGGAACCCCGATGCCGCCGACTCGGCGCGCGACGCCCTCGAGATCGCCGCGGGCGGCACCGAGAACCTCGTGCCCCACATTCGCGCCTGCGTCGAGGCCGACGTCACACTCGGTGAGATCTCGCACACGCTGCGGCGCGTGTGGGGCGAGCACCGACCGTGAGCATCGGCCCGATCCACCACGTGGCCGTGGTCGTGCGCTCGATCGATGAGGCGCTGCCACGCTACCAGGCGCTCCTCGGCCTGGAGCCCGATACGCCGCCCACGACGTTCACGCCGCAACGGGTGCGGCTCTGCTTCCTGCCGACGGGGCCCGATCCGGCGGCGCGCATCGAGCTGATCGAGCCGACCGACCCCGACGGCGGCGTGGCCCGATTCCTGGCCGAACGCGGCGAGGGCCTCCACCACGTCTGCCTGGTATCGGATGACCTTCCGGCTTCGCTCGAGGCGCTGGCCGACGCCGAGGCGGAGCTCATCGACACCGAGCCGCGGCTCGGCGTGCACGGGCGGGTTGCGTTCGTCCACCCACGCACCCTCAACGGGGTGCTCTGGGAGCTCCTGCAGCCCGACTGAAGGGCCGGCCGGGAACTCGAGTCGAGCCCCGGCCGCGGGTCCTCAGCCCTCGATCGGCGCTCCGTCGACGCCGAAGACCCACCAGACATCGCCCTGGCCCTGGCCGTTCGTGTCACCGGGAGCCGCGTCTCCGGAGAAGTAGTAGGCCGGGAATTCGTTGACGGTGAGCTGGGTCGTCCCGTCGTCCCGGGTGATCGTTCCGAGGGTGGCGCTGACGCCATCGCCGGCCGTCGGTGTTCCGGTGGCCTCGACCGCAGGCCAGTTCGTCAGGCAGTCATCGGCGCAGCTGCTCACGCCCGCTGTGTCGTTGGCGAAGTAGTAGATCGTATTGCCGTCGGCATCGGTGAGGATTCCACCGAGCTCGGTGTCGGCAGCCAGGACGGTCGCGTCGCCGCCGGCGGCCGCGGAGGCCGGTGCGGATGAATCGCCACCGGTCGAGGCTCCCGCCGAGGAACCGGACGACGAGCTGCACGCTCCGAGCAGGAGGGCGAGGCTGGCGAGGATGGTCAATCCCGAGCGGGCTCGGGTCATGGCGAGGGGTCGCGAGGACATGCTGGTGCTCCAGTGCTTGGTGCTCGACGATCCATACGTCGCACGTTTCATGCCGGAGCCGGCCCCAGGGCCGAAGTTCTCCTGCCGGTCAGACCCCCGCGTCGCGCAGGAGCTGGGGGATGTGCGACGGGGAGTCCGCGACCCGGACCCCGGCCCCTTCGAGAGCGGCACGCTTCGACTCGGCGGTGCCGGCATCGCCGGAGATGATCGCGCCGGCATGGCCCATGCGGCGGCCCGGCGGGGCGGTGCGGCCGGCGATGAATGCCGCCATCGGCTTGCGGACCTCCCGTGCGCAGAAGGCTGCCGCCTTCTCCTCCTCGTCGCCACCGATCTCGCCGATCATGACGATCGCCTCGGTCTCCGGGTCCTGGTTGAAGGCGTCGAGGACGTCGATGAAGCTCGTGCCGACGATCGGGTCGCCGCCGATCCCGACGCACGTGGTCTGGCCCATGCCCGCATCGGTCATGGCCTGGACGACCTCATAGGTCAGCGTGCCCGAGCGGGAGACGAGGCCCACGGATCCGCGAGCGTGGATGTTGCCCGGGATGATCCCGACCTTGGCCTCGCCGACGCTCGTCATCCCGGGGCAGTTCGGGCCGATCAGGCGCGTCCCCGATGCCTTCACAACGTGCGCCACGCGCAGCATGTCGAGGGCAGGCACGCCCTCGGTGATGCAGATCACGAGCGGGATGCGGGCGGCAGCGGCCTCGAGCATGGCGTCGGGCGCGAATGCGGCCGGCACGAAGATGCACGACGCGTTGGCGCCGGTCTGCTCCACGGCCTCCACGACCGTGTCATAGACGGGGACGCGACCATTGAGTGCCGTCTGCCCGCCCTTCCCGGGCGTCACCCCGGCGACGATGTCCGTTCCGTATTCGAGCATCGCCGATGAGTGGAACTCGCCCTCGCGGCCGGTGATGCCCTGGACCAGCAGCCGCGTGTCGCGGTTCACGAAGATGCTCATCGAGCCGCCTCGACGGCCTTCGCCGCCGCATCGTCGAGAGAATCCGCCGTGATGAGGTTCGCCTCGGCCAGGATCGGCTTTGCCTCCTCGGCGTTGGTTCCCACGATGCGCACGACCATGGGGACGTCGCGCTCGAGTGATGCCCGGGCCTCGACGATGCCGCGGGCGACCTCGTCGCCTCGGGTGATGCCGCCGAAGATGTTGATGAGGATGGCCTTCACGTTCGGGTCGCCGAGGATGATTCGGAAGGCCGCCGCGACCCGATCGGCCTTGGCCCCGCCGCCGATGTCGAGGAAGTTCGCCGGCTCGCCGCCGGCGAGCTTGACCAGGTCCATCGTCGTCATCGCCAGGCCGGCGCCGTTGACCATGCAGCCGATGCTGCCGTCGAGCTTGATGAAGCTGATGCCCGCCTCGCGCGCCGCGATCTCGGACGGCTCCTCCTCGTTGAGGTCACGCATCGCCTCCAGCTCGGGGTGTCGCGGGAGTGCTGAGTCGTCGAGCACGATCTTCGCGTCGAGGGCGAGCAGCACACCGTCGGCAGTGATGACGAGCGGGTTGATCTCGGCGAGGTCAGCGTCGGATTCCACGAACGCGTGGTAGAGGCCGCGCATGACCGTCGCGAAGTCCCTCCGCAGGTCGGCCGGGATCCCGAGGAAGAATCCGATGCGTCGCGACTCGTGCTCCTGGAGCCCGAGCAGTGGATGGAGGGGGAGGCGCAGGATCGCATCGGGGTTCGTCCGTGCCGTTTCCTCGATCTCGACCCCGCCCTCCGCCGACGCGATGACGGTGATCGCCCGCGTCGCACGGTCGAGGATGAGCCCGAGGTAGTACTCCTTCGCGATCTCGGCGGCCGGTGCGACGAGGACGGTCCGGACGGTGATGCCCTTGATGTCGAGCCCGAGGATCTCGCGGGCGCGCACCTCGGCCTCCGCTCCGGACGAGGCCAGCTTCACGCCGCCGGCTTTGCCCCGGCCGCCCACGAGCACCTGCGCCTTGACGACAACCGGCCCGCCGATGCGCTCCGCCGCGGCGCGGGCCTCCTCGGGTGTGGTCGCGATATCGCCGGCGAGCAAGGGCACGCCATGGCGGGCGAGGATCTCCTTGGACCGATACTCCTGGAGCTTCAATCCGGCCTCCTGGGGCGTCGCGGGCACGCGGGCGAGCAAGTGGCGTGCGCGGGGACGGGAGTGGATTGTACCGACCGGCGGATGCCGTAGGCTGCGCCGATGCGGCCCATGTCCGAGCGCGGCGCCATGCATCCGGTCTCGCTGAGGTTCCTCGACGACGAGATCGAGGAACGCTTTCAGCGCGAAGCGGCTGCCGATGGGCTGGCACGCTTCCGGGTCAATGCGGCGACGTCCTGCGCGCTCTGGCTCGCGGCAGGGCTGCTGCCTCTCGCCACCGACCTCCCTGTGGAGGTCGTGGTCCCGGCAACGCTCGCCATGGCCGCCCTGAGCCTCGTGGTCGGATTGCTCGGTTCGTGGGCGAACACGGTCGACCGGCAGCACGGCCTTGCGGCCACCCTCACCGTCGGCAATGGGCTGGTGCTGCTGTACATCGTGTCGGTGGCGGGCATCCTTCCCGGATACGGCGTCGCGGCCATCGCCCTGCTCTGGGTCTGGGGGTCCGTGCTCAGGGCGCGCTTCGTCTTCGCCGTGGCCCGAACCGTCCCGATTGCCATCGGCTTCGCGATCGCTGTCGCACTCTCGACCGGGGTGAGCATGGCGGTGGACGGCTTCATCTTCGTGGCCGCCACGATCGGGAGCCTCGCGTCGCTCCACGTCTTCGAGCGCACGCGCCGAAGCCTGTATCACCGCGACCTCGAGGTCCGCGAGCAGGCCGTGGCGCTCGAGCGCGAGAAGGAGAAGTCGGACCGTCTGCTCCTCAACGTCATGCCCGCATCGATCTCCGAGCGCCTGCGCGAGGGCGCCGAGACCATCGCCGATGAATACCCGGCCGTGTCGATCCTCTTCGCGGACATCGTTGGCTTCAGCGGCGTTGCGGCTCGCATGAGCGCGGGGAACGTCATCGGTCTGCTCGGGTCCCTGTACACGCGATTCGACGACCTCGCGGCCGAGCGCGGCCTGGAGAAGATCAAGACGGTGGGTGACTCCTACATGGCCGCCGCCGGCCTTCCGGAAGCGCTTCCCGACCATGCGGCGCGTATCGTCGATCTCGGCCTCGCGATGATCGCCTTCGCCTCGCGGCCGGAGAACGGGCGGCAGGCTGTGCGCCTGCGGATCGGCATCCACTCCGGTCCGGCCGTCGGCGGGGTGATCGGCACCCGCAAGTTCGCCTTCGACGTCTGGGGCGACACGGTCAACGTCGCGAGCCGCCTGGAGAGCCAGGGACACCCTGATCGTGTCCACATCAGCCAGGCGACCTGGGAGCTCGTACGCGACGAGTTCGAGTGCGAGGCGCAGGGGACACTCGAGCTGCGGGGCCGTGGACCGATGACAACCTATCTCGTGGTCGGGCCACGGACCGCGGCGGGCCGAGGGTGAACGTCCGGGCGACCCTGGCGCAGGTCCTGGCCAACCCGTCCCTTCGGCGTCTTCAGGTGGCGTGGCTGATCGGGATCGCGGCGGAGAAGGCGTACCTGGTCGCCCTGCTCGTCTACGCCTATGAAGTCGGCGGCGTCGTGGCGGTGGGCGTGTTCACCCTGCTCGCCTCCCTGCCGTCAGCCGTCTTCGGACCGATCCTCAGCTCGGTCTTCGAGTCGTTCCGACCGGCGCGCGTGCTCCTGGGCCTCCACCTCGGGCGGGCCGCCGTCGTCGCCCTGGCGGCCGCCGCGATCGCCCTCGACCTCGGGTTCGGGATCCTTGTGGCCGCCATCGTCATCGAGGGGATCCTGACGCGGCAGCACACCGCATTCACGCGCGCCCTGCTGCCGGCCCTCGCGCGAACGCCGGACGAGCTCATCGCCGGCAACGCGGTCACCAGCCTTGGCGAGGCAGCCGGGTCGCTCGTCGGACCGGCCGTTGCCGGCGCACTGCTCGTCGTCGGTGGCCCGGTGCTGGGGCTCGAGGTGACCGCGGTGGCCTACGTGGTCGCCGCCCTCCTCGTCCTGACCCTCCACGTCGCGACCGTGACGCGAAGGGCGGTCGAGGGCGTGGCGGAGACGCTGCGCGACATGCTCGGTGGCTTCAGCGCCCTCGTCCGCCACCGATCTGCCGGGCTCCTCGTGTCGCTGTTCATCAGCCAGGTGGTCGTCCGGGGCGCACTCACCGTGCTCCTCGTGTCCGCCGCGATCGAGCTCCTCGGCATCGGCGAGTCGGGCGTTGGATATCTCAACGCCGCGATCGGCGCCGGCGGCCTGGTCGGGGCCCTCATCGCCATGAGCCTGCTGGTCGGGCGAAGCCTCTCGGTGTCGTTCGTCGTGTCGCTTGCGATGTGGGGTCTACCGATCGCCATCATCGGCCTCGTGCCGAATCCGGCCCTTGCCTTCGCGATGGCCGGCCTGATCGGGGCGGCAAACGCGTCGATCGACGTCGCCGGCTACACCCTCCTGGCGAGGTGCGTGCCCAACGAAGTGCGCGGTCGCGTCTTCGGAGTTCTCCAGAGCATCGTCGGGTTCGGCATCGCGCTCGGCGCCGTGGTGGCGCCCGTCCTGGTCGAGCTCGCCGGGTTGCAGGGCGCACTCGTGATCACCGGCCTCGTCCTGCCCGTGCTGGCGCTGGCGGGCTTCTCCGGGGTCCGTCGGGCCGAGGGCGCGACCGTCCTGCCGGAGCGCGAGCTCGCGGCCATGCGCCGGGTGCCGATGTTCGCGCCGCTCCCCCTCACCGCCCTCGAGCTGATGGCGCGCAGCCTCGTCCCGGTCTCGTTCGACACCGGAGAGCGTGTCATCACGCAGGGCGAACCCGGCGATTGCTTCTACCTGGTCGAGTCCGGGGAGGTCGCGATCATCCACGACGGACACCGCGAGACGACGCTCGGTCCGGGCGACGGGTTCGGCGAGATAGCGCTGCTCGGCGATCGCCCTCGCACCGCAAGCGTCGATGTCGTGCAGCCGATGATCGGCTTCCGCCTGCCGAGGGAGGCGTTCCTCGAGGCCCTCACCGGGAGCCCGAGCAGCCAGGTGGCGGCCGGTGAGCTGGCATCACAGCGCCTGGCAGAGCTCCAGCACTAGACTTCGATCGGACGCCGGCGCTTTGACCGGCGCACGGCACGAGGATCCTGCACATGAGCTACACCATCACGCTCATCCCCGGCGACGGCATCGGCCCGGAGCTGGCAGACGCCACCACCGGCGTGCTCGAGGCAACCGGCATCGCCTTCACGTGGGACCGCCAGGACGCCGGAGAGGCGACGATCGCCAGTGAGGGGACACCGCTTCCCGATCGCGTGATCGAGTCGATCCGCCTCAATGGCATCGCCCTCAAGGGACCGATCACGACCCCGGTCGGCACGGGCTTCCGCTCCGTCAACGTCGGGTTGCGCCAGGCGCTCGAGCTCTACGCCAACGTCCGCCCGGCCCGCACGATGAAGGGCGTCGAGACGCGCTACGAGGATGTCGACCTGATCATCGTCCGCGAGAACACCGAGGACCTGTACGCCGGGATCGAGCACATGGTTGGGCGGGACGCCGCGGAGAGCATCAAGATCATTACGCGGGCCGCGTCACAGCGGATCGCGCGCTACGCCTTCGAGTACGCCGTGCGCAACGGGCGCCGCAAGGTCACTGCTGTCCACAAGGCGAACATCATGAAGCTGTCCGACGGGCTCTTCCTGGAGAGCTGCCAGCAGGTCGCCACCGAGTACGCGGGGCGGGTCGAGTTCGAGGACCGCATTGTCGACAACATGTGCATGCAGCTCGTTCAGAAGCCCGAGCTGTACGACGTGCTCGTGCTGCCGAACCTCTACGGCGACATCGTCAGCGACCTCGCTGCGGGCCTCGTCGGCGGGCTCGGCGTGGCGCCCGGAGCGAACATTGGCGAGAAGTCGGCCGTCTTCGAGCCGGTCCACGGCTCGGCACCGAAGTACGCGGGCCAGAACAAGGCCAACCCGACGGCCCTCATCCTGTCGGGTGCCCTGATGCTGCGCCATCTCGGTGAGACCGATGCGGCCGATGCCGTCGAGTCGGCCGTGCGCAATGTCATCGCCGAGGGAAAGACGGTCACCTACGACCTCGGAGGCTCCACGGGCACGCGCGAGTTCGGCGAGGCGGTGGCTGCCCGCGTCGCAGGATAGAATCGAGGCGCCGCTCGACGTCACCGCTGGAGAGCACGCGCCTTGATCAACCTGTTCGGGTACCGCGTCTCGTGGGCGCAGCTGGCCTGGTTCGGCCACCGCGCCAGCGGCATCGGCGTGCTTTTGTACCTCTTCATGCACATCGTCGAGACCTCGACGGTCCTCTTCGGGCCCGACGTCTATAACGCCGCGGTCGGGATCTTCAAGAACCTGCCCGCTCGCCTGGGCGAGGTGCTGCTCATGGCCGCGCTGGTGTACCACGCCCTCAACGGGCTCCGCGTCATCGCCATGGACTTCTGGCCGGGGCTGACGGTCTACTACCGGCCGCTGACGTACGGCGTCATCATCGCGACGATCGTGGCCATGATCCCCATGGGCCTGATCATGATCCGGCCCTTCGTGCCATGGGGCTGAGCCGATGACCGCCGCCCGCCGGCCGCGCACGATCTACACGAACCCATCGCGCGCGGCTCGCCCGCTGCCGGAGGCCTCCGGCCGTGAGCGGTTCTGGTGGTACTTCATGCGCCTGTCCGGCCTGGCGCTGGTCATCCTGGCCCTCGGGCACATGTTCCTCATGCACATCCTGGTCGAGCTCACCGGGGCGGAGATCGACTTCGCCTTCGTCCAGAGCCGATGGGGGACACCGTTCTGGCGCATCTACGACCTGCTGCTGCTCGTCCTGGCGTTCGTGCACGGGGTGAACGGCGCGCGCGTCGTGGTGGCCGACTACGTCGCCAACCGCACGGCCCGCAGCCTGTTCACGGCCATCCTGCTCGGGCTCGCCGCGATCTGGCTGGTGCTCGGGATCGCGGTCATCGTCTTCTTCGACCCGAACACCGCCCCGCCGACGGGGCCGTTCTCGTGACCTTTGTCGCGGCGACGGGGAGCCTCATCCCGCCGCACCGCGTTCACGACATGGACGCGGTCGTGGTCGGGGCGGGCGGCGCAGGCCTGTATGCGGCCCTCGAGCTGAAGAAGGACCTCGGGCCGGAGGCCCGCATCGGCGTCATCTCCAAGCTCTACCCCTCGCGCAGCCACACCGGTGCGGCCCAGGGCGGCGTCTGCGCCGCGCTCGGCAACACGGAGGAGGACCACTGGGAGTGGCACTGGTTCGACACGGTCAAGGGTGGCGACTACCTGGTCGACCAGGACGCGGCCGAGGTCATGTGCCGGGACGCGATCGAGACGATCATCGACCTCGAGCACCTCGGCCTGCCCTTCGACCGAACCGCGGAGGGGCTCATCAACCAGCGTCGCTTCGGCGGGCACACCCGCAACTACGGCGAGGGCCCCGTGCGGCGCAGCTGCTTCGCGGCCGACCGGACCGGGCACGCCATCCTCCAGACCCTGTTCCAGCAGTGCATCCGGGCCGAGGTGGCCTTCTTCGACGAGTACCAGGTCCTCGACCTGGCCTTGCCGGACGGTCCGACTGGTCGCGTCGCCGGCGTGGTCGCCCTGCAGACCGCGACGACCGAGCTGCACGCCTTCCGGGCGCGTGCCGTGCTCTTCGCGACCGGTGGCTACGGGAAGGTCTTCAAGGTCACCAGCAATGCCCACACGCTGACCGGCGATGGGATGGCGATCCCGTATCGCCGCGGCCTGCCCCTGGAGGACATGGAGTTCTTCCAGTTCCATCCGACCGGGATGTACAAGCTCGGGTTCCTGCTGTCCGAGGCGATGCGGGGCGAGGGCGGCGTCCTCCTGAACGACAGCGGCGAGCGGTTCATGGAGCGCTACGCGCCGACCATGAAGGACCTGGCCTCGCGCGACGTGGTGAGCCGCAGCATCTACCTCGAGATCGCCGAGGGGCGGGGGATCGGCGGGAAGGACTTCGTTCACCTCGACGTGCGGCACCTCGGGGCGGAGGTGCTCGACAAGAAGCTTCCCGACATGAGCGGCTTCATTCGGACCTACTTCGGCCTCGAGCCGCTGACCGACCTCGTGCCGATCCAGCCCACCGCCCACTACGCCATGGGTGGCATCCCGACCGACATCGACGGCCGCGCCCTGGCCGATGCGGCGGGAAGCGTGGTGCCCGGGTTCTACGCCGCCGGCGAAGTGGCCTGCGTCTCGGTGCACGGGGCGAATCGGCTGGGGACGAACTCCCTGCTCGATATCCTCGTCTTCGGCCGTCGCGCCGGAAGGCGTATGGCCGCCGACCTGGCCGACCTGCCCGAGCCGGAGGCCGATGTCGCGGCGGAGGCATCGGTCCAGGGGCGGATCTCGGGCCTCCTGGCCGGATCCGACGGCGAGCGGCCCGCGGTGCTCCGAACGGAGCTCCAGGAGGTGATGTTCGCCAACTGCGGCGTGTATCGCACCGAGTCGCTCCTGGCCGGTGCCCGCGACACCATCGCCTCGTTGCGCACGCGGGCCGAGCACCTGAAGGTCGACGACCGCGGATGTCGCTACAACACCGACCTCGGGGACGCGCTCGAGCTCGGGTACCTGCTCGACTGCGCCGAGGCAACCGTCGCGTCCGCTCTGGCGCGCACCGAGTCCCGCGGCGGGCATGCGCGCGAGGACTATCCCGAGCGGGATGACGACGCCTGGCTCAAGCACACCTTCGCCACGCGCTCACCGCTCAGCGGCGAGATCGCGCTGAGCTACAAGCCGGTGACGATCACGAAGTTCGAGCCGAAGCCGAGGGTGTACTGATGGACGTCCGGCTGCGGATCCGCCGCTACAACCCCGAGGTCGACTCCGAGCCGCACTGGGAGGAGTACGCCGTCAGCGCCGAGCCGTCGGATCGGGTGCTCGACCTGCTGCACCAGGTGAAGTGGTACCAGGACGGAACGCTCACCTTCCGCCGATCGTGCGCCCACGGCGTGTGCGGCTCTGACGCGATGCTCATCAACGGGCGCAACCGGCTCGCCTGCGAATACCTGGTCCGCGACGCCGGCACCGACATCACGGTCGAGGCCATCCGCGGCATGGGCATCGTGAAGGACCTCCTCGTTGACATGGAGCCGTTCTGGGAGTCGTACCGCACCGTGAAGCCGTTCCTCGTCAACGACGACGTGCCGGCCGACGGCAGGGAGCGGCGCCAGTCGCCGGCCGACCGCGAGCGGTTCGAGGACACCAGCCGATGCATCCTGTGCGCGGCGTGCACCTCGGCGTGCCCGGTGTTCTGGTCCGATCAGAAGTACGTCGGTCCGGCCGCGATCGTGAACGCCCACCGCTTCATCGTCGACTCGCGAGACACCGCCCGGCAGGAGCGCCTCGAGATCATGGCCGACCGCGACGGCGTGTGGCGCTGCCGAACCGTCTTCAACTGCGTCGAGGCGTGCCCCAGGGGGATCAAGATCACCCGCGCCATCCTGGAGGTCACCAGCGAGATCGGCAGGGCAGGGATCAGTTGAGGCTGCTCATCCACACCGACGGCGCGGCTCGCGGCAATCCGGGACCCGCGGGAGCCGGTGCGATCCTGCGCGACGCCGCTGATGGGACGGTGGTCGCCGAGATCGCCACGCCGCTCGGGCACGCCACGAACAACGTGGCCGAATGGACCGCGGTGCTGTTGGCGCTGGAGGAGGCCCGGCGCCTCGAAGCCAGTCACGTCGACCTGCGCATGGACTCCGAGCTCGTCGCGCGCCAGATCAGCGGCATCTATCGCGTCAAGCATCCCGACCTCAAGCCTATCCACGCGGCTGCCATGGAGCTGCTGCGGGGGTTCGACGGGTACACGGTCGGGCACGTGCCGCGAGAGCTCAACAAGGACGCCGATCGGCTCAGCAACGTCGCGATCGACGGACCCTGACCCCGTCACCGAACGCATGTGCGAGGCGGGTACAATGCCTGTCCCTGGAGGCGGCCGGACGGCCGCGGGCGCATCGGTCGAAAGGCCGCGTCCGAGGAAAGTCCGAGCTCCATAGAGCAGGTCAGCGGGTAACGCCCGTCCGCCGTGAGGCGAGGACCAGCGCCACAGTGACGATGCCTCCGCCGGGTCAACGGATCCGGGTCGGAGGAGTGAAACGGGCAAGCTCTGGCCGGAGCAAGACCGAATAGGGGAGCGCAGGCTGCTCGCTCAGCTCCCGGGTAGGTCGCATAGATGGATGGCCGTCCGTGACCGATGGAGACATCGGCTCACGACAGAACTCGGCTTACAGGCCGCTCTC
>DATBRU010000129.1:0-2157 GCA_036560105.1 Candidatus Limnocylindria bacterium | reverse complement strand
AGCTGGGTGCGCCAGTCGTCGTCGGTGGGCGGGCTCGGCTCGACGCCGCCTTCGCCGTCGGGTCGGTTCAGCTGGAGGGTCATCGGTCTCCGGATGGTACGGCGCTCAGGAGGCCACCTGTTGAAGGCTCCCCGTCGTCGGCGCCACCGTCTTCGTCACGGGTGTCGATCGTGCCTTCGGTCCCATCCTCCCACAGGAGCATCTCCTGGGTCAGCGAGACCTCGCTGGAGAAGAGCGCCCCGACCGATTCGCCGCGGTGGATGCGCTTGATGGCCTCGCCGATGAGCGGCGCGACCGACAGTGTCGTGATCTTCGGGATGCGCTTGCGCTCGGGCAGCGGGATCGAGTCGGTCAGGACCACCTCGCGCAGCGACGAGGCGGCCAGCCGGTCGATGGCCGGGTCGGACAGGACGCCGTGGGTGGCGCACGCATAGATCTCGGTCACGCCCTCGCGTTCGAGGGCCCGGACGATCTCCACGA
This sequence comes from Candidatus Limnocylindria bacterium, assembly GCA_036560105.1. GTDB lineage: Bacteria > Chloroflexota > Limnocylindria > QHBO01 > QHBO01 > JACDBZ01. Next base: position 1,677 of record DATBRU010000129.1, on the reverse strand, counting down.
GGGTGCCCGCGGTGTCGATCTCGTCGTCGACGATGATCGCGCGCTTGCCCTTGACCTCGCCGATGACGTTCATCAGCTCGGCCCGGTCGAGATTGCCGACGCGGCGCTTCTCGATGATGGCCAGCGGCGCATCGAGCAGCTCGGCGAACGCCCGGGCGCGCTTGGCGAAGCCGAGGTCCGTGACGACCACGAGGTCCTCGATGTGCTTGTGCTTGTAGTAGTTCGACAGCATGTGGACGGCGGTCAGCTCGTCGACGGGGATGTTGAAGAAGCCCTGGATCTGGCCCTGGTGGAGGTCCATGGTCAGGACCCGGTCGGCGCCGGCCACCGTGATCATGTCGGCGATCAGGCGGGCGGTGATCGGGACGCGCGGCTGGTCCTTCTTGTCCGATCGCCCGTAGGCGTAGAACGGGATGACCGCGGTGATCCGCCCGGCGCTGGCGCGCTTGAAGGCGTCGATCATGATCAGGAGTTCCATGATCGACTGGTTGACCGGATGGCTGGTCGGCTGGACCAGGAAGACGTCCTTCTCGCGGACGTTCTCGAGGATCTTGACGAAGATGTTCTCGTTGGCGAACTGGAAGACCTCGAGCTTGCCCGGCTGCGTGCCGAGATAGCTACAGATCTTGCGGGCGAGACCCGGGTTCGAGTTGCCGTGGTAGATCTCGAACTGGTCCGCGTACAAGGGCGCTGATTCCCGCTGGCCCAGGAACAATCAGGCCTCCCGTCTCACCGTCATGCGCCGCCCGCCGAGCCGGTTGGACCGGGAGCCGCGGGACCACCCGTCTCGGGGCCGTCATCGTCGCCCATGCCGTCCCGCTCCGCAAGTCCGGCACGGAACGCGGCGATGGCCACGACCCGGTCGCCCTCGGCGAGGCGCATGACGATCACGCCCCGTGCGCTCGACGAGTAGCGGTTGATGGTGTTCGTCTCGGTCCGGATGACCTGGCCGCCGGCGGAGATGAGGAGCAGCTCCTCGTCCTCCTCGGTGACCTGCTGGACCGCGGCCACGTCACCGGTCTTACGGCCCTCGAGCGAGATGAGGCCCACGCCCTGCCCGCCGCGGTGCTTGCGCCGGAACTCGGTGAGCGGCACGCGCTTGCCGTAGCCGGTCTCGGTGAGCACGAGCAGGTCGCTTTCGGGCTGGACCACGCTCATGCCGACGACCGCGTCGGCCTGCCGCGCGAGCCGGATGCCGATGACGCCCGCGGCGTCGCGACCCATGGCCCGGACCTCGCCCTCGGAGAAGCGGGCCAGCTTGCCCTTGGCCGTGGCGATGATGACGTCGTCGTCGCCGGTCGAGACGTCGACCCAGGCGAGCTCATCGTCATCGTGGATGGTGATGGCCCGGATGCCCGACGAGCGGACCTTCTCGAACTGCTCGAGTGGGGTCTTCTTGACGATGCCCTTGCGCGTCGCGAGCACGAGATACGACCCGGCCGTGAAGTCCTTGAGCATGATCGTGGCCATCGGGACCTCGCCCGACTCCACCTGGACGCCGGGCAGGTTGATGATCGGGATGCCCTTGGCCTGTCGGCTCGCGTCCGGGATGGCGTGGACCTTGGCGCTGAACACCCGGCCGCGGTTCGTGAAGAACAGCGCCCAGTGGTGGGTGTTCGCGACCAGGAGGTGCTCGACGGCGTCCTCCTCGCGGGTCACGTGGCCGATGATCCCCTT
>DATBRU010000128.1:0-10660 GCA_036560105.1 Candidatus Limnocylindria bacterium | reverse complement strand
GTGTAGCCGCCCGTGGCGATGACGGTCACGCGGCTGCCGGCCGGAGATCGCTCGGCAAGCTCTCCGCGAAGGGCGGTCAGGAGCCCGCTGACGAGGCCGATGTAGCCCAGCACGGTCCCGGACTGCATGGCGTGCACGGTGTTGGCGCCGATCGCGCTCGGTGGCCTCCGCAGTTCGATGCGCGGGAGCTTGCTGGCGCGCCCGACCAGTGCCTCGAGGCTCAGGCCCATTCCCGGGGCGATGGCGCCGCCGATGTATGCGCCGCCCGAATCGATGAGGTCGAAGTTCGTACTCGTTCCGAGATCGATGACGATGGCAGGTCCGCCGAACTCGATGCGGGCCGCGAGCGCGTTGGCGAGCCGGTCGGCTCCGGCCTCGGCAGGCCGATCGATCAGGATCTCGAGCACGCCCTCCAGCGATGCCGCGTCGACGAGGGCCGGAGCGACACCGACCCGTTCGGTCACGAGGCGCTCCCAGGTCTCGCTCAGCGGCGGGACGACGCTCGCGATGGCCACCGCGTCGAGCTCGTCGAGCCGGTGGCCGTCGAGTCCGAGCATCGCGGTCAGCATGGCCGCCACCTCGTCCGGGGTCGCGTTGGCACGCGTGATCGAGCGCCACGAATGCACGAGGCGCTCGTCTTCGAAGAGGCCGATGGTGACGTTCGTATTGCCGATGTCGGCCGCCAGCAGCTTCACGCGCCGTATCCTAGCAGCCGATTCTCAGCGGTCCGTCCGGCCGCAGATGCTGGTGCTAGACTCCGCGACGATCCGCAGCGATGGACCCGATGGCCGAGGCGCGCGCAAAGCTCTACATCAATACCGGCGTCATCACCGGCAAGAGCGACATGTACAACATCCTGCGCCCCCTGCTGAAGCAGACGGTCAGCTACACGTACTTCCGCGGGGCGAAGGTCGAGTCGAGCGGCACCGGCTGGGTCGAGCGGATCGTCGTCGACCACCCCGAGGTCGCCTCGTATTTCACTCCGCTGGCGATCTGCCTCAACCTCGACTCGTTCGACTACCTCCAGTTCGACACGACCTCGGAGCAGCTGCTCGTCTACACCCTCACCATCGGTGGCGAGCGGGTCGTCCTCGAATTCGCCGCTGCTGGCCATCCCCGGCTCGGCACCGATGCCGAGGGCGAAGGCGCCTCGAGCACGGGACGCCCGCTGCCACGCAACGCGGAAGAGCTCGCCCGGGATCTGCGGTTCATCCAGATGGAGTTGCTCATGTCCGCCGATGCGGAGGCATCGGACGGCGATCGTCCTGACGAGGACGAGGACGGGGCGTGACCGCGACGCCTGCCGGCGTCCGACCGAGGGGGGTGAAGGCGCCACCGCACCGCCGCTCCGTCCTGCCGAGCGGCCTGCGCGTCGTGACCCAGGCCATGCCCGGCAGTCGCTCGGCGAGCGTTGCCATCTTCGTCCCGGTCGGGTCGCGGCACGAGGACGCCCGCCATGCCGGTCTCTCTCACCTCTTGGAGCACCTCGTCTTCAAAGGGACGCGGGCGCACCCGGAGTCGGGCGCCCTGTCGCAGGTGGTCGAGGGGGTCGGCGGCAGCGTCAACGCGAGCACGGACCGCGAGCTCACCGTGTTCAGCTCCAAGGTGCCGGCCGAGCGTGCCGACGTCGCGCTCAGCGCCGTCAGTGAGCTTGCGCTGCACCCACTCCTGCGAAAGCGCGACCTGTCGGCCGAGAAGCCGGTGATCGTGGACGAGATCCGGATGTACGTCGACTCGCCCGGCGACCACGTCTTCACCCTCTTCGACGAGCTCATGTACCAGCGCCACCCGCTCGGGCGCGAGATCGCCGGCACCGTGGGTGCCGTTCGCCGCGCGACCCACGAGGCCGTGGTCGGGCACTGGCGGGCGTCGTACCGGCCGGCCGCGATGGTGCTCGCGGTTGCGGGGGCCATCGACCACGATGCGGTCGTGCGGCAGGCGAGCGAATGGCACGCCGCCGGCCCCACGGACGATGGCCGCCCTGCGCTTCGGCCGCCCGTTGCCGAACCAGCGCCCGCGCCGGCGCCGAGCGGATCGCTACGGGTGTCGTACCGGCGCCTGAGCCAGGGAAACCTGTGCCTCGGCATGCCGGGCGTGGCGCGCGACGACCCCGAGCGGTGGGCCCTCGACCTGCTCGGCGCCATCCTCGGCGACGGGATGGGCAGCCGGCTATTCCTGGAGCTGCGCGAGAGGCAGTCGCTTGTCTACGACATCTCGACCTTCAGTGCCACGTACGCCGATACCGGCATGTTCGGCGTTCACGCCGGGTTCGATCCGGAGGAGTCGCGGCAGGTGGTACGCGCCATCCTCGAGCAGCTCGATCGGATCACCACGGACCGCGTCCGTCCTGACGAGCTGGATCGGGCTCGCGCGTACACGCGCGGCCGTCTCGAGCTGAGGATGGAGGACTCCGGCGCGGTGGCGGGTTGGATCGGCACGGGCGAGACCCTGCTGCCGGCCATCCTCACCGTCGAGGAGGTGATCGAGCGTCTCGAGGCGGTGACCGCCGACGATCTCCTGCGCGTTGCCGCCCGGTACCTCGCTCCCTCCAACGCACGCCTCGCCGTTCTCGGACCATTCCGCTCGCGCAGGCCATTCGAGTCGGTGCTGCGGGCATGAGCGACGAGCCGGCCGCGCCCGAACCGCGCATCCTCGACGTCATTGCCGATGAGCTCGGGCTCGGCCGCGCGCAGCTTGACGCCGGGCTTCCCGGGCTGGCCGAGGGGACCGTTCGGCGGCGGCTCGAACGGCTCGAGGCCGATGGCGGCGACGGCGCCGTGGCCGAGATGGACGCCCTGAACCTGCTGCTCGCGGAGGCCCTCTGGCGCCAGCACCGGCCTGCAGCCGCGCGCGTGGCGCTCGAGAGCATCCACGCGGGGAGCCCGCAGCGCCGCCTGCCGATGGCCATGCTGATCGAGGCCGAGGCCCTGTCCGCCGCCGGTGAGGCGGATCGCGCGGCGGGGGTCCAGGAGCGGCTGCTGGCGGCGATCGGGCCGGATGACATCGGCGTGCTGCGGGCCGGAGTTCCCGGCCGGCTGCAGTGGCCGGAACCGAGCGAGCTGCGCCCTGAGCCTCCTCGCCCGGCGCGCCCGCCGTGGAGCGCCCGTGAAGCCGACCATGGGGCTCCCGATCCGGGTGCCGCGGACAGCGACGAGCCTGCGATCGCCCGGGCCCGCCTGGAGGATGCGCGGGTCGCGTATGTCGGTGGCGACCGCGCAGCGGGGGACGGTGAGATGTCTCTTGCACTGCGTCTCGATCCGGGTCTCGCCGCCGACGGCGTGGCCATCATCGAGCCAACGCTCGGGAGCCAGCCCGGAGCGGAGCGTCTGCTACTCTACGGCGACCTGCTCCGTGCGGCAGGGCGCGATGACGAGGCCCGGCAGGCCTTCGAGCGCGCCGCCGAGATCCGGGGCTGATCCCTTCCTCAGGAGACCGATCCGGTATGCAGCGCACACTCGTCCTCGCCAAGCCCGATGCCGTGCAGCGCGGCCTCATCGGCGAGATCATCGGCCGCTTCGAGCGCAAGGGCCTGAAGGTCGTCGGCATGCGGCTCGTGTCGGTGCCACGCGAGATGGCCGAGGAGCACTACGCGGTGCACGAGGGCAAGCCGTTCTATGCCGGCCTCGTCGACTTCATCACGTCGGGACCCGTGGCGGCCATCGCCCTCGAGGGCCCGGACGCCATCGCCGTGGTCCGAAAGATGGTGGGCAAGACGATGCCGAACGAGGCCGAGCCAGGAACGATCCGGGGCGACCTCGGCGTGAGCGGCCTTCGCAACCTCATCCACGCCTCCGACGCGCCGGAGACCGCGACCGCGGAGCTCGGGCTCTGGTTCGGTGCGGATGCGCTGGTCGAGTATGACCGCGACATCGACGCCTGGATCGTGGCCGAGGAGCCGGCCTAGCCCTCGTCGGTCGCGAGAAGCGGGTAGGACGGCCTCTCGACCAGGCCGAACCGGTCGAGGGGGAAGTACCGAAGCCACGCGCGGCCGAGGATGAGGTCGCCGTCCACCGGTCCGAACACGCGCGAGTCCTGGCTGGAGGGGCGGTTGTCGCCCATGACGAAGTACTCGTCGTCACCGACGATCCATTCCATCGGGCAGTCGATGCGGGGGCACTCGGTCGGCGCAGCCGTGCCATCCTCGAGCCTGAGGACGTAGGGCTCCTCGATGCGCACGGGGCTCCCGCCCGGTTGGGTGACGAAGACCCGACCGTTCTCGAGGCTGATCGTGTCCCCCGGCAGCCCGATGACGCGCTTGATGAACGGGATGCCGTCGTCCGCCAGGCCCGACCCGGTCGGCGGATTGAAGACGATGACGTCGCCGTAGTGATAGCCGTCGAATCGAGGCGTCAGCTTGTCGATGAGGATGTACTCGCCGTCGACGATGGTGGGAACCATCGAGCTCTGCTGGACCTCGAACGGCTGGGCGACGAAGTTGTGGATCAGCAGATAGATGAGCAGCGTGAGGACGAGCGTCTCCACGACCTCGAAGGCGCATCCGAGCGCGCGGCGCGAACCGGCGCGCTCGCCGGAGGCGGGCGCGCCGGAAGGATCGGTCTCGACGTCGGGTAGGTAGGTCATCAACCCTGGCTTGCGGGATCGGGGCGGCGAAAGGATAGCGCACGGCCTCGACTAGACTCGGGACAGCCATGGGCACCCTCATTCTCGTACGGCACGCGACCACGGCGGCGAGCGCTTCCGGCCGCAATCTCGGGCAACGAAGCGACCCTCCGCTCGCGCCTGAGGGTCACGTCCTGGCCGAGGGCCTGGCGAACGCCCTCGTGGCCGAGATCGCCGAGCTCCCCCGTGACGAGGTCCGCCTGCTGTCCAGCCCGGCACAGCGCTGCCGCCAGACGATCGAGGCCGTCGCTCGCCAGCTGACCGGCGAGGCGCCGCCCATCGAGATCGAGCCGGGCCTGCTGGAGATCGACTACGGCGACTGGGACGGCCTGACCGCGGATGAATGCCGCGCGCAGGACCCCGACGCACGCCGCGCGTGGGAGGAGGATCCCTTCGAGAACGCCTGCCCGGGTGGCGAGAGCGGTGCGGACGTCGCCCGGCGCGCCTTCGCGATCTTCGAGCCGCTCGAGACGTGGCTTGCCGCCGATCGGGGACGGCTGGCCATCGTCGTGGCGCACAACCATGTGAATCGCCTTCGGCTATGCGCGATCCTCGGCTGGCCGATGCGGGAGTATCGGGACCGCCTGTCGCAGGATCCGGCGGGGTACAGCATCATCGGCTTCGGATCAGGCCCGCCGGTGATGCGACGCGTAAACGCCGCTCCCGCCTGAGCCGTCGTGGGCCGCATTGGGGGATCGTCCCTATAATCTCCGGACCCCGGCCGCCACGAGGAAGCGATTGTCAGTCGAGATCACCCAGCAGCTGCAGCCGGCGATCCAGGTCAAGGTGACCCCGAAGCAGATCGCCGCCAACGCGATCCTCGAGATGAGCTCCGTCGAGCTGCAGGCGGCGATCGCCGACGAGCTGGACGAGAACCCCGCGCTCGAGATGACCGAGCTCCCGGTCTGCCCTATCTGCGGGAACCCGGTATCGGGCAACTACTGCACCGACTGCATGCCGGCCAAGGCGCCCGATGCCGGCGATGGAGCGGGTATCAGTGCCGACGATCTCCCCGGCGATGGCGCGACACGACTTCGCGACGAGGGCGACGAGTTCGACCCGATCGCGCGCGCCGAGGCGGGGTTCACGCTCCAGGACCACCTCACCTGGAACCTCCACGCGCTGCTTCCGGCCGAGCTGCATGTGGTCGCCGACTACGTCATCGGCAGCCTGGACTCCAACGGGTTCGTCACGCAGTCCGATGCCGAGATCGCGGCCGCGAGCGGTGGCTCGGAAGCCGACGTCGCCGCGGTCCTGGCAGCCATGAAGGGCCTCGAGCCGATCGGGATCGGCTCCCGATCGATCGCCGAGTCGCTGCTGGCCCAGGTCGACTACCTGCGCGAGCGAGGCGAACCGGCCATCCCGCCGCACACCGAGGCCGTGGTGGCCGACCACCTGTCGGACCTCGGTGATCGACGCTTCCGGGATGCGGCCTTGGCCGTCGGGGCCACCCAGCGCGAGGTCATGGCGGTCTGGGAGTTCGTCAAGGCCTATCTCAACCCCTATCCGACGGCCGCGTTCACGGCGGCGGTCAGCGACGACGGACCGCGGACGCTGGTCCGTCCCGACGTCCTGATCCGTGCCAGCGAGGGAAGGCTCAGCGTCGAGGTGGTCGAGTCGCGTCGCTTCAGCCTGCAGGTCGCGCCGATCTATTCGAGGCTCTCGTCACGTCTGCGGGCCGCCGACGCGACCGAGGATGAGAAGGAGCACGTCCGTCGCTACGTCGGCCGGGCACGATTCTTCATCGACAACATCAACCGTCGCCGGGCGACCATGCACCGCATCACGGAGGCGCTCGTGGAGGCACAGCGCGACTACCTGCTCCACGGCGTTCAGCACCTCGTGACCCTCACTCGCGCCGAGGTCGGGGAGCGGATCGGCATGCACGAGTCGACCGTCAGCCGGGCGACGGCGGACAAGTTCGTGATGATTCCGTCCGGTGAAGTCGTCCCATTCAGCCACTTCTTCACGGCGTCGCTCGGGATCAAGGACCAGATCCGCAAGATGATCGCGGCCGAAGACCCGCAGAAGCCACGATCCGACCAGGACATCGCCAACGCGCTTGCCGCCGACGGCGTGGTGCTGGCGCGCCGGACCGTGGCGAAGTACCGCGACGAGCTCGAGATCCTTCCGGCTCGACTCCGTCACCGCTGAGCGCCGGTCGGCGCCGATGCGGTCAGTCATTCTCCGCAGCCTCGCCGTCATCGGCGCGGGAGGCCTGATCCTGGCCGGCGTGCTGTACGTCGCCAGCACCGTTGACGGTCGCTCGCCGACGGTGCTGGAGGTACGCCTGACGCAGCCCATGGGCGATGAGGCGCAGCTGGCGCTCGTCACGACGAGCATCGAGGTGGTCTTCAGCGAACCGGTGGATCCGGCCAGCGCCGAGGCCGCGGTCGCCATCTCGCCGGTGACGTCGGCCGCGGCCAGCTGGAGCGGAAGCACGCTCATCATCACGCCGAACGAGCCGTTGGCGCTGGAGACGGACTACACCGTGAGCATCGGCTCCGGCGTCAGCGACCGTGCCGGCAACGAGATGGACGACACGCCGGCTCCATTCGAGTTCACCACCGTCGGCCGACCTGCCCTCGAGGTCGCGGCTCCCTCGGACGGTGCGTCGGACGTGCCGCTCGACGAGCCGGTCTACCTGACCTTCACGACGTTGATGGACACCGCTTCGGTGGAGGCCGCACTGCGGATCACGCCATCGCTCACACACGAGCTGCTCTGGAGTGGGCGAGTTCTCGAGATCGCGCCGACCGATTCGCTCGAGCCAGCCACGGACTACCAGATCACCATCGGATCCGAGGCGACCGACGTTGCCGGTGTGGCGCTCGGCGAGGCGGTCACGGTCGAGTTTCGGACGGTGGCCGCAGGCCTCGACGCGATGACGGCCATCCCGAGCGACGGAACCGACGGCATCGCCACGACTTCGCAGATTGCCGTGATCTTCGACGAGCCGATCGACCCCGAGACCGCCTCGGACGATCTGCTGACGATCACGCCGTCCGTGGCAGGCTCGGTCGAGATCGTTCGGCTGCCCGGTGATCCCTTCTCCGAGGAAGGGGCCGGGAGCGCGCTCGTCTTCGTCCCGTCCGGATCTCTCCCGGCAAACACGACCTTCAGCATCGAGCTCGTCCCCGGGATGGTCGGCGTGAACGGGGACACCCTCGCCGATTCGATCGCCTGGAGCTTCACGACCGGCGTCCCGGCCGGGACGGTCTCGAACCAGGTCACCTTCATCACGGACCGCGCCGGCGTCCAGAACGTCTGGGCCATGAATCCCGATGGGAGCGGGCAGCGTCAGCTCACCACCGAGCTGACCGCCGTGGTCGACTACGCGGTCGCTCCCGATGGCGACTCCCTGGTCGTGGCGGACGGCCGGCAGCTTGTCTTCCAGCGTGCCGATGGGACCGACCGTCGTGTCCTGACCGATGCCGACGCCCTGGAGTTCGATCCGTCGTACTCGCCGGATGGCCGCAGGCTGGTCTTCGCCCGAGCCGATCCGGCAAGCGGCGCGGGCCTGGGCCTCTGGGAGTGGCAGGTCGGGGGCGGCGAGGCCGAGCCGGTCGATCTCCCGACCGAGCCCGACGCGAGCCCGGTGCCCTCGGCCCCGGCGCCTGATGACGTCCCGGTGCTTCGCGCACCACGCTATTCGCCCGACGGAGGGTCGCTCGCCTTTGTCGCGGCCGATGGAACCATCGGCGTGCTCGACATCGCGTCGGAACGGCTGAGCCGCCTCGCGTTCGTTGCCGGCGGCGCGCCGATCTGGCTCCCCGATTCCTCGGGGGCAATGCTGTCCGGCACGCGCTCGGGCACGGCACCGGTCACGGTCTCGTCGCCGGTGGGCCCGATGGAGCCGGCCGAGACCGACTCGGTGTTCCACCTGCCGAGGTCCGCGAGATCGCTCAGCGCCAGCCCGTTCGGCATCGGCTCGCAGGTCATCGCGGTGGCGGTCGACGGCCGCATCGCGTACGTGGATCGGAGCGGAGCCCTGTGGTTGACCGAGCTCCCGACCGGCGCACCGAGCAGCCCGTCGCTCGCCGATGTGCGCGTCCGTTCCGGGACATTCGCCCCGGGGACATCGGAGCTGGTCATCGAGGTGGAGACCGATGCCGGCACCGCGCTCGAGCTCTACGATCCGGTCAGCGGCGAGCGGACCCGCCTCGTCGACGGCGGTGCTCGGCCCCGATGGCTCCCCTGAATTTGCGCCAGCGCACCGTGCTAGAATTCGCCCGCCATCGCTGGCGGGGCACCTGATCGTGTCCTCCCGCCGGCGATTCGTGTGCAATTCGCCCCGGCCCAGAGCGCGCCCGATCCTGCGTGGCCGCCGGCCGAACTCGGAGGTTCCATGGAGCTCATCAACTGGGTGATCCCGGTAGCGGGGATCGCGGCCATCCTCTTCGCGCTCTACCTCGCGCGTGACGTCATGTCGAGGGACACGGGCACACCCGAGATGGTGGCGGTCGGCGACACGATTCGGGAAGGGGCCGACGCGTTCGTCAAGCGCCAGTACACGACGATCGCCGTCTTGGCGATCGTCGGCGCGGTGATCATCGGCGTCGTCATCGGCCTGGTCGAGACGCCGGACGTGGCCGACGTTCCGTCGCTTGCCGGCCTCCCGATCGGAGTGATGACGGGCATCGCCTTCCTCGTCGGCGCCGCCTGCTCGATGGCGTCGGGCATCATCGGCATGTTCGTCAGCGTCCGTTCGAACGTGCGCACGGCCGCGGCCGCACGAACCAGCCTCGTCGGGGCCGTGCAGGTCGCCATGCGCGGCGGCGCCGTCTCGGGGTTCCTCGTCGTCGCGCTCTCACTGCTCGGCGTGTGGGGCATTTTCACGATCTACGAATCGTTCGGCGATGTCACCGTGGCCGAGGCTCCATTCCTCATCGTCGGGTTCGGTTTCGGCGCAAGCTTCGTCGCCCTCTTCGCGCAGCTCGGCGGCGGCATCTACACCAAGGCGGCCGATGTCGGGTCCGACCTCGTCGGCAAGGTGGAGGCAGGGATCCCCGAGGATGACCCACGCAACGCGGGCGTGATCGCGGACCTCGTCGGCGACAACGTCGGCGACTGCGCCGGTCGCGGCGCGGACCTGTTCGAGTCCACCGCGGCCGAAAACATCGGCGCCATGATCCTAGGCGTTGCGGTCTTCGCGATTGCCGAGTCTGCCGGCTGGCCCAATCCAGAGGCCTGGATCTTCTTCCCCCTCGTCATTCGAGCGTTCGGACTACTGGCGACGATCCTCGCGATGTTCTTCATCCGGGGGTCGGAGACCGAGAACCCGATGAACATCCTGAACCGCGGGTACTGGGTCACCACGATTCTCTCGGTGGCCGGACTCGCCTTCGTCACGTTCGTGATGATGGACACCAACGGCACGATCGCGAACGGCCTGCCGGTGTGGGTCTGGTTCTTCTTCGCCGGCATCGTCGGCCTGGCGACGAGCATCGCGTTCGTCTACATCACGCAGTACTACACCGCGGGCACGTTCCGCCCGGTACGTGAGATCGCGGAGGCTTCGAGGACGGGTCCCGCGACGAACATCATCAGCGGAACCGCCGTCGGCTACGAGACCACGCTGGTCACCGCGATCTCGATCGCGATCGCGCTGCTCGCCAGCTACTGGCTCGGCTCCCAGGCCAACCTCTTGAACGCGGAAGGCCAGAACGTTGGCGGCATCTTCGGAACGGCGGTGGCCACCATGGGCATGCTCATGACCACGGCCTACATCCTGGCCATGGACACCTTCGGCCCGATCACCGACAACGCCGGTGGGGTGGCTGAGTTCAGCCATGCTGAGAAGGGCGCCCGAGAGATCACCGACCGCCTGGACGCCGTCGGCAACACCACCAAGGCGCTGACGAAGGGCTATGCGATCGCCTCCGCGTCGCTGGCTGCATTCCTGCTCTTCTCGGCCTACATCGACAAGATCAACGTCATCGAGGGTCGCCGTCTCCTCGCCGGTGTCCCTGGCGCTCAGCTTCTGGATTCGGTCAACCTGCAGAATGTGAACGTCTTCATCGCAGCGATGCTCGCGGCG
>DATBRU010000127.1:0-4981 GCA_036560105.1 Candidatus Limnocylindria bacterium | reverse complement strand
GCGCCAGCGGTCGAGGCCCGACAGGGCATCGGGTTTCGCGGCCGCCTGGCCGATCACGACCAGCGGTTGCGTCGACCGGCGGCGCCCGGTCGGCGGCACGGAACCGTCCGGGTTACGCGCCGGCGCCGACGGCATGGCCGGCGCCACGGATCCGGCGCGCCCCGGCGGAGAGGTCGCGTCGGAGGGCTCGCCCGTCGGCGGGCGACGACGCTTCGACGGCTGAACCCGTGCGGGCTCTCCCTCCTGCTTCGCGTAATGAGGCGGCCACGCGGCATCGCCCAGGCCCTCCGTCTCGTGGCGCGCGACCAGCTCGAGCAATGGCTCGAGGGAGTGGGCAAGCCCGTCGATGCCCGCGCCGACGTCGCCGACCCGCGCGTACCGCTCGGGGACCGTCCGGAGCGTGAAGTCCTCCATCTCGGCGTCCGGCACCTCATCCCAGGTCAGCGGAGCGCTGACCGTCGCCGTTGGGCGTGGCCGGACCGAGTAGACCGATGCGACGGTTCGATCCTTCGCATTCTGGTTGTAGTCGAGGAAGACGCCGTGGCGCTCCTCCTTCCACCATTTGCTGGTGGCGATCGATGGCGCCCGCCGCTCGACCTCACGTGCGAGCGCGAGGGCAGCGCGCCGCACCTCGGAGAATCCCCAGCGCGGCTCGATCCGGACGTAGACGTGGATGCCGCGCGACCCCGAGGTCTTCGGCCAACCCGCGTAGCCGAGGTCGTCGAGGACCTCGCGCACGACGAGCGCGACGCGGCGAACGTCGGACCAGGACACGCCCGGGCCGGGATCGAGGTCGACCCGCAGCTCGTCGGGGTGCTCGAGATCACCGGAACGGACCGGATGCGGGTTCAGGTCGATGCACCCGAGGTTGATGACCCACGCCAGGGCGGCAGGGTTGTCCAGCACCACCTCATCGGCCGTGCGCCCTGAGGGAAAGGCGAGCTGGACGGTGCGCACGAAGTCGGGGATGGATTTTGGCGCTCGCTTCTGAAAGAACGCCTCGCCGCCGGCGCCGTCGACGAAGCGCTTCATCGCCATGGGTCGATCGCGGACGCCCAGAAGCGCGCCGTCGCCGACGGCGAGGTAATACTGGACGAGCTCGAGCTTGGTGATGCCCGCATCGGCGAAGTAGAGCTTTCCGGGGTTGCTGATCTTGACCTCGTGGCCGTCGAGGTCAAGCAGCTCGTACTCGGTACGCGCCATGCTGCACAGCGTACCGTTCGTGGACAAGGAGGCCGGATGCTCGATCGCGCGACACAGGTGGTGGCCGATGTCGACGCCTGGATCGGAGGCCGACGCTGGACCCGCGTGATCCGTGGAGTGGTCTTCGGATTCCTCGACCACGACGCCCTGCGCTTCGCCGGGAGCATGGCCTACTTCGCCATCCTGTCGCTGTTCCAGGTGATCGTGCTGGGCATCGTGGTCCTCACCTTCTTCCTGGACGAGGGACGCGTCCGTGACCTCGTGGTGGAGTGGATCACCGACATCGCCCCGATCAACCCGGAGACGATCATCGCCGTCATCGATGCGACGATCGCATCTCGCGGGGGCATGACCCTGATCAGCATCGGCTTCCTGATCTGGGGTTCACTTGGCCTCTTCGGCTCGATTTCCGAGGGCATCAGCCGCGTCTTCGACAGCGCGCCGCGACGGGGTTTCGTCAGCCAGCAGCTGATCGGGCTCCTGCTCATGGGCGTCGTCGGCGCCATGGTCCTGGCCTCGCTCCTCATCGGTCTGGTGACCGGCATCGTGGAGCGGCTCGCCGACCGTGTGGAGGCGCCGGCACTCGGCGATCTGGCGACGTGGGCGCTCACCACCCTGCTGCCGATTCTGCTTGTCTTCGGCGCGTTCTGGATCATCTATCGCGTGGTGCCGACGCGTCGCGTGGGGTGGGGCCACGCGCTGCTCGGCGCGATCGCGGCCACGTTCCTGTGGACCGTGCTGCGCGCGGGCTTCACGTGGTACGCGACCCGCATCGCCGACTACGAGAGCGTGTGGGGACCGATCTCGACGGCGATCACGATGCTCGTCTTCCTCTACTTCGGGAGCGTCGTCGTCCTGATCGGGGCCGAGTTCATGCGTGCCATCGCCCTCGACGAAGAGGCGGACCAGCCAGCCGAGGGGTAGCGCCAGGACCATCGGTGTAGTACTTTGGGCGGCTTCCGGCGTCCCCGGCGCTCGGGGACCATCGCCCCTCTCTCTCGCACGGGGCAGATAGGGCAAATTGCACAGTGCGGATCACCGCTCGATGAAGCGGCGATCCAGCTTCGCCGTCGCGTTCGTCGCCCTGCTGACGGTGGGCTGGAGCGTCGTGACCGTTCACCCCGGTGGCCAGGCCCTGGCCGCGGACCCGCAGTCCGAGCTTGCCGAGACGCGCGCCAGGTTGGCGGATGCGCAGTCGGCGCAGGCATCGCTGGCAGCCACCCTCGCCCGCCAACGTGACGAGCTCACCCAGCTGCGCGACCGCTCGTCCCGGCTGGACGGACAGCTCGATGTCGCGCGCGCCGAGCTGTCCGCGGTCACGGCCGAGCTCGAGGATGTCACCGCCCTCCTCGCCGAAGTCGAGGCGCAGGTCGCCGACATCGAGTCGCGCCTCGCCGAGCTGCGCGAGCAGATCACGGTGCTCGACGCCAGGCTGACCATCGTTTCCAGCCAGATCAGCCGCCGGATGGACGAGCTCGCCGAGCGCGAGAGACTGCTCGAGGACCACCTGCGTTCCGCCTACGAGCGCAGCCAGACATCGCTGCTCGAGTTCCTGCTCACCGCCGACTCGCTTGACGAGATGACCTCCCAGGTCGGATACCTCATGGCCGTCTCCGAGCAGGACGCCGCGCTCGCCGACGAGGTCCGCGCCATCCGCGCCGAGCTCGAGACGCGGCGCGCCACGCTTCGCGAGGGCCGCCTGGCACTGGGGGAGGCGAGCCTCGTGGCAGAGGACGAGGAGGCGGCCCTCCAGGCGCGCCGCGATGACCTCGCCGCGCTCCAGGCCGAGCTGGCCACGCTGCGGGTCGCGGCCGATGACAAGCGGGCCGCCCAGGCAGACGCCCTGAACGCGTCCCTTGCCGCGGAGGACGACGTCGCGGCGAAGATCTCCCAGAACGAGCGCGCCGCACGTGCCGCCGCCGCACTCGCCTCGCAGCTCCAGGCCCAGGCCAAGGCACAGGAAGCAGCCATCGCGGAGGCGAGGCGCCGCGCCGCGGAGGAGGCACGACGGCGTGCCGCCGAGGAGGCCGCCCGGGAGTCGACCTTCGGTTTCCGCTGGCCGGAACGGCCGACCACGGTCACCCAGGAGTGGGGTCCGACGACCTTCCAGCTCGAGCCGCCCTACACCTACGGCGGGACCTACCACCCGCACTTCCACGCCGGGATCGACTTCACCGCAGGGTGCGGGACTCGCGTGTACGCAGCGGGTCCCGGGGTGGTGGTGGCGTCCGGACAGCCGCTGCTGCCGTGGGATACGGGGTTCGGGGTGGTTGTCGACCACGGGGGAGGGATCCAGACCTGGTACTGGCACCTCCAGCCGCAGGTGGTCGTGTCGCCCGGCACCATCGTCACCGGTGAGTCGGTCATCGGCTACGAGGGAACCACCGGCCTCTCGACCGGGTGCCACGTCCACTTCGCCGTCAACGATCATGGCGTCTGGGAGAACCCGCGCCGCTACCTGCCCTGACGTCGGTGTTGCCGTCGAGGCAATCGGCGCCGTGGTCTCAATAGATCAAGCGATGTTTACCGGAGAGCGGTTTCCGGTGCGATTCCCGCACCCCACTGAAGGCTGCCACGCACGAACGGCGCGGATCGGCGCTCCTCACGCTCAGCGGCCTTCAATCTGTTGCGGGAATGACACCCAGCCACGCCCTCGGGCCCATCGGCCTCGATAGATCGCGTCCGACGTCACCAGCCATAGGTTCCGTTCAGCAGCTCGAGATCAGGCCTGCACCGGCTCCCGTACGGCGGGCAGGTACAGACGATCCACGTATTCGGTCAGCATGCGGGCGGTGCTGAACTGCCAGAGGGCTGCCGCAATCGAGGCGCGCATGGTCTCGAGCCAGGCCGCCGGTACTCCCCCCGGCCCGCGCTCGAAGTAGCGAGGCACGATCTCCTCTTCGAGCAGGCGGTACAGCTCGTGGGCATCGGCCGCATCCTGCTCGCCGTCCCCGCCGTCAGGCTCACGGTCGCCGATGGCCCAGCCGTTGTCGCCGTCGTAGCCTTCGTCCCACCAGCCGTCGAGGATCGAGACGGACGGGATCCCGTTGATGGCCGCCTTCATGCCGGACGTGCCTGAGGCTTCCATCGGCCGTCGCGGATTGTTCAGCCAGAGGTCCACGCCGCCGATGAGGAAGCGAGCGATCCGCACGTCGTAGTCCTCGACGATGAAGACCCGTCCGCGCAGGTGCTCCGAGCGCGACAGGGTGAAGATGTGCTGGATCACCTGCTGCCCGGGACGATCCGCAGGGTGGGCCTTCCCGGCGATGACCACCTGGACGGGCCGGTCGGCCGAGGAGAGGATGCGAGCCAATCGCTCCTCGTCGCGGAAGAGGAGGTCCGCACGCTTGTAGGTCGCGAACCGCCGTGCGAAGCCGATTGTGAGCGCCTCCGGATCGAGCACGCCGCGAAGCTCGCGCAGGGTCCGCGGCGACTCGCCGTGCCGAGCGAACTGGCGCGCCAGCCGTCCCTCCAGGAACGCGACCATCTCGCGCTTCTGCTGGCGATGGGCGCTCCACAGCTCCTCGTCGTCCACCGCACCCAGCCTGGTGAGCGGCCCCGGGCCGTCCATGTCCACCCCGAGCGGGACCCCGATTGCCGCCCTGATCACCCTTCGCACCGGCCGGCCCATCCAGGTCGGCACGTGCACGCCATTGGTGATCGCCTCGATCGGGTGGCCGGCGAGGCCCTCCCACATCTCGGTTGCCGTGTGCGCGTGGAGCTTCGACACGGCGTTGGCGGCGGTGGCGTGGCGCAGGACGAAGGCGGTCATGTCGAA
>DATBRU010000126.1:0-2675 GCA_036560105.1 Candidatus Limnocylindria bacterium | reverse complement strand
CGGATGAAGTCGGCCGGTGGCCGTCGCATCCTGGCGGCCCGCCGAGCCCGCGGCCGAAAGCGGCTGACAGCCTGACCATCGGGCGCGGCTCCAACACGCCGCGGCTCGTGATGCTCTCCCGACCGCAGGACTTCGCGGCGTTCCAAGGCGGCGGGACCACCAGGTCCCACCCGCTCCTCATCGCCCGGTTCCGGCGGACCGATCTCGAGACGACCCGCTTCGGGCTGTCGACCGGCCGAGCGCTCGGCGGGGCGGTGGTTCGGAACCGTGTCCGTCGCCGGCTCCGCGAGGCGCTCAGGATGATGTCGCCGTCATTCCAGCCAGGCTGGGACGTCCTCATCATCGCCAAGCCGGCGATCGTCGAAGCCGATCAAGACACGCTGGTCGGAGCTCTGCGCCGAACACTCAGCAAGGGCGGCGCACTCGGAGGTTCCACGGGTTGAAGCGCATCGGGATCGGGTTCATCAAGCTCTATCGGATCGTCTTTGCCTGGATGCCGTCGAGCTGCCGCTACGAACCGACCTGCTCCCGTTACACCGAGCAGGCGATCGAGCGATACGGACTCCTCAAAGGCAGCTGGATGGGCATGCGGCGCATCGCGCGCTGTCATCCCTGGGGCGGGAGCGGTTATGACCCGGTTCGCTAGCGAGGCCAGCAAACAGTGACGATCCGCCGCCCCAGCTGGCACCAGATCGGCGCGATCGCGCTCCTCCTGCTGGTCGTCCTGGTCGTGGTCGCGTGCGCGGCCCCGGTCGAGCCCGGCGCATCGGGCGTGTCGGGCGCACCGCACGTCTCGCCCACGCCGCAGCCGCCCCTCCAGCCGGCGCAGCCCGGCGCCGACCCGATCAGCCTCCTGGCCTGGCTGTTCACGCCGATCTTCCAGGTCATGTTCATCATCATGGTCGCGGTCTACGTGTTCCTGGAGGGCCTCGGCGTCCCAGGCGCGATCGGCTGGGCCATCGTCGCCCTGACCCTCGTCGTCCGGTCACTGGTCATCCCGCTCTACCGGCGCCAGCTCACGTCGCAGCGCCGGATGCAGATGCTCCAGCCGGAGATCAAGGAGATCCAGCGCCGCTACAAGGGCGACTCCATGAAGGCGCGCGTCGCCCAACAGGAGCTGATGAAGGAGCGGGGCATCAGCCCGCTTGCCGGCTGCCTGCCGCTCCTGCTCCAGATGCCGCTGCTGTTCATCATGTATTCGGTCATCCAGCACGGGCTGACCAACCAGGACCCGACAGCGATGCTGTCGGTCTTCGGCAACCCGATCCTCCACCTGTCGTGCACCAATGTGGTCAACGGTGTCGTCGACGCCACCCGCCCGTGCATCGACACGATCATCCCGATCTTCGGCGGGATCGACGTCAGCAAGCCCTCGACGTTCGTGGACATCGCCATCCCGGGCACGCAGATCGTCCTTGGCCTGAGCATCCTGGCCATCATCTCGGCCGGTCTGCAGCTGGTCCAGTCGCGGATGATGCTGCCGACGACCCGGCCCGAGGACGACGACCCCAACACGAAGATCCAGCGTCAGACGATGTTGCTGCTGCCGCTCATCTCGGTCGCATACGGCGGCTTCCTGCCGGCCGGCCTGTTCATCTACTGGATCACCGCCACGATCTTCTCGATCATCCAGCAGTACCTCATCGTGGGCTGGGGCGGGATGTTCCCATTGTTCGGCCGGACACCGGCCTTCGCGACGGCCCACGCCCCGCGCTTCCCGGTGTCGATGCCACCACCACCTGATCCAGAGAAGCGTGCGGCCATCCTGACCGACGCCGACAAGAAGACCACGGCCAGTTCGACGATCCGCCCCGTGAAGAAGGGTCGCCAAGGCCGACGAGGGAGACGACGCTGACATGAGCGAGTACCGCGAGTTCACCGGCAAGTCCGTCGAGGAGGCACTCAAGCTCGCCCGCGAGGCGTTCGGTGCCGACCTGAACGACCTGGACTTCGAGATCCTGACCCCCGGCAGCCGTGGCGTCCTCGGGATGGGCGCCGAGCCTGCGCGGATCGTCGCCGCACCGCGCACCGCGCTCGGTGGCGCCGCACCCAAGCGTGAAGCCGCTGCCGCCGTCCCGCTCCCGCCCGCGCCGCCGCGCGAGGAGCGTCCCCGCGACGATCGCCCGCCGCGCCGTGATGAGCGGCCTCGCGACGATCGACCCCAGGGCGACCGGCCGCCACAGGCGCCCCGGCCTCCGCAGGGCGACCGCCCGCCGCGCCGCGACGACCGACCGCGAGACGACCGGCCGCGTGGTGACCGCCCGCCGCGTCGCGACGACCGACCCCGGCGAGACGATCGCCCGGCCCCGACGCGCGGCGGATCGGCCGACCTGTCGGCCTCCGAGGCCGCCGAGGTCGCGGCCGCGCGCGGTTCGCTGGCCGCTGAACGAGCCGACCTTGAAGCGGCCGAGGCCTCGCCCGAGGCGCTCGCCGCCGGCAAGGCGATCCTCGAGCAGCTGATGACCCACCTCGGGTTCGACGTCCGGGTCGAGGTCGAGACCGGCGAGACGAGCCGCCTCAACGTCGTCGCCGATGGTGACGAGAAGGAGGCGCTCGGCGCGCTCATCGGTCGCAAGGGCGAGCGCCTGTCGGCGCTGCAGCACCTCGTCAACCTGATGCTCTCCAAGGAGATGGGCACCTGGACCCGCGTCCTGGTCGATGTCGAGGACTATCGC
>DATBRU010000125.1:0-10358 GCA_036560105.1 Candidatus Limnocylindria bacterium | reverse complement strand
CGATTGCCAGGCCGGCAGCCAGGGCCCCGGTGAGAAAGCCCAACCTCATCCGCCCACCTCGGCAACGGCCAGGCTCCGCTTGCCTCGGCGCAGCAGCAGCCATCGGCCCGCGAGGAGGTCCCCACGCGCAGGTACGGCGCTCGGGTCTGTGATGCGACGATTGTTCACATAGGCGCCGCCCTCGGCGACCACCCGGCGGGCCTGGCCGCGACTCTCCGACAGGCCCGAGGCGACGAGCAGCTCGAGAACTGATGGGATCCCGTTGCCCGCCTCGACCTCCGCGCGTGGCAGGTCCGCGAACGCCGCCTCGAGCGTGTCCGGATCGAGCGTGCCGAGATCGCCCTGTCCGAACAAGGCCTCCGAGGCCGCTGTGGCGCGCGCGACCGCATCGGCTCCATGGACGAGCTCGGTCACTTCCGCGGCCAGGGCCCGCTGGGCGATCCGCGCATCCGGCTGCGTCGCCGTCGCCTCCTCGAGTGTGACGATCTCCTCGTGCGGGCGGAAGCTGAAGACCCGCAGGTACGTGCCGACCACGCTGTCATCGGTGTTGAGGAACCACTGGTAGAAGGCGAACGGCGTGGTGAGCGACGGGTCCAGCCACAGCGTCGACCCCGTGGACTTGCCGAACTTCTCGCCATCGGGACGGGTGATGAGGGGCGTCGCCAGGGCGTGGGCCGTCGTTCCCTCGACGCGGCGGATGAGGTCGACGCCGGCGGTGAGGTTTCCCCACTGATCGCTGCCACCGACCTGCAGCGTGCACCCATGACGTCGGTACAGCTCGAGGTAGTCGACCGCCTGCATGACCTGGTAGCTGAACTCCGTGTAGCTGATGCCGCCCGCCTCGAGCCTGGCGCTCACCGATTCCTTGGCGAGCATCCGGCTGACGCTGAAGTGCTTGCCGATGTCCCGGAGCCAGTCGATCGCGCTCATCTCGCCGATCCACTCGAGGTTGTTGACGATGACGGCGGCGTTCTCGCCGTCGAACGAGAGGTACCGCTCCACCTGGGAGCGAATCCGCTCGACCCAGCCGCCGATCACGTCGCGCGACTGAAGCGAGCGCTCGGACGTCCGGCCGCTTGGGTCGCCGACGAGCCCGGTCGCCCCGCCAACCAGCCCGATGGGACGATGGCCCGCGAGCTGAAGCCGACGCATCGTCACGAGGAGAACGAGATTCCCGAAGTGAAGGCTCGGCGCGGTGGGATCGAACCCGCCGTACAACGAGATCGAACCGGCGTCCATCGCGCCGCGGAGGGCATCCATATCCGTGTGGTCGGCGATCATGCGGCGCCACGCCAGGTCGTCAAGGACCGCGGTGCGAGCGTCTGACGTGGCCATCGAGTGAGTATAGAAGCGTAACAAGGCCCGACCGCCCGCCGTAGCAGGCGTGTGATGAAGCTCCAGGGCCGCCTCCGGGCCTCTTCGGCCGCTCCGTGCTACCCTGCCGCGCGATGACCCGACGACCAGCACCGGGCCCCGGCCCCGTGCCAGGGCGGAGGGCCAGGCGTACCGATCCTCGTCGACGGCCCGGCTCGACCGTCCTCCCACGCGCCATCCTCGTCGTGTTCAGCGTGGCCGCCGCCGCGCTCTTCTTCGGCATGATGAACGCCTACGCGTCGCTCACCGGCGACCTGCCGAGCGTCGACGACATCGAGGAATTCGACCTGGCCGAAGGCTCGACCGTGGTGTCCGCCGATGGCGTGGAGCTCGCCACGTTCGCGATCGAGGATCGCCGCGCAATCGACTTCGACGAGATCCCACAGGTCATGGTCGATGCGCAGGTCGCAGCCGAGGACCAGACGTTCTGGTCCAACCCCTGCGTCGACCTGCGCAGCATCGTGCGCGCCTTCCTCCAGAACTTCCAGGCCGGCGAGACGGTATCGGGCGCGTCGACCATCTGCCAGCAGCTCGTCCGGATGCGCCTGTTCGACGCCGAATTCATGGCGGATCCGGAGCGCCAGGTGGAGCGCAAGGTCAAGGAGGCACTGCTCGCCCTCAAGCTCGATCGGCGCTTCCCTGGCGACGAGGGCAAGCAGCAGATCCTGGCGATGTACATGAACCAGTCCTACTACGGCAACAACGCCTACGGGATCTGGGCCGCGGCGAACGCGTACTTCGGCAAGGACATCCTCTCCGACGCCCCCGAGGACCAGCTCAGCGTCAGCGAGGCCGCACTGCTCGCCGGCCTCGTTCGCGCCCCATCACGCCTCGACCCGACGAACGAGGCGGTGCAGGTCGAAGTCGGCGACGAGACGATCTACGTTGTGCCCGAGACGGCCCAGTCGATCTTCGTGCGCGACCTCGTGCTGCGGCAGATGCTCGAATCGGACTTCATCACCCAGGCCGAGTACGACGAGGCACGCTCCGAGCAGATCGTCCTCGCCCCGCCGCGGAGCCGCGACTACCTCGCGCCTCACTTCGTGTTCGCCGTGCGACGCGAGGCGGGCGAGCTGCTCGAGGGTGAGCAGGCGCTCGACACCGACGGGCTCCGCATCGTGACCACGCTCGACTACAACGGCTACCAGGTCGTCGCCGAGAAGTGGGCGCAGCTCGGCTACGACCTCGATCGGCTCACCGAGGAGGAGCTGGCCGAGAAGTACGGTGACGCCTCCCTCCCATGGATCCGCCAGCTCCGCGGCCGGAACATCAACAACGACGCGATCGTGACGGTGAACTACCGGACCGGCGGCGTGATCGCCTACGTTGGGTCGGCCAACTTCTATGGCGAAGCGACCCCCGAGCACCAACCGAACTTCGACGTCATCGGCCAGGCGTACCGCCAGTCCGGATCGGCCTTCAAGCCGATCACCTACGCGACCGGGTTCGAGTCGGGCGCCCTGAGCCCCGCGACGATGATCATGGACGTGCGCACCGACATCGCCGATGGATTCGATCCGCCCAACGCGGACGGCAGAGAGCGTGGGCCCGTTCGGGTGCGGGACGCGCTGAAGTACTCCCTCAATGTCCCCGTCAGCAAGGCCCAGCAGATGGTGGGCACCGAGAACGTCGTCGAGCTCGCACGGAACTTGGGGCTGCAGTTCGATCCTGCACACAACGGTGAGTACGCGGTTCCCTCCCTCACGCTCGGGACGCTCGGGATCCACCAGCTCGACCTCGCCGGCGCCTACGGCGCATTCGCGAACGCGGGCGAGCTGGCGGAGCCGTACCTCATCGAACGCATCGAGGACGTCGACGGCAACGTCATCTACGACCATGCGACAGATGGTGACGATCCGACCCAGGTCCTCTCCCCCGCCTCGGCCTACCTGGTGACGGACATCCTGGCCGACAACACCGACCCGTCGGCCAACCCGCTGTGGGGCCCGAGGTTCCAGCTTCAGACCGATGACGGTCGACGGCCAGCGACGCTCAAGACCGGGACGACCAACGACTTCCGCGATCTCCAGGCGTACGGCTACCTGGCGGGTAACCCCGATGATCCCGACGACCCGACCGGGGCCATCGTGACGGGCGTGTGGGTCGGCAACAGCGACTTCAGCGCGATCGCCGATGTCTTCGCGGCCGACGGTCCGACGTTCATCTGGCATGACTACATGGCCGAGGTCGCCGAGCTCAACGATCTGCCCGTGTTCGACTTCCGCCGACCGGACACCGTGGTCGAGGTCGAGATCGACGCCATGAGCGGCCTGCTGCCCGGGGAGTTCACCGAGACGACGGTCACCGAAGTGGTCCGTGTCGACATCACGCCCGACGCCCAGGACACCACCCACCTCGAGCTCGCGATCGAGGCCGAGACCGGCAAGATCTGGCGGGAGGGTTGCGGCGACTTCGAGCCCGCCGCTCCGTCGGTGTCCCCCGATCCCTCAGCCGAGCCAACGCCGCCCGAGGCGGCATTGGAGGTCTTCCTCCAGCTCGACGGCTGGGAGGCGTCGCACCCCGCCTGGGACGAGGCGAACCGCGCGTGGATCGAACAGTGGTCGGGACGGGAGGACGAGCTGAATGCGATCCTGCGCCTCCCGTTCCCGGGCCCGGTGGACGCGCCCTTTGCCCCGCTCGAGGAGTGCACGCCCGGCGAGGTCCCGACATCAACCCCGTCGCCGTCTCCGTCACCCACACCGACGCCAACCCCGACGCCGTCGCCGACGCCGGAGGCCACCGTCGAGCCGACGCCATCCCCGACCCCGGCGCTCACCCCGACACCGACGCCGACGCCAACCCCGTAGGCAGCGCTACAGCTCGACGACCGTCGCCCCCTCTCCGCCCTCGTCCTTGCGGCCGCCGCGGAACCCATGGACGCGCGGGTGCTCGCGCAGCGCGTCACGCACGGCCCGCCGCAGCGCTCCCGTTCCGACGCCGTGGACGATGACCACGCTGTCGAGCCCGGCCAGCAGGGCATCGTCGAGATGAGCCGTCAGGCGCTCCAGCGCGGCCTCCACCCGCTCTCCGTGGAGATCGAGGATGGGCGACACCCGCGCCGCAGCACGACGGCGCATCTCTTCCGCTGCGAGATCCCGCGGGGCCGGGCCGCTGATCGGCTCCGCGATGACCTCGACGTCATCGGCCGGGACGACGAGCCGCGCGCCCTCGGTCTCGAGGGTCACCCGCCCGGTTCGGCCACTGATGTCCACGATACGCCCCGCGCTGCCCAGGGTCCGCGAACGGCCCCACAGGCCGACTCGGGGCTGGGCCGCCGAGCCACCGTCGGCCCCTTCGTCGACAACGTCGCCGTCGACTGGCTCGAGCGGTTCGGCCACCTCGCGCGCCTGCGAAGCGCGTCGTTCGAGGTCGGCCAGCGCCTCGGCATTCGCCCCACGGCGCCCGGCCGCGAGGTTGCGCTGACGCGTCATCTCGCGCCGCAGGTCCGCCACCTCGCGCTCGGCGCGAGCGACGAGCTCGTCGGCGGCGCGCTGCGCATCGAGGAGGATCTCCCGGGCCTCGGACCGAGCACGCGTCACGCCGGTGCGCGCCAGCCGCCGCTCGTCGGCCGCCGCCGCACGCTCGGCGCTCGCCGCGGCCAGCGCGCCCGCCTGCTCGTCGCGGGCGACCGCGATCTCGGCCAGCGTCTCCTCCATGCTCGCGTGCTCGGCCGAGATGCGTTCCCGCGCCGCCGCGAGGATCTCGGCCGGCAGACCGAGGCGTTCGGCGATCGCGAACGCCTGGCTCTTGCCCGGAAGCCCGATGCTCAGCCGGTAGGTCGGGCGGAGCGTCGCCACATCGAACTCGACCGCGGCGTTCGTCACCCCCGGATGCTCGGTGGCAAACGTCTTGAGCTCCGCGTAGTGCGTCGTGGCAGCGACCATGGCCCCGGCCTCGATGAGGTGGGTCAGCACCGCCATGGCGAGGGCCGAGCCCTCTGTCGGATCGGTCCCGGCTCCGACCTCGTCGAGCAGGACCAGGGTCCCGGGTCCGGCCTCGTCGACGTAGCGGACGACGTTTCGCAGGTGGCTCGAGAATGTCGAGAGCGACTGGGCGATGCTCTGCTCGTCCCCGATATCGGCCATGACCTGCCGGAAGACGGGAAGGCGCGCGCCACCGGCCGCCGGCACGCGGAGGCCCGCCTGGTGCATGAGCGCGAGAAGGCCGAGCGTCTTGAGCGCGACCGTCTTGCCACCGGTGTTCGGTCCCGTCACAACGAGGGCGCGATACCCGAAGCGATCGCCGAGCCGCAGGTCGATCGGCACAGCCGAGTCGCCGAGGAGGGGGTGGCGCGCGGTGAGCAGCTCCGCGGCGTCGAGGGCGATCATCGGCCTGGTCCCACCCATCGCCGCCCCGAGGCGGGCGCGCGCCATCCACAGGTCGGCCCGGGCCAACGCGGCCAGGCTCTCGCGCAGCTCATCGGCCCGGGCCTCGACGGCCGCCGACAGCTCGTCGAGGATGCGCTCCTCCTCGCGCGCCTCGGCCAGCGTCGCTTCGGTCCAGGCATTGTTCAGGTCGACGACCGTGAGCGGCTCGATGAAGAGGGTGGCTCCCGACGCGCTCTGATCATGGACGATGCCCTTGACGCGGCTCTTGGCCTCGGCCCGGATCGGAATCACGTAGCGACCGGCGCGGACGGTCACGATGGCCTCGCCAATGATGCCGGCCATCTGCGGCGATCGGATCATCGTGTTCAGGCGCTCGCGCGCCCGATCCTGGGCCGTCCGCAGACGCTTCCGGATCGACGCGAGCTCGGACGAGGCGGAATCGAGCAGGTCCCCGCTCTCGTCCACGCTGCGGGAGATCCGTTGCGCCAGCTGTGGTGCCGGGTCGAGCGCGTCTCGAACACCCGCGAGGTGCGGGCCGGACCAGGTCGCCAGGCGGGTGGCAAAGCGTTCGGTGGCGCCAAGGGTTGCGCCGACATCGAGCAGCTCGTCCGTCGTCAGACGGCCGCCGTGGGCGGCTCGCTCGAGCGCGCCTCGAATGTCGCGTGCTCCACCGATCGAGGCCTGCGCCTGCTCGGCGATGAGCCGCTCCGCCTCGTCGGTCTGGTCCTGCAGCAGGCCGACGTGCGTCGCGTCGGCCATCGGCTGCATCGCCTCGGCGAGCTCCCGCGACGGCTCGAACGCGGTCGCCGCCGCCAGCTGCGCGATGATCGCCGGTAGCTCGAGCGCCCGGAGCGTGGATGCGTCGGCAGCTGCGCCGGCGATCGGCTCAGCGGCGGGAGACGTGCGGGTCATCGGCGATCCAGAAGCGCCATGGCTTTCGCGCCCAGGCCCCGGCGTAGTCGACCCCGATACGAGGGCCGCGCGCGATGGACCGCGGACGCACGCGGCGCCTCTCGATCCATACCGGTCCATCGAGGAGGTCGGTGCCGTTCAGCCGGC
This sequence comes from Candidatus Limnocylindria bacterium, assembly GCA_036560105.1. GTDB lineage: Bacteria > Chloroflexota > Limnocylindria > QHBO01 > QHBO01 > JACDBZ01. The sequence continues at coordinate 3,597 of DATBRU010000125.1, read as the reverse complement.
GATCGACCCCGAGGGCGCGGCCGACGTTACCCGGACCGGCCGCCAACCGGCGGTTCGGGGCCGCATCTCCGCGACGGCGTCGAGCCACGTCGACTCCCTCGTCGAGGTCGAGTGCGCGAACCAGGACGGCCTCCGGCTTGGTCGCGGGTCCGGCGACGACGTTGAGGCAATCGTGCAGCCCGTAGACGAGGTAGACATACAGGTGGCCCGGCGGCCCGAACATGACGTCGTTCCGTGGGGTCCGACCGCGCGACGAATGCGCGGCCCGGTCCTCGGGGCCCCGGTAGGCTTCGACCTCGACGATCCTGCCGCCAACGATGCCGTCGGCGGCGGCGTGCACCAACCGGCATCCCAACAGATCGGGGGCGAGGGCGGTGGCCGGCCGATCGAACCACCCGCGCTCCGGCGCCGTCGACGGATCAGCCGCCGCGGCGGTCATAGCAGCGGAATGTGCTCGCTGACCTCGCTCGGGACGAATGGTCGGACCAGGAAGCCGGCGATCGGCAGGATCGTGACTCGGAAGAACTCAACGATGACCGAGCTGTTGAGTGACTCGTAGAGACTCTTCACCCAGCCTCCGGTCTGACCCCCGCCTTCGAAGAAGGTGTCGAGGATGACCAATCCGAAGGAGATCACGAGGGCCACGTAGAGCAGGCCGAAGATGGCGCCCCCGATCTCGTCGAGCTGCCGCGGGATCGGCAGGCGGGTGCGGTGGTAGAGCACGCGGATCAGGAAGAACGCGGCGATCAGGAGCCCGTAGAAGAGGATGTTGAAGACCAGCAGCTGCCGCCCCTCGGGCGTGAACGCCTCCCAGAAGCCGAGCAGATCGACGAGGGGGACGGTGAGCTGCGACGCGAGCACGAACGCGACGAGGACGCCGACCGAGTTGAGGATGTACCGGATCATCCCCTGCGTGAACCCGATGAAGACGCCGACGGCCAGCAGAACGATGATCGCCAGGTCGACCCAGGTCAGCTGTGAGAGGAGCTCCACGCCTCAGGCCCTCGTTGCTTGGTTGCCATCCGAGCGCTCCCGTGTGCGGGCTCGGAGCGGCGGCAAGGGTACCAGCCCTCTGCAATGGGCGACAAGGATTCCGTCTCTCAGCGAAACTCGCCGCCGAGATGGTGGCTGACGGAGCCTCGAACCCGGTTCAGCGCCTTCTCGATCGCCTTGTCGTCACCCGCCTCGATCGGCTGGAATCGCAGTGCCAGCGCATAGCTGACCTTCCCCGGGCCGGCCTGTGGGCCGCGATAGACGTCGAACAGGCGCAGGTCGGCGAGCAAGGGACCGGCCGACATCCGAGCGACCCGGAGCAGCTCGCCGACGGGGGTCACCTCGTCGAGCACCACGGCGAGGTCACGGTCGATCGGCTGCACGTTCGGAACGGGGATCGCGTGGCGTTCCGTCGGGATGAGCGCCACGAGCGGGTCGACCGCAAGGGCTGCGTCCACCGGCCGGCCGGCGATCCCCCAGCCCTCGGCGATTCGGGGATGCACCTCGCCCAGCGAGCCGTAGGCGCTTCCGCTCGCATCCACGATGAGCGCCGTGCGGCCCGGATGCCGATGCGGGTGTCGAGCACCCGGATCCTCCGCGCGATAGGACGGGCGCGGGGCCCCGAGGGCGTCGTGGAGCGCGTCGATGATGCCCTTGATGGCCCCGACGTCGGCCGCGCCGGGTGCCTCCCCCGACATGGTGGGTGCCGGCGAGCCGGCCAGTGCGATCCCCAGCTCCCACGACTCGTAGCGCCCAGTCCCCGCCGTCTCGGCAGCGCGGTCGCGAGGCGTGGGCTGCGGGTGATACCGGTACACCTTGCCGAGATCGAAGAGCCACGCGTTTGCCTGGCGATGGCGCGCGTTCTCCGCGACGCCGGCGAGCACGGAGGGGGTCATCGATGGTCGGAGGATCGCATGCTCGGGGCTGAGCGGGTTGTGGACGCGGATGAGGGCGGGATCGACCGGATCGAGACCCGTGCGGGCAAGGTCGTCGGGACCGATGAGGGCGTGGCCCACGATCTCGTCGACCCCGAGGCCCGCCAGGATCCGCCGAAGCCGGTCGCGCGGCTCGCTCGGATCGGATCGGAACGGTGGCAGCTCGGCGTACGGAAGGCGACCGGGGATGCGCTCGTAGCCGTGAGCGCGGGCGATCTCCTCGGCTACGTCGGCCTCCATGCTCACGTCGAGCCGATGCCCGGGGACGGTCACCTCGATCGCGTCGTCGTCACCGGAGACCTCGAACCCGAGTGGACCGATCATCTGGCCGATGCGCGCACCCGACAGCTCGATCCCGAGCAGGCGTTGCAGACGAGCGACACGCACCGTGATCCGGTCCGGCGGCTTCGGAGCCGCGTCGTTGTCGACGATGCCCCGACCGATCCGTGCCCCGGTGACCTCCGCGATGAGATGCGCGGCGCGATCCGCCGCAAGCCGCGGAAGCTCGTGGGCCATCCCCTTCTCGTGGCGCATGCTCGCCTCCGAGCGCAGCCCGAGCCGGCGCGCGGTATTGCGGATGCTCGGCCCGTGGAAGATCGCGGCCTCGAGGATCACCTGCGTCGTGGTCGCGCTCACCTCCGTGCCTGCGCCGCCCATGATTCCCGCAAGCCCGATGGCTCGCTCACGATCGGCGATGACGAGCATGCGCTCGTTGAGCGATCGGTCGATATGATCGATTGTGGTCAGCGGCTCACCCGGGCGGGCAAGCCGGACCACGATTTCGCCGTCGGGAATCGCCTCGGCATCGTAGGCGTGCAGCGGCTGCCCGAGCTCGTGCATGACGTAGTTGGTCACGTCGACGACCGCGCTGATCGGTCGCATCCCCGCCGCGACGAGCCTCCGCTGCATCCAATCGGGCGACGGGCCGTTCCGAACGCCGTCGAACCACCGTGCCGCGAATCGCGGATTCAGGGTGGGCTCCTCGATTCGCACCGTGACGTGTCGATCGGTGGGCTCGTCCGTTTCGACGATGTCGGTGTTCGGCATCCGGAGCTCGGCGTCGGTGAACGCGGCGATCTCCCGCGCCAGGCCCACCATCGAGAGCGCATCTCCCCGGTTCGGCTTGACGTCCACGTCCAGGATGACCTCTCCGAGGAGCTCGATGATCGGCTGCCCGAGGGGCAGCTGCTCGCCGTGGCCGAGGATGTGGATCCCGTCCGCATCGGTCCCGATCTCGAGCTCGATGGCGCTGCACAGCATGCCGTTGCTCACCTCGCCACGGATCTTCGAACGCTCGATGCGGCGGTCGCCGGGAAGCACCGCACCGACCAAGGCGGTCGGGACGAGCTGCCCCACCTCGAGGTTATCCGCTCCGCACACGATCCCGAGCTCACCACCCGCCGGTCCGACATCGACTCGCGCCAGCCACAGCGTGTCGGCGTTCGGATGCCGTCGCACCTCCAGCACGCGGCCCACAACGACATCGGTCCAGGCGGCGCCCGCGGTCTCGACGGCGGTCTCCATGCCGCGCATCGTCAGCTCATCGGCGAGCTCGCGCGGCGACAGGTCGACGTCGACGTACTCGCGCAGCCAGGAGAGCGGAACTCGCATCGTCAGCGACCGTCCGGGAACTGGCTCACGAAGCGCAGGTCGGCGCCGAAGAAGAGGC
>DATBRU010000124.1:0-31486 GCA_036560105.1 Candidatus Limnocylindria bacterium | reverse complement strand
TGACCAGCCGCACCCGGCTGAGTATAGGTAGGGGGTCAGGGCTCGGAGAAATACTCGCGCGCGGCCGGCCGGTTCAGGCCGATGACCAGGGGCAGGCTGATGAGGACACCGATGACCGCCATGAGGCCGAACCACCCATTGGCGGCGTCGGACGGCATGTCGAACAGGACCGGTGGGAGCCCTGCCAGGATCGGCACCGGGAGCAGCGCGATGCCGATGGCGAAGCGACGAGCGATGCGCTTGCGCTGCAGCGCCACGGTGATCCCGAAGAGCACGAGTGCCAGCTCGACCATCATGAAGATGCCCAGGATGCTGAACGGAGCGCGCTCGCTGAAGTCGATGTAGGACACGATTCGCGGCAGCACCAGTCCGGTGATCGCCAGGAGCGCGAAGGCCCAGACGAACCATGCACGGACCGATATCGGCATCGGCGGCGAGGTCGAGGTCGGCTCGTCGTTCTCGGTCATCGGCGAGGTCAATGCTAGTCGAGGGCTTCCGCTGAAGCGTCCATGAGGGCGAGTGCTGTGCACTCGCACCTACCATGGCAGCGTGGGCTGGCTGGCTGAGCTGTTCGAAACGAACCACTTCATCGTCCTGTCGGTGTATGGGCAGGTCTTCTTCGTGATGGGCCTGGCGATCGCCCTTCAGAGTCGCCGTCGCTCGCAGCTGCCACTCGCACGGTCGCTCGGCTGGCTGGCAGCGTTCGGGATCGTCCACGGCCTGACGATCTGGGGCTACCTCTTCATCCCGATCCAGGCCGGATTCCTGCCGCCTCCTGTGATCGAGGCGCTGCTGCTGCTCCAGCTCCTCCTGGAGCCCATCGGCTTCGCGCTTCTCTTCCAGTTCGGCGTCGAGCTGCTCATCGGCCTGCGCCCAGGCCCGGGGGATCTGCCGCGCGTTGCCGGTCAGCCGTGGCTGCGCATCGTGCCGGGTGCCGTGGTCGGCCTATGGGCCATCGGGACTGTGGCGATCTCGTCCACGGTGGCGGCCGGCTTCGTGCCCGGCCCCGGGCCGTGGATCACCTCGCCGGAGATCGGTGCGGCGCTGGCCGGGGTGGGCGCCCCGCTGGCGGTCGGCGACGTGCTGGCGCGGGGTCTCCTGGCCCTCCCCGGCGCGCTCATCGTCGCCATCGGACTGCACCGAACCGCCGGACGCCTCGGCGCGTATGCCGGGACCGGCGTGTCACGCGCGATGAGTGCTGCCGCCGTCGCCTTCGTCGCCTACGGCCTCCTGGCGGGCCTGGTGCCGATGGTCGCCCCCTTCGCGCCCGCGTCGATCCTCAACGAGGGCAGCGTGCTCGCCACGCTCGGCATCCCCATCGGCGTCCTCGTGTCGCTCACCGGGCTCGCCATGGCGGTCGCCGTCATCCGTAGCCTGGAGCTGTTCGAACGCGAGACGGATCGCGCCTTGGCGGAGGCGCGGCGCCGTGAGCTGCTGCTCCGCGAGCGCGAGCGCATCGCGCGAGACCTCCACGACGGCATCATCCAGTCGATCTACGCCTCCGGGCTCCACCTCGAGCGCGCCGCGCAGCGGGCCGATGAACCCACGCGCGACGGCATCGGCACCGTCATGGGCGAGCTCAACCGGATCATCGCCGACATCCGCGGCACGATCTTCGACCTCGGCTCCGAAGCGCCGGAGAGCAGCAACGCCGAGGCGATCGTGCTCACCGTGGCGGACGAGCTCCAGGCGAACACCCTGGTCGAGCTGGACATCGACAGCGACGGTGGCGAGCGGGTCCGGCTCAACCGGGAGCAAGCCGAACAGCTCCATCATCTCGTCACCGAGGCGTTCAGCAACATCCTGCGCCACGCCCACGCGACGAAAGTGACCGTTCGGATGGCCTCCGTCGACGGGTCCTTCAGGCTCGAGATCGCCGACGACGGCGTCGGCCACGACCTGTCGAAGGCCGCCGCCGGTGGTCGTGACGGTCGCGCGCAGGGGCTGACGAACATGCGGCGTCGAGCCGAGCTCCTGGGCGCCGACCTGGCGATCGAGAGCGCCCCGGGGCGGGGAACACGCCTCTGCCTTACGATGCCCCTCGCCTTCAGCCCGCAGTCGAGATGACCCACGCATGCTCGCGCACGCCACGCCGATCCGGATCCTCATCGCCGACGACCACGAGGTGGTTCGTATCGGCCTGGTCTCGCTGCTCGATGCGCAGGAGGGATTCTCGGTCGTGGCCGGCGCGGCATCGGGTCGTGAGGCCATCGCGCTGGCGCGCCAGCATCGCCCCGACGTGGTGGTGATGGACATCCGGATGCCCGATGGCTCGGGCATCGAGGCCTGTCGGGAGATCACCGCTGAGCTGCCCGCCACCCCGGTCATCATGCTCACCAGCCACGCCGACTCCGAGGCGCTGTTCGACGCCATCGACGCGGGCGCATCGGGCTATGTCCTCAAGCGCGTCGGGTCCACCGACCTGGTGGACGCGGTCCGCACGGTCGCGGCCGGGGGATCGCTGCTCGATCCGGCCGTGACCAGCAGCGTGCTCGAGCGGCTGCGCAACGCGCGGCGCGTCGAGGAGGCGGGCGCGTTCACGGATCTGACGGCCCAGGAACGGCGCGTGCTGGCACACGTCGCCGGAGGAGCATCCAACCGGCAGATCGCCACCGCCATGGGACTCGCCGAGAAGACCGTGCGCAACTACGTCTCGAGTGTCCTCGCCAAGCTCGCCCTCGATAGCCGATCTCAGGCGGCCACCTACGCGATCCGCCATCGGCTTCCCGAGCTGGACGAGCACCCTTCGTGAGGCGCATCGCCCGACTGACCGGTTGCCTCGTGGCGGTCGTGACCTTGACCGGCTGCGTCCTCGCGCCGAGTCCATCCCCGGCGGTGTCACCTTCGGCCAGCGCCACGCCGGTCAGCTCGCCATCGGCCGCGCCGAGCATCACGGCTGCGCCGACTGCGACCCCGGAACCGTCGTACTCGCTGGCGCCACCGGACGCGCGAGACCCGCGCATCGTCGTGGTCGATGTCGCCCCCGATGTCGACGCGGACGGAGGCGAGATCGTCGTCACCGTGACGAACACGTCCGATGAACGGATCGACGAGATCGTCCTGCGTTGGGCGACCGAGCTCGATGAGGTGCTCTTCCTCGCCCCGTTCGAACCGTCGGAGGAACGCATTCGAGAGGGTGGCCCGCCGCTCGTGCAGGAGTGGACGAAGTGGGTCATCGGGCCCGGAGAGCGCGGAGAGCCCGCGGGCACCACCTCGCTCGGGTACGGACCGCTCCTGGCCGGCGCGACCCTCGAGATCCCCATCCTGGCCGAGCGCCGTCAACCCGGGCCAATCGCGTTCGACCTCCAGATCCTCGCCGACAACGATCTGCTGCAGCGCGCCGATGCCGAGCCGGCCATGCTCCGCGTGGAGCTGCCCTGATGCCGGCCATCCTGCCGCCGTGGACCGAGGCCGATCCGGAGCTTCACGCCCGGCTTGCCGAGGCCATCGACCCGGATCGCAAGGTGCTGGCGGCTCTCGAGCGGATCACGCCGATGAGCGGCAAGCGCATCGCCGACGTCGGGACCGGGCTCGGCCACTACCCGATGCTGCTCGCGCGCCGCACCGGTCGAACGTACGGCGTCGAGTCGGACCCGACACTCCTCGCCGAGGCGCGTCGCCTGGCCGCGGAGACGCACCAGCCGAACATTCGCATCGTGGAGGGTGACTCGACCCATCTCCCGCTTCGGAACGAAGCGGTCGACATCGTGCTGTCGGCGGAGATCGAGCCCGACGACGCCTCCCAGCCGGCCATCGACGAGGCGATGCGCGTGCTCCGTCGCGGCGGCCGTCTGATCGTCATCGGCTACTACGGCCGCGACGACGTGGCGCCGCTCCTCGATCCCGAGACAGTCTCCCGGGCGCACGCCGCGACGCAACGGCGTACGGGGTGGTGGCTGCGCAATGGGTTCAAGATCAAGGTCGTCCACAGCCGGGTCGACCTGCGCGACACGGCGCTCGCCCACGAGCTTCTGCCCCGCCTGTACGGCGATCGCGGCCGCGCCTACCTCATGGCCGCGCACAAGCCCTTCCTGCGGCTCAACCTGGGCCTCTACCACCGAGCCGCTCCGGAGGACTGACTCCGGCGGATCGGTGGAATTGATCAACGCTTCTTGCGCAATCCGTGCGCGAAATCTGTTGCGGGCGCTTTTCGCGCCGGATATCATCGTCGCCGTCGAGGGCCAGGCTCTTCTCCCCCCGGAGCCTGGCCTTCGGCCTGCCCGCCGTCGACCGGTGCGATAATGACCGGCGACACTCCCCGACGCTCCCGCGCGCACCCGTAGGAGGCGCTGACCGATGGCAACCACGCCCCGAATGAAGATCACGTACGCGACGCTCTCGGCCGACAACGAGGAACTCCAGACCGCCTTCGACGAAGCGCTCGCACGCGCCAGGGCTGACCTCGGTCGCGCCTACCCGATGCTGATCGGCACCGAGGAGCGCACCTCCGACGACCTCTTCGAGGATCGCTCGCCGATCGATCGGGAGATCGTGGTCGCACGGTTCCCGAGGGGCACCCGCACCGACGTCCAGGATGCGATCGCCGCGGCCCGGGGAGCCTACCCGGCCTGGCGCGACACGCCGTGGCGAGACCGCCTGGCGATCGCGCGGCGCGCCGCGGACCTCATCAGTGAGCGCCAGTTCGAGTACGCCGCGCTCATGGCGCTCGAGGTGGGCAAGAACCGGCTCGAGGCGCTCGGCGACGTCGAGGAGACGGCCGACCTGCTGCGCTACTACAGCGACGAGTTCGAGAAGGCCGATGGCTTCGTCAAGCCGATGGGCTCGCTGTCCGAGGCCGAGAAGACCCGCTCGGTCCTCCGGCCGTACGGCGTCTTCGCGGTGATCAGCCCGTTCAACTTCCCGATGGCGCTCGCCGGAGGCCCGGCCGGCGGCGCGATCATCGCCGGCAACACGGTGGTCATCAAGCCGAGCTCCGATGCCCCCCTGAGCGCCATGAAGTTCGCCGAGGCGATGCGCGACGCAGGGCTGCCGGCCGGCGTCCTGAACATCGTCACCGGATCGGGGGAGACGGTCGGCGCCGAGCTCGAGGAGCACCCCGACCTCGACGGGATGGTCTTCACCGGCTCGTACGAGGTCGGCATGAAGCTCTACCGCGGCTTCACCCGCGACTATCCCCGCCCGATCATCACCGAGATGGGTGGCAAGAACCCGGCGATCGTGATGCCCTCCGCCGATCTCGACGAGGCGGCCGAGGGCGTGATGCGCTCGGCATTCGGCTTCGATGGCCAGAAGTGCTCCGCGAACTCACGCGTCTACGTTCATCGCGACGTGGCGGATGGCTTCGTCGACCGGCTCGTGGCCAAGACGCGCGACATCCGGACCGGGGACCCCACCGAACGCAGCAACTGGATGGGACCGGTCATCAACCAGCGCGCCCTCGATACGTTCACCCAGGCCGTGGCCGATGCGACGGCCGATGGCGGGACAATCGCGATCGGCGGCGACGCCGACGACACCACCGGCTTCTACCCGTCCCCCACCGTCGTCACCGGCCTCCCGCTCGAGCATCGCCTGTTCCGTGACGAGCTGTTCGTGCCCTTCCTCGTCGTCGGCGAGGTCGACTCGCTCGACCAGGCCCTCGCCGAGGCGAACGGCACCGCCTACGGCCTGACCGCGGGCATCTTCAGCCATGACGACACGGAGGTGCGCAGCTTCCTCGACCACATCGAGGCCGGCGTCGTGTACGTCAACCGACGAGCGGGAGCGACGACCGGCGCCTGGCCCGGCATCCAGAGCTTCGGCGGATGGAAGGGCTCCGGGTCATCGGGGAAGGGCGGCCTCGGGCCGTACTACGTGCAGCAGTTCCTGCGGGAGCAGTCCCAGACCGTCGTCGGGCAGTGACCATGGATACCACGCTGGTCGAGCCGTCCGGCTGGTTCGCCGTCCAGCTGCGATATGCGTACCTCGCGGGCGATGAGGAGCGCGTGACGCTCGTCGAGGATCGCGTCGTCCTGGTCGACGGCTCGGACGAGGAGGCCGCCCTCGGCCGCGCGGTCGAGATGGCGCCCCAATACGAGGATGAGTACGAGACCGAGCAGGGTGAGGCCGGCACGATCCGGTTCGAGGGAATCGTGGCGATCAAGGAGCTCGACGACCCACCGACCGCCGGGACCGAGGTCTGGCACGAGTTCATGACGCCCGACCCGACGCGCCCGTCCGGCGACCCCGATGCCGCGGAGCCCCTTCCGCCGGTCTACCCCGAGGCGATGGCCTTCCCGCGCGCGCACGACGACTGACCGATGTCCTGGCGCACCACGGCCTATCGGGCCGTGCGCCCCCTCCTGTTCCTCGCCGATCCCGAATTCGTCCATCACCTCACCCTCCGCATGCTCGGGAGCGGGCCCGGGCGGGGCCTCGCGCCGATCGCGTCCGGCGCGCCCACCGTGGCGGCCGAGCCGTTCGACGCCATGGGCCTCCGCTTCCGGAATCGTGTCGGGCTGGGCGCCGGCTTCGACAAGGACGGCGAAGCGATTCGCGGCTGGGCCGCCCTCGGGTTCGGCTTCGCCGAGCTGGGCACCGTCACGCCGCACCCTCAGCCAGGGAACCCGAGGCCCCGTCTCTTCCGGCTCGCGTCCGACGAGGCGCTCATCAACCGCATGGGCTTCAACAACGCCGGCGCCGATGCCCTCGCTGCGCGAATCGCCGATGCGCGCCCCCACCTGCCCACCGGCTTCGTGGTGGGGGTCAACATCGGTCGCAACCGTGACGGGGATGTATCGGACTACCCCGCGGCGGCCCGATCCGTCGCGGCCGTCGCCGACTACCTCGCCATCAACGTGAGCAGCCCCAACACGCCCGGGCTGCGCGGGCTCCAGGAGCCCGAGCAGCTGCGCCGGATCGTCGAGTCGGTGGCCGAGGCGGCGCCCGACCGTCCGATCCTCGTCAAGATCTCGCCCGACCTGTCCGATGACGAGCGCGCGGCGCTGCTCGACCGCCTCAGCGGCGGACCGCTGGCTGGCGTCATCGTGGCAAACACCACGGTGACCCGTCCGGACCTGCGATCGCGCCGGCTCGCCCAGGAGGCCGGCGGGCTGTCGGGCCACCCGCTCCTGCGCCGAACGATCGCCACGGTCGCCGCCCTGGCCGACCGATCGCTGGTCGTGGCAGCCTCGGGTGGAGTCGCCTCGGGCACCGACGTCGAGCACCTGATCGGGGCCGGCGCCGACCTCGTGCAGCTCTGGACCGGGATGATCTACGCCGGCCCCGGGCTCATCGGGGAGGCCATTCGGGCCTCCGGCTGATCCCCCGATCGGGGTATGGCGCCCTCGGCCCTGGCTGCTAGGATGCACCGGTCTAGCCAAGGTGCGCGGGCAGGACGCGCCGCTCCGAATCCGGAGTGCTGTACGACATGACCACCATGGAAGCCAACCCCTCGATTCCCGCTGCCTCGGAGGCGCCAACGCCACACATCGTCACCGAGCTGCCCGGGCCGAAGGCGAGGGCCATCATCGACCGCGACAACGCGGTCGCCAGTCCGTCGCTGACGCGGGCGTACCCGCTCGTGGCCGAGTCCGGCTCGGGCCTGACCGTCACCGACGTCGACGGGAACCGCTTCCTCGACTTCGCGGCCGGTATCGCGGTCTGCTCCACCGGCCACAGCCATCCGAAGGTCGTGGCCGCGATCCAGGCGCAGGCAGAACGGCTCATCCACATCGCGGCCACCGATTTCTATGAGCCGCGCTATCTCGAGCTCATGGAGCGCCTGGCAGCCATTGCCCCGTTCAACGAGACCGCGAGGGTCTTCCTCACCAACTCGGGCACCGAGGCCGTCGAAGGGGCCATCAAGCTGGCGCGCTACCACACGCATCGGCCGGGCATCATCGCCTTCGAGGGCGGCTTCCACGGTCGGACCATGGGCGCCCTGAGCCTGACCAACTCGAAGCTCAAGCAGCGAGCCGGCTTCGGGCCCCTGGTTCCGATGGTCCACCATGCCCCATTCCCACGCGTTCGCTCATGGCGCGAAGGCTCCGGCGGCGACGGGTCGGCCGAGCTCGAGCACCTGCGTCGGACGATTCTCGGCCGGCAGATCGCGCCGACCGACGTCGCGGCGATCGTCATCGAGCCGATCCAGGGCGAGGGCGGCTACTTCCCGGCGCCGGCTGCGTTCCTGCGTGGCCTTCGCGAGCTCTGCGATGAGCACGGGATCCTGCTCGTCGCGGACGAGATTCAGTCGGGAATGGGTCGAACGGGGCGCTGGTGGGCGATCGAGGACGCCGATGTCGAACCCGACATCGTCACCACCGCCAAGGGGATCGCGTCCGGCATGCCGATCGGCGCCTTCATCGCCCGCGAGTCGGTCTGGACCTGGCCTCCCGGCGCGCACGGGTCGACGTTCGCTGGCAATCCGGTCTGCTCGGCAGCGGCCCTGGCCACGCTGGATGTGATCGAGGCCGAAGGACTGCCCAACGCGGCCACCCAGGGCGCGCGGCTGCTCGCCGGGCTCGAGCGCACGGCCGACGGTCACCCGCAGATCCGCGACATCCGGGGCTCCGGTCTGATGATCGGCGTCGAGTTCGTCACGCACGAGGCTGCCGAAGCCGTCCAGGAGGCCGCATTCGAGCTCGGCCTGCTGACGCTCGAATGCGGCGAGTCTTCCCTTCGGTTCAGCCCGCCGCTCATCGTAAGCGCATCGGAGGTGGACACCGCAGTCCGGCTCTTCGGCGAGGCGCTTGCGGCCGGCGCAGAGCCACGATCGGGCGTCGCCGAGACCGGAGGCTGACCCGGCCTCAGCTCAGGAGATCGGACAGGCTGGTCAGGTTGAATCCCCGGTCGCGCAGGGCGGGGACGATGAGGTGGAGGGCGTCGAGCGTCTCGTAGCCACCGAGGTGGAACAGGACGTTCGACCCGTTCACCGCGCCCGTGATGACCTTCGCCGCGATCTGCTCGGCGGTGGGCCCCCCCTCGGCAATCGGCCTCCAATCGGCCGCGTCGACGTCCCACAGGAACGTCTTGGTGTACCCGGCCGATGCGGCCGCGGCGAGCACCTCGGCGTTGATCTTGCCGTACGGCGGGCGCCAGTAAGGCTGCGCGCTCTGGCCGGTGGCCTCGCGCAGGATCGCCTCGGCCTCGATCAGCTCGGCACGGATCCGATCGGCGGTGAATGGGCCGCCGACGCACGGCGCCTTCGAAGGTGAGCCGCCGCCGCCGCTGACGAGGTCGCAGTGGAACATCGTGTGGTTGCCGACCTCGAAGAGCTCGGGGTGCTGGCGAATGATGGCGAGGGCCGCCATGCCGTCCTCGGTCCGGCTCATCGCGCCGGTGGCGAAGATCGTGGCGCACACGTCGTTCGCGACAAGGAAGGTCAGGATGTCGACGGCGGGTTTCATGCGCCCGCCCATGTCGAACGTCAGGGCCACGGCCTGTCCCGCCTCCGGGATGGTCCGGAACGTCTCCATCGATCCTGCCGCCGCCCGGTTGCCCGCCGTACAGCCTCGAGGCGCGGGCGCGGGTGTCGACATCGGGATCGAGGCCGGGGTTGGCGTGGCTGGTGACGGAACGGGATTCGGCGTGATGGCCGCATCAGTCGCCACGACCAGGTTCCAGCCGGGCTCGATCACATTCGGGCTGGTCACGAGCGATGGATACCGATCCGCGTTCCAGGCCTTCAGCTGCTCGACCGTCGTCTGGTGGCCGCGGGCGATCGACGAGAGGGAGTCGCCGCCGCGAACGGTGTAGCTGGTCGGATCGCTGGGCACGGGGGTCGGCGTGAGCGTCGGGACTCCGGGATCCGAGGCGCCCGCGCTCGGCATCGGGCTGAAGACCACCCCTCCGGTCGTCGGGCCTCGAGGGACGCTCGCCGAAGGGCTGGGCGCACCGAGCGGCGCGCAAGCGGCAAGGGTGACGACCACGGCGACGCTGCCGGGAAGCCAGCGCGGGATGCGCATGTTGTCAGTTCGGGTGGTAGCCCAGGTCGGTCGTCGGAACGGTCGGAAGCTCACCGTCATCGAGGAGCCGCGACTCGGTGCGCAGGAGGGCCAGCTCCGCGCGCAGCCGCGTGGCCGCGTCGGGAAGCTCGAGGAGGCGCTGCTTTCGGGTCAGCTCGACCTGGAGCATGCCGCCGACGGCGTAGCTGGCACTGACCGGGTCGTCCGGCAGCTGGACCGGCTTGAGGACCTCGTCGAGGGTGACCTTCACGTCGCTCGTTCCGTGCGATTGGTCCCCACCTGACGCAGCGCGGGCAACGAAACGTTTCACGCTGGCCAGATACGCGTCGAGCGCCAGCTGGACCGCCGGCACGAGCGCCGCCGCCTCCTCCCCGACTGGCTCGTCGAGCGCCTCGACCTCGATCAGCGCGTACGGGCGGGACCGATCAACCTCGCCGAGGTGCGCGCGCGCGACGCCCACCGCGAGCAGGATCCAGCGGCCGTCGGCGAGCCGATCCGCGCTGCGGATCTGGCAGATCGTTCCCGTCCCGCGCGTTGCCGCCATCCCACCGACCTCTGGTCCGTCGGTGATCATGCTCACCACGAATCTGCCGTCGTACGGCGAGCCGTCGGCGAGCAGGTCGGCCGTCATCGTCCGGTAGCGCTCCTCGAAGATGTGAAGGGGCAGGGGCAGATGCGGGAAGGCCACGACGTGCAGGGGGAAGTACGGAAGCTGCATCGTTGCCAAGGTTGCATCGGTTCGCCGGTCGCGGCAAGCGGGTGCGCCGGGGGCTTACTCCTGGTCGACGAAGGTCGTGTCGATCTGTGCTCGCTGGAGCTTGCCGGAGTAGTCGATGTAGACGCTCTTCCACTCGCTGAAGAAATCAAGCGCTGCCTGCCCGACCTCGCGGTGGCCGTTGCCGGTGGCCTTCGTGCCACCGAATGGAAGGTGCGCCTCTGCGCCGATGGTGCCGTGATTCACGTACCCGAGGCCGGAGTCGAAGTCCCGGATGGAACGGAAGGCCAGGTTGATGTCGCGGGTGAAGAGCGACGTCGAGAGGCCGTACTTCACGCTGTTGACAATGCGCACCGTCTCGTCCCAGTCGTCGACCGGGATGATGGAGGTGACGGGCCCGAAGATCTCCTCCTGGGCGATCCGGGCGTCCGGCTTGACCTCAGTGAAGATCGTCGGCTGGAAGAACGAGCCCTTGGCCAGGGCGCCATTGCGAGCCGGCTCCCCGCCCGACACGAGCTCAGCCTCGTCGCGCCCGATGGCGGCGTAGCTGGCGATCCGCTCGACGGCCACCTCGTTGATGACCGGGCCGACATCGGTGTGCTCGTCGAGGCCGTCGCCGAGCACGAGCTTCGCCACTCGTTGCTGCAGGCGATGCACGAAGTCGTCGTGGACGGCCCGATGCACGATCAGGCGCGAGGCCGCGGTGCAGCGTTGCCCGGACGTGCCGAATGCGGACCACACGACGCCGTCGAGCGCCAGGTCGATGTCGGCGTCCTCCCAGACCACGATGGGGTTCTTGCCGCCGAGCTCGAGGGAGACGCGCTTGAGCGTCCTGGCGGCCCGGGTGCTGATCTCGATACCGGTGTCGGTGTGGCCGGTGAAGCTGATGAGCCTGACATCGGGGTGATCCACGATGGCGTTACCGACCTCGCCGCCGGAACCGGTGACAACGTTCACGACGCCGTCCGGGAGGCCCCCCTCCACGAGGAGCTCGACGAAGCGCACCAGGCAGGCCGGCGTGTCGCTGGCCGGCTTGACGACGGCCGTGTTGCCGCAGATGAGCGCGGGGAAGAGCTTCCAGGCCGGGATGGCGACGGGGAAGTTCCAGGGCGTGATGACGCCGGCGACGCCGATCGGGCGCCGGATGGCCATCGCGAACTTGTCCGGCATCTCCGAGGGAACCGTCTGGCCGAAGAGGCGGCGTCCCTCGCCGGCCATGTAGTAGGCCACGTCGATGGCCTCCTGGACGTCTCCTCGCGCCTCGGGCAGGACCTTGCCCATCTCGCGTGTCATCAGACGGCTGAGCTCTTCCTTGTGCTCCGCCAGGAGTCGCGCGATGCGGAACAGGATCTCCCCACGCTTGGGCGCCGGCATGGCACTCCAGGCCGGGAAGGCTCGCTTGGCCGCCTCGACGGCTGCGTCGACGTCGGCCGGACCGGACGAGGGGAACTCGCCGATGAGCTCTTCGTGGTTCGCCGGGCTCACGCTCTCGAAGGTCGCCCCCGACGCCGCCGGCTTCCACTCGCCGCCGATGAGGTTCTTGAAGGTGGTCACGGGCAGATGGGGTCTCCTGACTCGACGATGCTCGGGAGGAACGGTCCAGGGCATCGATTCTATCGCCGTCTTCGCCGGCGAGGTTCCCGGCACGGGCGGGACATTCGCCCCTTTCGACCATCCGGCTCGTGATCGAGACTGACGGCACAATCGAAGAACCCTCGCACCGGATCCTGTGATCGAAGTGAAAACGGGGCTGAAGTAGTGGCACCCGGTGCGAAGGCTCGACGCAGGACGCCGGCTCGGAGACGAGCCGGCGTCCTGTCGCTCGTCGCATCGGCCCCGACGCCCGTCCGCGTCCGGCGGTAAGCCCGTGGTAAGCGGCGCCTAACAGACTGTCGTCCATGATCGGCGGCACACGAACCTTCGCAAGCTCGAACGCCGGCCCGCCTCCGCAGCACAGGAGGCTATTTCCATGGACTCGAGACGCATCGCGGTGGCCGTGCTGACCGCCGTGTTCGCGCTGGGAGCCGGCGCCGGCTCGACGTTGGCCGCGAGGCCGACTCGCCCGTTGCCCCCGGCACAACCCCTGCCGCAGGCAGAGCGGCCGCTCACCCCGAAGGAGCAGGCCATCTCCGACACCAAGGTCGCCGCGGCGCTCACCTACGTTGCGTCGCTCCGGGCGGCGAACTTCGGCCTGTCGTCGTTGAGCTGTGCCGTCCCGAATGCGCCGCCGCCCCAGGGCACTGCGCGCGCCGCCGACCTGGGCGTCTCAGGCACGGAGGTGATGGACGCCTCGTGCGTCCCGTCGGCTCAGCTCCCGGTAGAGGCGCGGCAGCAGGCGAAGAACCACTACTGCGGTCCGGCGGTCGGGCAGGTGATCTCCAACTACGCGTGGACGATGAAGGCGGGCGCGAACAAGCACTCGCAGACGACGATCGCGACCTGGATGAAGACCGATGTCAACGGGCTGACGAACGCGCCCGAGCTGGCAGCGGGCCTCCAGAAGGCGACCGTTGGGGGGCCGCGCACGCCGGCCAACTGGGCCTGGGGTGTCACCGACCTCCGGGACCTCGACCGGAACAGCTCGACCGGCGACGAGCTCCATGACTTCGTCGTGACCGCGATCTCGAGCTGGAAGATGCCGCTCGGGATCCCGGTCAAGCCGCACGACAAGAACTCGGAGTACCGGCTGTCGAGCTGGCCCAACGTGGTGAGCTCGCCCGGACATTGGATCGCCGCCTACGGGTGGTCCGGGTTCGGCGGCCTCAGCTACGCCCGCGTCTACTTCGCGGATTCGTCCAAGAACCAGGGAGGCGGAACGGGCAAGTACTGGAATCTGACCCTCGAGATCGCCGCGCTCATCGGCGAGCACACGGGGCGATTCGTGTGGTGATGCGCATCGCGCAGGTGACGGCACTTGCCGCCATGGTGCTCGGCGGGGTGGTGGCGTGTGGCGTCACCGCCCCGCCCTCGGGATCGCCGTCCGCGGATCCGGTGATCGTTCCGATCCCGGATTCGACGGGCGCGGCATCGGCCGTGCCGTCGGCAGGCCCGGACGACGTCACGCTGCTCGAGCTCGCCGACGAGATGGAGGTCGCGAGCATCTCGGCCGAGTTCAGCGCCGGGGTCCTCGAGCACGCGAGCACGGGCAGCGCCGTGCTCCTCTCGGCCGGCCTCGACGAGCCGGAGGCGGCCCCCGACCTGTACCGGGTCCTGCCGGCTTCCGGCCAGCCAGAGCTGATCTGGCGCAACCCGCATCGGGACCACTCGCTGGTGAACATCGGCGGCGAGTTCAACAGGGTCGCCTTCGTGGACATGCCGATCACAGGCGAGATTGCGTGGAACCTGTGGTTCATCCCGGACGAGGGCGCCGACCCGATCCTGCTCGATCGGCATCCGGGTGATCCGGCGGTTCCGACCTACGTGCCGAGCTTCAGCGTGTACTACCCGACCATCGCGTGGACGGCGTTCGACATCGGCCCTCTGGGACCCGTCTCACAGCTCCTGTATGCCCAGTGGCCGACCTGGGAGCCGCGTCTCATCGCCGAGAGCCCTGCCGCCGAGGCCGAGTTCTGGTTCCCGTCCGTCCTGGGATTCTCCGTCGTCTACAGCAAGCTCATCTACTCCGAGGACGGATCGAGCGACGAGCGCCATGTCTACCGCGTTCAGCTCGGCGCCGACGGGCCTCTGCCGCCGATGCGACTCGACGCGTCTGGCATGGCGACCATGCCGCTCATGAACCAGTACGGAATCCTGTGGAAGGAAGCCGATCCGGGCTTCAACATGCTCAACTGGGGAAGGATGTTCACGTGGGATCCGGAATCGGAGACGGCGGATCTCCTGGACACCTCCCCGCAGGAGTACGTCAACTTCCCGTCGATCGGGGAGCGATTCGCAGCGTGGTGGGGAGAGGACGCAACGGCCTTCAGCGTGTACGACCTCGAGCGTGACGCGGTGCGAGGGATCCTGCGCTACCCCGCTGATCGTCAGCAGCTGGTGCTTCGTCCGCACATCGCGGGATCCCTGCTCGTCTGGCTCTACGTTGACCATCGAGCGTCGCCCGAGATCTCGGAGATTCGCTACTCGTGGATGCCCTCGGCCGGCGGCGACCGGATGGATCCGCCCTAGGGCCGCGTCATGCGAAGGACGTCGAGGGCTGCATCGAGCTGGTCCTCGGTGATCCGGCCGTCGGAGACGTGACCGCGGTCGAGCACGACCTGGCGGATCGTCTTGCCCTCGGCGACCGCCTGCTTCGCGATGCTCGCCGCCTCCTCGTAGCCGAGGTGCTCGTTCAAGGGGGTGACCGTCGACGGCGAGCTCTCCGCGTACTCGCGCAAACGTTCGGGATTGGCGGTGATTCCATCGACGCATCGATCTGCCAGCAACCGGCTCACGTTGGCAAGGAGCCGGATCGACTCGAGAAGGTTGCGCCCGATCATCGGCAACATGACGTTGAGCTCGAAGTTGCCGGCGGCGCCGCCCCACGCGACGGCCGCGTCGTTGCCGACCACCTGCGCGCACACCATGAGCGTCGCCTCGGGGATCACCGGGTTCACCTTGCCGGGCATGATCGACGAGCCGGGCTGCAGGTCCGGGAGGTTGATCTCGCCCAGGCCGGCGCGGGGACCGGAACCCATCCAGCGCAGGTCGTTGGCGATCTTCGTCAGGCTCACCGCGATGGTTCGCAGCTGGCCGGACAGCTCGACCAATGCGTCGCGCGCGCCCTGTGCCTCGAAGTGGTCGCGCGCCTCGGTCAGCGGGAGCCCGGTGTCGGACGCGAGACGGGCGATCACGCGTCCGCCGAAGCCGCTCGGCGCGTTGATGCCGGTCCCCACGGCCGTCCCGCCCAGCGGCAGCTCCGCGACGCGCGGGAGCGTGGCGACGAGGCGCTCGACGCCCATGCGCACCTGTGCCGTGTACCCGCCAAACTCCTGGCCGAGCGTGACCGGCGTCGCGTCCATGAGGTGCGTCCGCCCGGCCTTCACCACGGCGGCGAATTCGGCCGCCTTGCCCTCCAGCGAGCCCGCCAGGTGCTCGAGCGCCGGGATCAGGTCACCCGTCACGCCCGCGGCAGCCGCCACGTGGATCGACGCCGGAAACAGGTCGTTCGACGACATCGGATGGTTGACGTCGTCGTTCGGATGGACGGGGCGGCCGAGCCGCTCGGCGGCGAGCGTGGCGAGCACCTCGTTCATGTTCATGTTGCTGCTCGTGCCGGATCCGGTCTGGAAGACATCGATCGGGAACTGCGCGTCGTGGTCACCGCGTGCCACCTCGCCTGCGGCCGCGATGATGGCCTCGCCCAGTGCGCCGTCGATCATCCCCTCGTCGCGCCTGACCGATGCGACGGCGCCCTTGATCCGCGCCAGCGCCTCGATCTGAGCGCGCTCCAGGGGCCGGCCCGAGATCGGGAAGTTCTCGATCGCGCGCTGCGTCTGGGCACGCCACTTCGCCGCGGCAGGGACGTTCACCTCGCCCATGGAGTCGCCTTCGACGCGGGTCTCGGCCCCGTCGGTCATCGGCTGAAGTCTGGCTCGGCCGCGTCGGTGAATCGAATGACCGGCGGGATGAGGTACGGCAGGTAGCCACCCTCGAGGTCGTCCAGGAGCCGCCTGGCCTCGCCGATCAGCTCGTTAACGAAGACGCCCTGGTGGGCCGGCTGGTACGGCCGCAGGCGCTCGAGCCCATCGGCCAGCTTCGTGCGGGCACCCCGGAGGTTCCGGCGCTGGAGGTGGAGCAGGCCCGCGGCCACCTGGATCAAGCCCTGGTAGAAATCCCGCTCAGCATCGGGCGCGGCGCGCCACAGCTTCTCCCACTCCTCGTGCGCATGCCAGTAGCGCACGCCGTTGAAGAGGGCCACGCCACGGCGGAAGACGCGTTCGGCCTCGGCGGGATCGAGTGGCTCGGTGCGGCCGCGAGCCGGCGGCACGGGCGGTTCCGGAGCGGGCGGAGTCGAGCGGCTGCTCATCGGCCCGATCGTAGCAGGGGCCTGATCAGGCCACCGAGCTCCTGTCGCGATGCAGCTCGGAATCCTTCGGCAGGGCCGCGGCGATCGCCGCGCGATAGCGGATGCCGGATGAGTGGCGCGCGAGCCAGCGCAGGTAGTCCGGGTCGCGACGCGCGAGGTCGGAGATCGTCCACCCCTGGTAGCGACCGAAGTCGAGCACCGACGCGCGGTCCTTGACCTCGGCACGCGACCACCCCGGCGCCTGGTGCGCCTGGGGCTCGGTGATCGGGACGGCGCGCGTCCGGGTCGCAGCTCGCTCGCGATCGTACTTCGCCCGCAGCTGTGGGTCGCGCAGCTGGTTGTACGCCTGGTTCAGCTCGGACATGCGAGCAACGTCGGGGCCATCGCCATCGGGATGGAACCGGCGTGCAAGCGCCCGGTACGCCGCCTGGATCACGATCAGCTCGGCGCTCGGCGCGACCTGCAGCACTTCGTAGGCGTCTCTCGATTCCGACATCAGCCGTGGTCCCCTCTCCTGGGTACGGACGAGTATTGCACGAGCCGTCCAGCCGCTAGCCTGTTGGGCATGGAGCGAACGCCGCCACGCTGGTGGCAGACAGCGGCGGTCTACCAGGTCTACCCGCGCAGCTTCGCCGATGCGACCGGCGACGGGACCGGCGACCTGGCCGGGATCACCGGTCGCATGGGGTACCTCGCCTGGCTCGGCGTCGACGCCATCTGGATCTCCCCGTTCTACCCCTCGCCGATGGCCGACTTCGGCTACGACGTATCCGATCACACCGACGTCGACCCGCTCTTCGGGTCCCTCGATACGTTCGACGCGCTCCTCGAGACGGCCCATGAGCACGGCATCCGCGTTCTCGTCGATTACGTCCCGAATCACACGAGCGACCAGCACCATTGGTTCGTCGAGTCGCGCGCCAGTCGAGAGAACCCAAGGCGCGACTGGTATTTCTGGCGCGACGGATTGGCGGATGGGTCGCCGCCGAACAACTGGATCAGCATGTTCGCCGGTCCCGCGTGGGAGTGGGACGCGACCACCGACCAGTACTACCTCCATACGTTCCTGCCCGAGCAGCCCGACCTGAACTGGCGCAACCCGGCAGTGAAGGAGGCGATGTTCGACGTCGCCAGGTTCTGGCTCGATCGCGGGGTCGACGGCTTTCGGATCGACGTCGCCCCGCTGGTGATGAAGGACCCGCTCCTGCGCGACAACCCACCGAACCCCGATCCAGAGGCCGAGTTCTTCTCACGGCTCGGCTCGTGGCTGACCCAGCTCCACGTCAACGACCTCAATCACCCCGACATGCACCCGCTCTATCGCGACTTTCGGCGCCTGCTGGACTCCTACCCCGGCGAGCGGGTCAGCATCGGCGAGCTCCATCACCCCGACTTCGAGCGCTGGGCCGACTACTACGGCGAACGACAGGACGAGATCCACGTCCCGTTCAACTTCCACGTCATCAACGCGTCCTGGACATCGGGCGCCGTCCGGCATGCGGTGGAGGGAGTCCAGGGTGCCCTGCCGCCCGGCGCCTGGGCCAGCTGGGTGCTGGGCAACCACGACCAGCCGCGCTTCGCCTCACCGGAACG
Source organism: Candidatus Limnocylindria bacterium (assembly GCA_036560105.1). GTDB lineage: Bacteria > Chloroflexota > Limnocylindria > QHBO01 > QHBO01 > JACDBZ01. Next base: position 13,308 of record DATBRU010000124.1, on the reverse strand, counting down.
TGCGGGTCGCGACCAGGCCAAGGTCGGGATGCTCATGCTGCTGACCCTGCGGGGCACGCCGACGATCTATTACGGCGAGGAGATCGGGATGGTCGACGTCCCCGTCGCCACCGCGGATGCGCGTGATCCGCTCGAGCGGCGCGAGCCGGGGCGCGGGCGAGACGGCTGCCGCTCGCCCATGCAGTGGGACGCCTCGCCCAACGCCGGTTTCACCACACCAGACGCCACGCCGTGGCTACCGCTGGCTGGCGATGCGCCTGAGATGAACGTCGCGGCTCAGCGCGACGACCCGGACTCGCTCCTCGTCCTGACCCGCGACTTGCTGCGCCTCAGGCGCGACCATGTGGTGCTGCATCGGGGCGATTTCGAGCGCTTCGGGCCGACGCCGGACGGAACCTTCGCCTTCAGGCGCATCGGTCGGGGCGGATCAATCAACGTCGTCCTCAACCTGACCGATGAGCCCCGCTCCGTGCCGGATGGCGGGCCGGGTCGCGTCCTCATCGGTACGCACCGCGACCGGGATGGCCTTGCCGTCAACCGCATTGTCGAGCTTCGCGCAAACGAGGCAGTGGTCATCGAGACGCGGGTGTCGTGACGTTCATAGCTCGCCCGACTCCATCATCGACCTGAGCCGCACAAGGCCCTTCTCCCAGCCGCGCTCGTAGGTCGGAATGAAGAGCGGGCCGACGAGCCGCATCAGGCCCTTGAGATGGAATATGGACTCGACCACTACGCGTGTGCCGCCCTGGACCGGCTCGAAACTCAGCGTCACCTCGAACGGCGTGTTGGACGAGAGTCCCTTCATCGCCGCAAGTCGCGGCGGGTCGTATGCGGTCACCACCGCGTCGTTCTCCATCGCCCGACCCAGCACCCAGGTCCGCGCACGTCGGGTCGAGCCGACTCCTCGAGGCGGCGGCGAGGTCCACCACTCCTCCACCCTGGCCGGGTACCACCGACCGGTCAGCTCGACGTTCGTGAGGACCGCGAAGACGTCCTCGATCGGCCTGCCGATGTCGACCGTGTGCCTGGCCACCCAGCTCCCTTCACCGTGAGCGACGCTCGCGGTTCACCTCAGCCCGGACGGCTGCCATCGTCGACGGCGGATTCAGCCGTCTCACGGCCGCAGCATATGGGCTCAGTCGACGATATTGGCCATCACGTGCTTATCTCGAGACGCCGATCCCTCACGGCGCGGGCCGCGTCCGGATCGGCGTCAGCCGATGCGGATCAGCTTCTTGTTGGTGAACTCGTCTGCGCCGAAGCGCCCAAGCTCGCGGCCTGAGCCAGAGCGCTTGACGCCGCCAAACGGCAGCTCAGCGCCGTCGGCGAGCACGACGTTCACGAACACCATTCCGGCCTCGATGCCGTCGGCGACGCGGAGCGCCTGGGCCGGGTCGGTGGAGTAGACGTACGAGCCTAGGCCGTACGGGGTGTCGTTGGCGATCCGCACGGCATCGGCTTCGTCCGTGGCGCGGTACACCTGCGCGACCGGGCCGAAGAACTCCTCCTGCGAGGCGGGGTTGTCGGGGGTGACATCCGTCAGCACGGTCGTCTGGAAGAACGCGCCGTCGCGCGCGCCGCCGTGCACGAGCTTGGCACCGTTCTCGATCGCGCGCTTGACCTGCTCGTCGAGACGTTCGGCGGCCTGCAGCGAGGACAGTGGGCCCAGCGCGGAATCCTCGGACGTGGGGTCGGTCGCCTCGATCGCGGCGATGGTCGCGGTGAACTTGTCGAGGAACGGCTCATACAGCTCGTCGGCGACGATGAAGCGCTTGGCCGCGTTGCACGACTGGCCACTGTTGTCGAGGCGGGCGTCGACCGCGTTCTGCACGGCGGCGTCGAGGTCGTTGGTCGACAGCAGGATGAACGGGTCGGAGCCGCCGAGCTCGAGCACGACCTTCTTCAGGTGGCGGCCGGCGATCTCGGCGACCTCGGCGCCGGCCCGCTCGGAGCCGGTGAGCGACACGCCCTGCACCCGCGGGTCGGCAATGACCCGCTCCAGCTGGTCGTGCGAGGCATAGAGGTTCACGTAGGCGCCGGCCGGGAAGCCCGCGTCGAGGACGACCTGCTCCATCGCGGCGGCGGACTCGGGGCACTGGCCGGCATGCTTGAGCAGGATCGTGTTGCCGATGATGAGGTTCGGGCCGGCAAAGCGGGCGACCTGGTAGTACGGGAAGTTCCACGGCATGACGCCGAGCAGAACCCCGAGCGAGGAGCGGCGGATGATCGCCGAGCCATCGCCCGCGAGGAGCTCGACCGGCTCGTCCTTCAGGAAGGCCGGCGAGTGGTCGGCGTAGTACGCGTAGATGTCCGCGGCAAAGTCAACCTCGGAGAGCGCCTGACCGATCGGCTTCCCCATCTCGCGCACGATGAGCTCGGCCAGCTGCTGGCGGCGCTCGGTGTGGAGCTCGGCGACGCGGCGGATGAGGGCCGCGCGCTCCTCGACCGTGGTCGATTTCGACCACGTGCGGTGCGCCTCGTCGGCTGCGGCGATCGCGGCCTCGAGCTCGGCATCCGTGATCGTGTCGTATGTCTTGACCGTCTCCCCGGTGGCAGGGTTGGTCACGGCATAGCCCATCGTGTGGATCTCCTCGAGACGAGCAAGGTGGTTGGCGGCGCCATCGCACCGATCAGGTGCCGATTCTAGCCCGTGAGGCGCCGATTCCGGAGACGCATGCCTGATCCTGGCGTGAATCCGCGAAGCTCAGCCGCGGACCGGCCGGAAGCCCCCATCGGCCGCGCGAGCCATGACGAACAGCAGGTCCGCCAGGCGGTTGAGATAGGGCACGACCTGGGAGTCGGGCAGACCGCCAGCATCAGCGAGCGCGACGGCGCGCCGCTCGGCACGCCGGACCGTCGTCCGCGCCAGGTCGAGGGCCGCACCGGTCATCGACTCGCCGGGCAGGACGAACTCCTTCGGCTGTTCGACGACCAGCTCGAGTTCGTCGATCTCCGCCTCGAGCGCGGTGACCATCGACTCGGTCACTCGTGAGGTGCCGTCGGTCAGACGCTCACGCCGATCCACATGCGTGGCGAGCTCGGCGCCGACCACGAACAGCTCGCGCTGGAGGCGAAGGATCAGCGTCGCCAGGCGTACCTCGACGCGGTCGGTCTGGGCTCCGATCGCCGCCCGCGCCAGCCCCAGTGCCGACACCACCTCGTCGGTCGTGCCGTAGGCATCGGTGCGCAGGTCGCCCTTGCTGACCCGGTCGCCGCCGAAGAGCAGGCCGGTGGTGCCGGCGTCGCCCTTCCGCGTATAGATCCGCATGACTGTCATGCTAGCGGGGCCTCGGCCGCATGGCAGGCATCGTGCAACCGGAGGCTCCCGTGAACACCGAGCAGGAACGCCCTCGCGTCCTCGTCGTCAACGACACCCAGGAGATCCTCGAGCTGTTCGAGGACATCCTCGGGAACATGGGACTCGAGGTGGTTCTCATGAGCTACGCCCCACGCGAGCTGAGCCGGATCCGCGAGGTGAACCCGGACGTCGTCGTCCTCGACTTCCTGATGGGCGATGGCGAGCTGCTCGGCTGGCAGCTGCTTCAGAAGCTGAAGATGGATCGCCGCCTCGACTCGATTCCGATCGTCGTCTGCACCGCCGCGTTGAAGGCGGTATCCGAGCAGCAGGGCTACCTCACCGAGCAGGGCGTGATCGTCGTGCTGAAGCCGTTCAACGTCGACCAGCTCGAGGAGGCGGTCCGTCGCGCCCTGTCGATGCCAGCCACGGCACGCGAGGTCGTCAGCGAGGGCTCCGAGGCCTAGAAGAGGCCGCCTAGAAGAGACCGGGGGGCGGCTCCCAGCGGTCGGCCAGCAACGTGACCTTGACCGGTGGCCCGACAACTTCCTCGGCCTTCGTCTTCACGTTGGTGATGAGCTCGCCCGCCCACGGGCAGAACGGCGTCGTCAGCACCATCTTGATCTCGGTCGGTGTGTCGCCCGACCCGATCTCCACGGCCTTGATCAGGTCGAGGTCCACGATGCTCATCCCGATCTCCGGATCGAAGATGTCGTAGAGCGCCGTCATCACCTCATCCACCTTGGCGAGGTTCGAATCAATTGCCATCGCAAGTAAGTGTACCCCTCCTTCGCGAGGGAGGCGCCGCGCGAAGAACGGATCACTCGCGTGATCGGACGCCGGGACCGAGGCGATGTCGGGTCCCGCCTAGACCAACGCGGTATCGAAGACCGGGTGTGGCGCCGGCACCAGGGGCCGAACGCGGTGATAGCCCTCGTAGATCGGCTCGGCTGACTCGATCGCGGCGCGCATTGCGGCGATGGCCTCGGCCGTATCGGCCTGGCTGGCATGGGCCTCCAGCGCGGCGAGCTTCCGATCGGCGACGGCCGTGATCTCGATCCGGTGGGTTGCCGCCTGCTCCTCCGGCGAGAGGTCGTACAGCGGGCTTCCGGGGTTGAAGATCGGCACGATGACGTAGACCGCGTTCGGCGCGATCCCCGACTCTGCCAGCTTCTCGACGGCCCATCGCGTGGCACTGCCAACCACGACGTGGTCCGGATGCCCGGTCACGCCGTGCGGGCCGAAGGTGATGACGGCCTGCGGGCGTCGGTCGGCCAGCCACGTCGTGATCTCGGAGACGAGGCGGGCGAAGGACTCATCGGCGACGCCCCCATCGGGATAGCCGTCGAGGATCGAGACCTCGTCGAGCCCGATGGCCTTGGCCGCAGTGATCAGCTCGGCCTCGCGGATCCCACCGACTGACGGGTCGGGCACCCCATCGGGCGTGCCAGCCTCGCCGCGGGTGGCAACGAGCAGCCGGGTAGTCATGCCCGCCTCATGCGCCAGCGCGAATGCGCCGGCGCACGCGAAGCTCTCGTCATCGGGATGGGCGAGGACGGCCGCCAGGCCGCCCGGGGCGATCGAGTAGCTCACGGCTCCTCCTGGAGATCGTCATCGGCCGAATCGTCGTCGGAGAGCCGGATCGATCCCTGCCGCTCCACCGACCCCCTCATCGTACGCAGTACCGCCAGCTTTGCGTCGGCGACCTCGGTGATGAACCGCCGAGTCCCCACCTCATCGAGCTCCGATCCGGGCGGCGCGCTGTCCCGACCGACGTTCAGCCACGCAAGGTGGTAGCGGTCCATGCGCCCCCAGACGGCCTCGAGCAACCGGTCGGACTCGAGCAGCCAGGCACGGAATCGGTCCCAGTCCGGCTTGCGACGGAGCGCGTCTCCCTCGGCGATGAGCGCATCGGTGGCCGCGAGGAAGCTGCCACGCGACATCACCGCCCGCTCTCGATCGGTCACGCCGGCGAGTATGGCAGTCGCATCGTTCGTACCATTGGCCGGCGCCGGATCGAGGCCCAGACTGCCCCGCATGGACCGATCCGGCGCGGCGTCGGCGCTCCGAGGGATCGTCATGCTCCTGCCAGGCGCCGTCCTCCTGGGAGCGGTCGCGGTCCTCTTCACGCTGCCGCCCGTGCGTCCCGCTGACGTCGGCCTGGACTGGCTGCCGATCGTGATGGGCGCCGCGCTCCTCGCCAGCGCCACGGTCACGTCTCTCGCGTGCCTCGTGGACGGCCTTCGGGAACGCAGCGCCGGCGCCCTGCTCGAATGCGGCGCGTGGGCCGCGCTCGCCGGAGCCGGCGTTGCCCTCCTCGCCGGGGCGGGCTCCATCGCTGTGTCGGTGTCCGGGGCGGCAGGCCTGCTGGTCGCTGCAACCCTGACGCGCCGAGCCGCACCGATACGGGACACGATGACCACGCGGCTGGGCGCCGTGGCCGTGCTCATCCTCGCCGAGTCGTTCGTTCTCGCCACGCTGGTGCCGACCTCCGCCGCGTGGCTCGCGCCCTACGAGACCGCCATCCTCGCCGTCGCCGTCGTCCTCTTCGGTATCGCGTTGGTGGTCGGTGCGCCATCGAGCCGCGGTTCAGCCGCGCTCCTCATCGCCGGCGCGGCGGGGATGCTGGCGAATCGCGACGGCTCGTTCGAGTCGGTCCTCGCGGTCGGAGCGCTCTCCGGGGCAGCGCTCATGGCCGCCATCGCGCGGCTCGACCCTCGCGTCGAAGCCGCGCCGGACGAGGACCACCTTCCGGAGCTCGCGGCAAAGCTGACGGATGCGGTGCTCCGATTCGACGGCGGCCTTGCGCTACGCGAGTGGAACGGCGCGGCGGCCGACCTGATGGGGCTCGACGCCGGCTCGATCGGCATCCGTGCTGAGGACCTGCTCGGCGTTTCCCTCTCAGACCTCGGAATGGACGAGACCGCGATCGTCACGCGCGGCGCCGTCGGCGGGCTTGAGATTGCCATGCATCGTTCGGGCAGCGGAATCACGGCTGTCGTCCGTGACCCCGGCGCTCGGCCAGAGTCGGAGCGCCTCGGCCATGAGCTGCGGTCGACCATCGAGGAGCTGCTCCGCGCCCGACGGACGATCGACCTCCAGCGTGGCGAGCTCGAGCGCTCCGCCACGGTCGATCCCCTGACCGGCGTCTCCAGCCGGGGGGCGATCATGGAGCGCCTCAGACTCGAGGTCTCCCAGGCGCGCCGCTACCGCCATCCGCTCGCGCTGGTGCTCATCGACATCGACCGGTTCACCGAGATCAACGGCGCGCTTGGCCTGAGCGGCGGAGATGCCGTGCTCCGCGAGGTTGCCCTCCGCTTCCGCCTCCGCATCCGACAGGCGGATGCCCTCGGGCGGTCCGGAAGCGACGGGTTCATCGCCGTCCTGCCCCACACCGACGAGGCCGGAGCCGCGACCTTTGCCGCCGCGCTCCGGCGCAGGCTGAGTGCGCGGAGCCTTGTCCTCAGCGAGGTCGAGGTCGAGGTCCCGGTGACGGTGAGCGTCGGGGTCACCACCATGCGCCCCGGCGAGGAGCTCGACGTGGATGGACTTCTCGCTCGCGGCCAGGAGGCACTCGACAGCGCCCGGAGCGCGGGCGGCGACCGCATCGCACTCGATCGACTGCACGGCCTGGCACGCCTCGAGGAGCGTGTCGACCCCGCCGCGCACGCGGATCGCGCGGGCGAGGACGCCGTATGACATCCTCGGGCGGCGACTGACCCACGAGATCGGGCCGTCCGCGCACGAATCGGCGCCAATCGCGGCCATTCGCGCTCACCGCCGGTTATCCACGCCCGTCATACAATGTGTGGGTACAATCCGTGGATAACCCACTGTCCCCGCCGGCCTCTGGCTGGCATCGTGAGGCTCGAATGCCGTCCACCTCGTCCGCCCTCTCCGCCAAGCTCATCTTTCCGACGAAGGAGATCGTGGAGGAGTACTACCTGCCGATCATCTACACGGCCTGCCGGACCTGTTACTCCGAGCTCGTGCCCGACAAGATCTGGGACAAGGCGGTCAGCCGCGAAGTCGCCGATGAGAAGCAGCAGAGCCTCGTCCGCAAGGTGATGGAGTCGGGCCACGGATCGACGATCGAGCACGTCAACTTCACGTTCGCCATCAGCGGAGTGACGCGGACGCTCAGCCACCAGCTCGTCCGTCATCGCGCCGGCACGGCGTTCGACCAGCAGTCGCAGCGCTACGTGAGCTTCAAGCAGCGCGACAACTACACGGTTCCGGATTCGATCGCCAACGGCGACCTGCCCGATGACCTCGCCGGCCGATTCCAACGGGCGGTCGACGAGAACCTCGACCTGTATGGCCAGCTGCTCCAGGCCGAGGTGCCCGCCGAGGACGCGCGGTTCATCTTCCCGAACGCGATGCAGACGAACCTGATCATGACGGTCAACCTCCGTCAGCTCATCCACATGAGCGGCCTGCGCCTGTGCACGATGGCCCAATGGGAGATCCGGCAGCTCTTCAAGCAGATCCGCCACGAGATCTTCGCGGTCAGCCCGTTCTTCGGCAGCTTCCTCGTTCCGAAGTGTGTGCCCCTCGGCTACTGCGACGAGATGGGCAACCGTGACGAGCACTGCCGCATCAAGCCGCATCGCGACACGGTGATGGCCGTCTGGGAGGCATACCGCGGAGGCTCCCTCACCGAGACCGATGGGCCGGTCGTGCCCGAGACGAGCCCCTTCCGACCGAAGACGCGTCGCGTCCCGCTGCCGGTTGCCGAGGGCGCCGTCCGTCCGACACACGACGAGCCGATCGGCGCCGGGCTCGGCCAGGCCGGCGGCTCCGACCGGGTCTGACCGTCTCCGACGCTAGTTGTCGGGGGAGATCCCGTCTCCGAGGGTGAAGCGTCGCAGCTCGTCCGCGCATGCATCGGCCAGGCGGCGTCCCTCTGCCACCAGGAACGAGCTCATCTTCGTCGAGTCGATGATGAGCAGGGTGTGCCCCCGCTCGTTGCGGTCGAGCACGATTCGGTCGTCGCCATGGAAGCTGATCGCCCAATTGGCCTGCAGCTGAACGAGCTCGGCGAGCACGACCTTCTCGGAGAACGACCAATCCAGGAACTCGGCGTTGAGGGACACCACGACATCGCGCAGCTGATGGGTCCGGTTCCGAGCGAGCCGCGAGACGAAGTGGACGATCCGCAGGGACGCGAACGGATCGCCGCTGCGGGCGATCTGGGGTGGCGCCATCGATGGGTCCGGCATTCCCTCGGGAGCGGGGCCGGAAAGCAGGGGCAGGGCGGCGGTCTGGTCGGTCACGGCGCCGGTGAGTATCCCCCGCGGCGTCGGAGTCCGGCAAACGCCGCGGCCCGGGGAGCTGGCGGGGAGTGCGCCACAATGGCTCACGATGGCTGAGGCGGCAGGCAGTCCGACGCGCTTCCACGGCGAGACGGCCACCGAGCCCAGGCTCGCGACCCTGCGTGGGTTCCTCAGCACCGAGGCCGGAGGGGCGGTCGTCCTGCTCGCGGCCACGATCACGGCGCTGGTCTGGGCCAACTCACCGTGGAGCGATGCCTATCACGCCCTGTGGGCGACCGAGGTCTCCCTTCAGATCGGCGACTTCGCCCTCACCGACGACCTCGGCCACTGGGTCAACGACGGCCTGATGACCCTCTTCTTCCTCCTCATCGGCCTCGAGGTCCGCCGCGAGTTCGACATGGGCGAGTTCCGCGAGCGTCGGCGGGTGGCGGTGCCGGTGCTCGCCGCGCTCGGCGGGATGATTCTGCCGATCGTCATCTTCTTCGCGGTCAACCCCGGCGGCGAGGCGGCGCGCGGATGGGCCATGGTCATGGCGACCGATACCGCGTTTGCCGTAGGCGTCCTGGCCCTGGTCGGACGGCGGAGCTCGTTCCGGCTTCGCACGTTCCTGCTGACCCTCGTCATCGTGGATGACGTGGCCGCGGTGCTCGTCATCGCACTCTTCTACAGCGCGGACGTCCAGCTCGTGCTCCTCGCGATCGCCGGCGCGCTGCTGGGCGTCATGGCGGTGCTGCGGCACATCGGATACGCGGCGTCCTGGGCCTACGCCGTCCTGGCGATCGGGATCTGGCTCGCCGCCTTCGAATCGGGGGTGCATCCGACCGTGGCCGGTGTGGCCATCGGACTGCTCACGAGCGCCTATCCGCCGAAGCGCGCCAACCTGGAGGAGGCCACCGGGGTGGCTCGCGCCTTCCGCCAGCGCCCGACTCCGGAGCTTGCCGCGGAGGCCGCACGGAGCATCTCGCGCTCGCTGTCGCCGAACGAGCGACTCCAGCACGGCCTCCACCCCGTGTCGAGCTTCTTCGTGGTGCCCGTGTTCGCGCTCGCCAACGCGGGCGTCGATCTCGGCGGCGACCTCCTCGCGCGCCTCGCCTCTCCCCTCGTCATCGCCATTGTCCTCGGCCTTGTCGCGGGAAAGACGGTCGGCATCCCGCTCGGCTCGTGGCTGGCGACGCGCCCGAGGCTCGGCGGCCAGGCGCTGGCCGTCGGTTGGCCTTCCCTCGTGGCCGCCTCGTCGGTCGGAGGCATCGGCTTCACGATGTCGCTCCTCATCGCCGAGCTGAGCTACTCCGGGGTGAACCTCGACGAGGCGAAGCTGGGCATTCTCGTCGCGTCGACCGTGGCGGCGCTGCTCAGCATCGGCATGTTCAACGCGGTCGGCTTGCTGCCAAGGGAGCTGCTCGGGCGAGCCGAGGCGAAGACCTCAAGGCCGGTGTCGGATCTCACCGACCGGGTGGATCCCGTGCGCGATCACGTTCGTGGCTCGCCCGACGCGCCGGTCACGCTCGTCGAGTACGGCGATTACGAATGCCCCCACTGCGGGCGCGCCGCACCGGTAGTTCACGAGCTGCTCAATCGGTTCCCCGACCAGCTGCGCTTCGTCTTCCGCCATCTGCCGTTGATCGACGTCCATCCGAACGCGGCCCTCGCGGCGCAGGCCGCCGAGGCCGCCGGTGTCCAGGGACGTTTCTGGGAGATGCATGACCTGCTCTTCGTCCACCAGGACGATCTCGATCCGCACGACCTGGCCCGATACGCCGCCGACGTCGGCCTCGATGTCGCCGCGTTCGAGGGGGACCTGCGTTCCGCTCGATTCGCGCCGCGCGTCGCGCAGGACGTCAACAGCGCCGAGGAGACGGGCGTGGCCGGCACGCCGAGCTTCTTCGTGAACGAGGTCCGATACCGTGGCGCGTACGATCTCGAATCCATGGAGACCCTCGTGCGGCGAGTCCTTCGGCTCGCCACGCGCCGGGCCCAGTACGCCGATGCCGAGCTGACGTCAGAGGACGGCGAGGCGCCTGACGCGTAGCTCGCCGCCACCGTCTCCGCCGGTGACGCGCCGCTGGGCCCCGAATCCACTTCCGCGCATCACACCACCGTCAGCCCATCGAGCTGCTCTGCGTGTTCCTCGAGGTGGGCGACCAGGAATCGGTCGACGATCTCGTCCATGCCCATGACCCCGAGCCTCGGATGAAGCCCTCGCCGCTGCCACGCCTCGGGAGGCCAGGCACGCATGGCCTTAGTCGTCGCGGCCAGCGACGCGCGAACGCGCTCCAGGAGGGCAGCGGGATCGGTGTGGCGGTCGCGCTCGATCGCGGCCAGCCGATCCGGATCGGTCTTGATGCGGCCGAATGGGACCGGCTCGTTGCCGCCGGCATCGAGGACGCGATGAGCCTGCCCGAGCCAGTACGCCGGGAACTCCGCGAGGTGGGCCCAGACCTGGCCGGCCTCCCAACGCTCCTCGGCGCCGGGATCGGGGTCGGAGAGCCCGGCCGGCAGCGGCGCAGCGGCGTGCTCGGCCAGCCGCCGCTCGACATCGGCCATGCGCGCGATCAGGTCCTCGACCGAGGAGCTCATCGGTCCGAACGCTCCACGACCGGCGCCGTCAGCTCGCCGAGCCGCTCGATCGCCAGGGTGACCATGTCGCCAGGCTCGAGGTAGCGCCCGAAGATCTCGTCGCGGACCTCCAGCAGGCACCCGGTCCCGACCGTTCCGGAGCCGATGAGGTCGCCGGGTCGCAGCCGGACGTCGGCGCTGGCCCGCTCGATCATCTGCCCGAAGCTGAAGTGCGCGCTGGACCATGTGCCGCGGGAGAGCTCGGTACCGTTGACGGTGGCGGTCATGGCCAGATCGTAGCCGGTGCCGTTCCGCGCGTCGGCCAGCTCGTCGGGCGTGACCAGCCACGGACCGATCGACGTGGCGAAGTCCTTTCCCTTGGCCGGACCGAGACGCACGGTGGTCTCCTCGCGCTGGAGGTCCCGCGCGCTCCAGTCGTTCATGACCAGGTAGCCGCCGATCGCCTGCTCGCCCCGCTGCGCGTCGACATCGCGGGCCGGCGTGTCGATGAGCGCCGCCACCTCCAGCTCGTAGTCGAGCGCGGTGCTGCCCCGCGGAGCCCACACGGGATCGCCGGGCCCGCGAATCTCGCTCACGTTGCTGAAGTAGAAGATCGGCAGCCGGTACCAGGCTTCGGGGATCTCCATGTCGCGTCGCTTCCACATCGTTCCGACGTGGCGCTCGAAGGCGTAGAAGTCGCGGAACGTCGGCGGCGCCAGGATCGGCGGACCGAAGTCCAGGTCCGATGCGTCCATCGGGTCGTCTTCCTCCGCCTCGAGCAGGTCGGCGAGGGCGTCGACGCGCAGCCCTGCCGCCAGGTGGGCGTCGAGCGTCGTGATCGGCTGGCGAAAGAGGCTCGAGTTATGTGCGCGAGCCGGCTGCGCAGCCACCAGGACTCGACGGCCGGCTTCGAGGTCGAGCCAGCGGGTGCCATCGGGATCCTGCGCCGCGGCAAGGCGCCATGGAGCTCCGGCCGGGGCGATGCGCTCCCGAATGTGGGCGATCTTCATCGGCCATCAGTCTAGGCGGACGGCGGCTCGGGTATCGTGGCCCCGACCATGCCCATCCCCCTCGTCGCCTCCGACCATCACCTTGCCCATGACGGGCTCATCGAGCTCATGGGCGGCCGCCCGGTGCCGTGCTTCGAGTCGCCGGAGCGCGCGACGGTCATCCAGGAGGCTCTGCTTGCCACCGGCGCGTACGAGCTGATCGCGCCCGATGAGCACGGGCCCGACCCGATCGCCGCGGTCCACGATCTCGAGATGATCGACCTCGTCGAGCACGTCTGGACCGATGCGCTGTCCGCCGGCCACGACCCGGCGCGTCCGCTCATCCCCGACACGCTCCTCCTGCGCGAGTACGCCGGAGCGATGGAGCTCGAGCGGCTGCCGGTGAATCGCCGGGACCGGCTCGGTGCGTTCTGCTTCGACACGGCCACGCCGATCGTCGAGGGCACCGCCACCGCTGCCCGCGCCGCGGTCGATATCGCGCTCACCACCCTCGACCTGGTGCTGGCGGGCGCCCCGCTCGCTTACGGGCTGTGCCGTCCTCCGGGCCACCACGCCGGGCGCAACCTCATCGGCGGCTATTGCTTCTTCAACAACGCGGCGATCGTCGCGGAGGCCCTGCGCGCGCGCGGAGCGGAGCGCGTCGCGATCCTGGACGTCGACTTCCACCACGGCAACGGCACACAGCAGATCTTCTGGGAGCGGGATGATGTGCTGTACGTGAGCCTGCACGGGGATCCCGCCGGCGTGTACCCCTACTACTCCGGCTACGCCGTCGAGCGCGGTGCGAACCAGGGAGAGGGATTCACGCTCAACCTGCCGCTTCCCGCTGGCAGCGAGGGCGACGCGTACCTGGCGGCGCTCGACGAGGCCCTCGACGCCATCCGCGCCTTCGACGCCGATGCGCCCCTCGTCATCTCGCTCGGCTTCGACACGTACCACACCGACCCGATCTCGAACCTCGCGCTCCGGACCGACGACTACGCTCGCATCGGCGCCGCCATTGCCGGCTTGCGGATGCCCATCGTCGCCCTCCAGGAGGGCGGGTATGCCGTCGAGGCACTCGGCGCCAACGCGGTCGCCTTCCTCGGCGCGGTTGGGGCGCAGTGATGTGAAGAAGATCGGATTCCTCTCGTTCGGGCACTGGTCGGACTCGGCGTACTCGCAGGTTCGA
>DATBRU010000123.1:0-2926 GCA_036560105.1 Candidatus Limnocylindria bacterium | reverse complement strand
CGCGTCGGACGCATGCCGCGGAGGCTCCTGACGATGAAGACACCCATGCGCCTGGCCGCGGCCGCCGTGATCGGCGTAGTTGCGGTCGGCGGCACGCTCTATGCCGTGAATCCGTGGCAGTCCGCGGTCGCACCAAGCTCGACGGCGGACAGCTCTGTCGGTCCATCCGCCTCGCCGAGCCTGTCTGTCGTGCCGGCCACAGGCCCGTCCTGGACCGTAACCGGGAGGATGGTCATACCGCGAAGTGGATCCGCCACGCTGCTGCCCGATGGCACGGTGCTGGTCGCGGGCGGTGGCACTGCCGGCCGAGAGAACTCGGCCGAGCTGTTCGACCCGGTTAGCGGGACCTGGTCCGAGACGAGGCGGATGGGCCAGTACATGGACGATCCCATCGCACTGCTCCTGCACGATGGCACCGTGCTCGTTGGTACGACCCAGTTGTACGACCCGCCCACCAAGACCTGGACGACCGTCGCCGGCGGGATGCCCCGAGGCCCCGACGGCGGTTTTCCCGGCGGCTTCGAAGCCATGTTCGTGTTGCGCGACGGCAAGGTGCTCGCGCTCGGCGATCACGGCCGAACCGCGCTGTATGATCCGAGCAGGCGGTCCTGGACGCCCAGCGGGACCATGGTCACGCCACAGTTTGGCTTCGCGGCCGCGCTGTTGGCCGATGGCAAGGTCCTCGTCGTCGGCGGCAGCATTGCTGACGACCAACCGGTCGCCTCAGCCGAACTCTACGACCCGGTCTCCGGATCGTGGACGGCCACCGGGAACATGATCGATGCCCGCAGCGCCTTGACTGCGACACCGCTTTCCGATGGCCGGGTCCTCGTCGTCGGCGCGTTCACGACCTTCCGCCGTGATGTCGTGCCAGCTCGTGGTGAGGTGTTCGATGCGGCCAGCGGGACTTGGTCCGCCACCACGGACCTCGTCACGCCGCGTTTCGGACACTCAGCCACCCTCCTGACCGACGGTAGGGTGCTCATCGCCGGCGGTTCGACCGGCGCGCGAGACCCGCTCACGGCCGCCGAGCTGTTCGACCCCGTCAGCGGGACCTGGTCGGCGACTGCGAGCATGGTCAGGCCCCACAAGGGAGATGGCGCCACCTTGCTGGCCGATGGCAGGGTCCTGGTCATCAGCGAAACCGCCGAGATCTACGACCCCGGCGTCGGGAACTGACCCTCGACCGATCGAGACGCCGAGACCTTCCGGGCACTACGCTCGCAGCCTCACACGGAGGCGAGGGCATGGATCGCGTGGTCGGGGTCGGCGTGGTAGGGATGGGCTGGATGGGCGAGGCGCACAGCCGCGCGTACCGGCTCGTCCGCGATCGCTTCGCGGAGCGCGGGATCTCGGCGCGCCTCGTCGCGTGCGCCGACGCCGACAGCGGACGCGCGACCGCGGCCCAGGCGCGCTTCGAGTTCGAGCGTTCGACCACCGACTGGCTCGATGTCGTCGACGACCCGGCGATCGAAGCGATCAGCATCACGGCTCCCAACGACACGCACCTCCCGGTGATCCGGGCGGCACTGGAGCGAGGCAAGCACGTCCTGTGCGAGAAGCCGGTCGGCCGCACGCCCGAGGAGACCCTGGCGGCGGCGGCACTGGCCCGCGCGGCTGGGACGTCGATCACGTTCGTCGGCTACAACTACCGGTGGGCGCCCGTCGTGCAGCACGCAGCAGACCTCATCGCCGGCGGGGCGCTTGGCGAATTGACGCACTACCGCGGCCGGTTCCTCAACGGCTACGCGAGCGATCCCGACGGCGTGTTGTCGTGGCGATTCCAGGCCGAGCAGGGCTACGGGACGCTGTCGGACCTGCTCTCGCACGCCATCGACATGGCCCATCTGCTGGCCGGTCCCATAGATGAGCTCGTCGGCAGCCGCGACACGTTCATCCGGACCCGTCCCCTGCCCCGCCCGGGCGGAACGCACTACGACACGGCCGGCCCGGACGATCCGCGTGGCGACGTCACGAACGAGGATTATGTCGGCGCGTTGGTGCGCTTTCGGGGTGGCGCACGTGGCACGCTCGAGGCGTGCCGGGTCATCACGGGCTCCCAATGCGACCTCGCGTTCGAGGTGCACGGCACCAAGGGCGCCTTGGCGTGGTCATTCGAGCGGATGAACGAGTTGCGCTACTTCCGGCGCGATCCCGCGTCCGCCAGCGAGACGGGCTGGACGATCGAGCTGAGCGGGCCGGCGCACCCGTTCCACCGCTCGTTCAACCCCGGCTGGGCTGTCGGCATCGGCTTCGACGACCTCAAGGTCATCGAGGCCGGCCAGTTCCTGCAGGCGGTCGTGTCGGGGACCCAGACCCCGCCGAGCTTCGAGGACGCCGCGGCCGTGGCTCACGTGCAGCAGGCGATCGCGGCGTCATGGGCGTCGGGCGGCTGGGAAGCGGTGCGCTCGGCTGGCTCCTGAGGGCCTCGGCGCCGGACGGCTACTCGTCGGACGAGCGTTCCCCGTCGTCGGCCCGACGTTCACTGCCCTGGGCCGGCGGCTGCCACGCGAACCGCGCGTACTTGAGCTGCCGCTGGATCAGTTCATCGTGGCCGGCAGCCTCGTTGCGCAGGAGCTCGAGTTCGCGCTCGCGTTCGAAGGCTTCGAGCTCGGCCGGATCGATGGGGTCGGCCCGGTCGGGCGTCGTGCCTCCTCCGAACAGGCGTCGCAGCTGGTCCATGTGCCGGAGTCTAGTGCCGCGTCGTCCCGTGCGCCGACGAGCCCTACCGCCTCGCCGCCGCGTCCGTCTCGGCCATCCGCGCCTTGACCAGCTTCGTGACGAGCGCTTCCGGCAGGAGCGCATCGGCCGTGAAGCGGACCGTGCCCTTCGAGGTGTCGTAGGGCTCGAGCTCGTCGTGGATGGCCTCCATGACCGCCGGGCTCATCACGTACAGCGAGCAATGCGCCTTGGCGGCACCGAACGC
>DATBRU010000122.1:0-16028 GCA_036560105.1 Candidatus Limnocylindria bacterium | reverse complement strand
GCATGATAGCAGGAGCATCGTCGCCGACGGGCTGGTGAAGCGATATCGGGGCGACGTGCTCGCGCTCGATCGCCTCACATTCGAGGTCGAGGCCGGCACGGTGTTCGGACTGCTCGGACCCAACGGCGCCGGCAAGTCGACCACGGTCCGGATCCTCACGACCCTGACCAGCCCGGACGAGGGAATGGCGCGCGTGGCCGGCATCGAGGTGCTGCGTGAGCCCGACCGCGTTCGGCGGGTGATCGGCACGGTGGGCCAGACGGTCGCGGTCGATCGGGAGGCAACGGGCAGGGAGAACCTGGAGCTCGCCGGCCGGATCCACGGGCTCGGCGGTCGGCCGCTTCGCCAGCGGGTCGACGAGCTGCTGGCCCGATTCGGTCTCGGCGAGGCGGCCGATCGCATGGGCCGCACCTACTCGGGGGGCATGCGCCGCAAGCTGGACGTCGCGATCGGGCTGATCCACCGGCCGCAGGTCCTCTTCCTCGACGAGCCGACGACGGGGCTCGACCCGGAGGCGCGCGCCGAGCTGTGGGCGGAGGTCTCACGCCTGGCACGCGAGGACGGGCTCACGATCCTGCTCACCACCCACTATCTCGAGGAGGCCGACCGGCTTGCGAGCCGGCTCGCCATCGTCGATCGAGGTCGCGTCGTCGCGACCGGCTCCCCCGACGAGCTGAAGGCCGAGCTGCGCGGCGACGCGATCGTCGTCGAGCTGGCCGAGGCGATCGCCGATCAGCGAGCCGTTGCGGCGCTCGCGCGTGTGCCCGGCGTGGCCGAATCACTCGTCGACGGCCGATCGCTTCGCGCCCGTGCCGACCGCGGCGCCTCCGCGGTCCCCGCGGTCCTCTCGGCGCTCGAGGGCGCCGGCATCGGCGTCGCCTCGGTCACCGTCAGCCGGCCGTCGCTCGACGACGTCTACCTTCGCCACACCGGCCGGGCCTTCCGGCAGACCGAGGAGTCCTTCGCATGACCGCCATCGCGCAGTCCTACTACATGACCCAGCGGCACGCGCGGCAGCTGCTGCGCCAGCCGTGGTTCGTGGCCATCACCCTCATTCAGCCGGTGATCTGGCTGCTCCTGTTCGGATCGCTGTTCCGCAGCGTGGTCGAGATCCCCGGATTTGCCGCCGGTGGGTCGTACCTCGACTACCTGGTGCCGGGGATCATCGTGATGACCGCGCTGATGGGCAGCGGATGGTCGGGCATGGGCGTGATCGAGGACATCGATCGCGGCCTCCTCGACCGATTCCTGGCGGGCCCGACGCGCCGCAGCGCGCTGATCGTGGGCCGCATCGGCTACGAGGCGATCGCTCTCGTCATCCAGGGCCTGATCATGGGAGGCCTGGCCTGGCTCCTCGGCGCGAAGTTCGCGAGCGGCCCGGTCGGCTTCGGCGTCCTCGTCGGGATGGCCGTCCTGGTCGCGTTCGCCTTCGCGGCGCTGTCGTGCGCCATGGCCCTCACGCTGCGACAGCGTGAGTCGGTCATCGGCGTGAACACCATGCTCACCCTTCCGCTGATCTTCCTTTCGGCCGCGTTCATGCCCCTGGCACTGGCGCCCGAGTGGATCGCGACGGTCGCGGCCTTCAACCCGGTGAACTGGGCCATCGAGGCAGGACGCGAGGCGCTCATGGCGAGCCCGGACTGGGCGTTCATCCTGCCTCGGGCCGGCGGGCTCGGGGTCGTGGTGTTGGCCTCGATCGCGCTCGCGACCCGGGCGTTCCGCAGCTATCAGCGATCCGTGTGACCAGCACCCGATGGCGGACCCGGTCAGCGCGGTGGCGGCACCAGTCGACCGAATCGCTCCGGGTCAGCCGCCGCGGCCACCTGGACGGCGTTCAGCGCGGCGCCCTTGCGCAGGTTGTCGCTGCTCACCCATAGCGCGAAGCCGCGGTCGCGACCGGGAACGGCTCGCAGGCGACCGACCAGGACGGGGTCTCGTCCCTCCACGTCGAGCGGCATCGGATGCCGCGCTGAGCCATCGGCTGGCCGGTACTCGACACCTGGGGCCTCGCCCAGGGCCAGTTCGATGTCCGCGACGGTGGTCTCATCGCGCGTTCGCACGTGAAGCGCAACGGAGTGGCCGGTGTGCACCGGCACGCGCACCGCGGTGGCGGCAACATCAAGGTCGGGCAGCTCGAGAATCTTGCGCAGCTCGGCGTGAATCTTGCGCTCCTCGCCGGTCCAGCCATCGTCGGCGAGGACGTCGATCTGGGGCACCACCGAATCGGCGATCCGACCGTGGAACGGTGAGTCGACTGCGGGTTCACGGTGATCCGTTCCGCGCTCGGCGTCGAAGGCGTCAACGCCCTTGCGGCCGGCGCCGCTCACCGCCTGGTATGAGGCGAGGTCGACGGATTCGAGGCCCGCGAGATCACGAATCGGCGCGAGGGCGACGACCGCGGCCGCGGTCGTGCAGTTTGGATTGGCGACCAGGTTTCCCGTTCGCTCACGCGCGGCGCGGGCATTCGCCTCGGGGACGACGAGAGGGACGCCCTCCGCCAGGCGGAATGCGCTGGAATTGTCCACCACTAACGGGACGCGGCTTCCCGGCCCGGCCATGATCTCGCGGCTCTGCGCGGCGTCGACGGCCAGGAACAGCACATCGAGCTCCTCGGCGTTCGCCGCGTCGAGGACGCGCACCGGGAACGTCGTCCCGGCGTATTCGATGCTCGTTCCATCGCCGCTGCCGAAGGCGCGGAGGCACTCGGGCGGAAGCCCGGCGTCAGCAAGAATGGAGCAGAAGACGGTGCCGACGACTCCGCGAGCGCCGGCGACACCAACGGTCGGCCAGTGATCCATCCGTTGGACGATACTCGCACCAGGCCCGAACGTGCACGGGCGGGAGCCGATTCGGGGCCCCGGCGAGGTTCAGCGCGGGGCGAAGAGGATCGGGCGCTCCCCCGCCACGAGGCGCGCAACGTCGGCGTAGACGGCGCGGGCTGTCACGTGGCCGCCGGCACCGGGGCCGCTGATCCGGAACGACGAACCGTCGCGCATGGTGATCTCGAGCATGCTCTCCGCGCCGCTGATGACAGCCAGTGGATCGGCCGGGTCGAGCACCCGGGGGCCGACGCTGCGTTCATCAGGCGTGGCCTCGGCCACGAGCCGCACCGTGGAACCGTGCTCCACGGGGAAATCGGTCATGCCCACGGTCGCCACCTCGGCCTCGGGCAGCCAGCGTCCCCAGGCGACCGACGCGAGGATCGCGAGCTTCTGGGCCGCGTCGCGGCCGTCAACGTCGAAACTCGGGTCGGCCTCGGCGTATCCCGCGGCCTGAGCCTCGGCCAGGGCGTCCTCGTAGGTCCGGCCCTCGGCCATCGCCGACAGGATGAATGTCGTCGTGGCATTCACGATGCCCCGCATCCGGACGATCTCGCCGTTCGCCGCGAGGTGCGAGGTGGTCTCGATCATCGGCGTCCCGCCGCCCACGCTGGCGGAGCCGAGCAGGGCCGCGACTCGGCGTTCGGCGAGCTCGGCCAGCTCGCCGCCGTGGGTCGCCAGGAGCGCCTTGTTGGCGGTGACGTACGGCGTGCCCCGATCGAGCGCGGTTCGGGCCCACTCGAGGGGTCCGTCGACGCCACCTGCCAGCTCGACCACGATATCGGCGTCCAGTGCCTCGTCCGGGCCGCCCAGGTCAACGCCATCGGGCAGGTCCGTTCGGTCGCGGTTGCGCACCGCCAGGGTCGCCAACGTGAGTGGCAGCGGCCCATCGATCACCATCGTCCCGAAGGCCGATCCGACGGTCCCCCATCCGATCAGTCCAACTCGCAGGCGCTCCACCTCGCCAGTCTAGCGACGCCCGGACGGCATTCACCCTTCCAAGAGACCTGAGGGGTGCCTCCGGCGCATCGGCGCTAGACTGCGAAGCATGGGAGCCACCGAGACCGTCGACCTCTTCCTCGAGCTGATCAACGACGACCGGCGCGAGAAGGCGATCGAGCTGTTCGCCGAGCACGCCGTGCTGGGGATCAGCGTGCCGGGCTCGGACGAGCGCACCAACCTTCGCGGACGCGACAAGGTCGGCGGATGGTTCGTGCGAGCCGGCGACGGATTTCGGATCTTCACGAATGACAGTCGGAACATGGGCGCCAGCTACATCGCCGAGGTCACCGTCATGCGACCGGGGGTCTCGCCGATGAACGTCGAGGCCAACTTCCGCGTCGAGAACGGCGAGATCGTCAGCCTCTTCCTGTCGCCGAACTGACGCCATTGCGTGGCGTACCGCCCTGGGTACGCAACGGGCATGTCCGATGCGTATCACCCGCGGTACATGCCGGCTGGATCGGGAGCTGTTAGGGAAACAGGTCTCGCTCTCGGTCCATCACCAGGACCGATGCGCCCGCCTCCGAAGGGCGCCAGGCGTAGCCCCGGACCACCACCACGGGTCGCTGATCGACCTTGCCCCCGGCGAGGTCCGCCGCCGACGCGAGCTCGTCGGCGACGGCGATGACCGTGGCCGCCATCTCGCGCCCGGCCGCGTCCGGCGTACCGCGCAGGTCGAGGAGCGCCTCGATCCCGGCGGTACCGATGGCGACGTTGACGATGCCGTTGCGCCACGGACGGCCAAAGGAGTCGCTGATGATGACCGCGGGGGCGAGATCGAGCCGCAGGCGCAGCGCCTCGCGTAGCTGACGCGCCGATGCGTCCGGGTCGATCGGCAGCAGCGATGCGGTGTCACCGCCGCCGACGTTCGAGACGTCGACCCCGGCGTTCGCGCACACGAGCCCTTGATGAGTGCGGCTGATGATCAGGCCGCCCGGTCCCATCCGCACGATCTCCGCCGACTCGCGCAGCACGAGCTCGACCTGCCGCGGGTCCTTGCCCCAGCGCTCGGCCCATGCCACGGCGAGCGCCGATGGATCCACCGAGGCCAGCTCGACGAGCCGGCCCTCGGCCTTGGAGACCACCTTCTGGGTCACGACCACAACGTCGGCGGCGTCGAGCGCCAGGTCCTCTCGTTCGGCGGCTCGCGCGATGTGCAGCGCGAGGTCGTCGCCGGGGGCGACCTCGCCAATGCCGTCGAGTGCGATCAGCTCGAGGCGAGCCGTCACGCGGCGTCCCCGAGCTCCAGCCAGCGCGCCAGGTCTTCGGGCGTGTCGAGGTCGAAGGCGAGCCCGGTCGTGTTGACGGCGACGAGCGGCACCCCGGCACGCTCGACCTCGGCGACGTGCCTGGCGAAGCTCCCGGGTCCGAACCGGAAGCCGATGACGCCCGGCGGACGCAGGACGAGACCGTTGGTGCCGGTTCCCGCGCGATCCGGTGCGATCGCCACGCCGGGGGCGCCATCGGAGCCAAGCGAGCCGATGAGCGTCTCGACGTCGGTTGCCTGGAGGTTCGGCAGGTCGCCATGCAGGATCACCATCGTCTCGACCGCATCGGCCAGGGCGTCGAACCGCGCCTGCTCAAGGCCCTCGTTGAGGCCCATGCCGCGCTGAACGGCCAGGCGGGCTCCGGACGGCTCGACGATCTCGCGCAGCGCGCGTGATGGGCTGATCACGACGACGTCATCGGTCACCTCGCAGGCCACCTTCAGGACGCGCTGGAGCAGCTGGCTGGCGAGGAAGATCCGTTCCTCGGGGCTCAGCGACGTGGCAAGGCGTGTCTTCGCCTGCTCCAGGCCGCGATGCGGGACGATGATCCGGTCCGCCACATGTGCAGGATATCGCGGACGTGCGAGTTGCTCCCAGGGGACGCTCGTACCCAGGTCTCAACGGATGGAGACGGCTTCACCGGACGGCCTTCTCGCGCGGCATTCCCGCACTCCGATGAGGATGGCTGAGCGTGAGCCGCGCGGCGGCGTGCAGTTCGCGCGTGGCAGTCCTCAGTCCAGAGCGGGAATCGCACCCGACGAGGCGCTCCGGTGAAGATGCCTCAATTGGTTGGGACGCCCGCCACGATCGCGCTGGCCAGAGCCGCGCGGTCCTCCTCGGAGCGCATGACCGTCGGCAGCACCAGCGCGGCCATCCCCAGCTCCGCCACGGTCGGGGCGAGACCCGCATCGGCTTCGTCGAGGACGAAGCGATCGGCCAGGCCGGCGTAGAGCCGCGCGACCCCCGCGGCGCTGACCTCGTGGCCGAGCGAGGCCAGCATCCGGCCGGCCGGGCCCTTGAGCGCCGCCCCGGCGATGATCGGACTGACGGCGATGACCGATGCGGAGGCGACGGCCTCGCGGACGCCATCGAGCGCCAAGATCGGCCCGATGCTGACGATCGGGTTGGATGGACCGATGACGACCACGTCCGCGGTCCCGATCGCCTCCAGAACGGCCGGCGTTGGCCGCCCGGCGCCCTCGAAGCGGACCCCGCGCACCTCGGGCTCCTGGCGAAGGCGAACGAAATACTCCTGGAAGGCAAGGTCGGCGGTATCGGTGGCGACCACGGTGCGCCAAGGCTCGTCGGTGGATGGCAGGATGCGGGCGGCGATCCCGAACGCGGTCGTGATCGCTTCGGTGGCATCGGTCAGGCTCATACCCTCACGCATGAGCCTGTGACGGCGGACATGGGTCGCCAGGTCGGCATCGCCGACGGTGAACCAGGCTTCCTCGCCGAGCCTGGCGAACATGGCGTGCGCGGTGTGCGTGTCGCTCGCGACGCCCCAGCCCCGCTCCGCGTCGATCAGCCCGGAGAGCGTGTACGTGAGCGCGTCGATGTCCGGACAGACGAGGAGGCCGTGCATCTCGGTGTCGTCGGCCACGTTGGCCACGACGCTCAGCTCCACGTCGGGCAGCATCGCGAACCCATGACCAAGCTTCGTCCCGCCGGTGCCGCCGGCAAGCAGGGTGACCCGCATCGGCTGCTGACTCAGCCCGGCTCGAGCGCGGGCTTCACCTCGGTCATGAGCCGCTCCATCGACTCCGCGTCGTACGGCGCGGGGAAGCCCACGATGAAGTGCCGGAACCCGATGCCGAGGAACGGCCGCATGATCTCGACGACCTGCTCGGGCGTCCCGATCAACTGGTTCGGCCAGCGCCGAGCGTTCCCGTTACGGGCGAACATCTCGTCCTGCACCCGCAGCGCCTCGGCCGGATCGTCGCGAATGATGCAGACCCCCACGCCGACGGTTCGCTCGATCTCGGACTCGTCGCGCCCGATCTCGTCACAGTGGCGCCGCAGGATCTCATCCTTGCGCCTCACCGTCTCGAACCCGCCACCCAGGTTGCAGGCATCGGCCCAGCGCGCAACGATCCGCAGCGTCTTGCGCTCGCCGCCGCCGCCGATGAGGATCGGCAGGTGCTGCTGGACCGGCGCGGGCAGATTGAGCGCTTCCTTCGCGGGGTAGCGGCCCTCGCTCGACGGCCGCGATCCGTCCAACATGCCGCGCATGATCGGCGCGGCCTCGTCCAGCCAGCGCAATCGCTCGCCGGGCGAGCCACCGAACTCGAACCCGAGACCGACGTGCTCCGTCTCGAACCAGGCGGCACCGATGCCGAGCACCGCCCGACCGTTGCTGATGTGGTCCAGCGTCGTGACCATCTTCGCAACGAGCGATGGGCTGCGAAATGGGTTGGCGCCGACCATCAGGCCCACGGTCGCGCGCTCGGTCGCCTCGGCCCAGGCCGCCAGCGTCAGGTAGCCCTCGAACATCGGGCCTTCATGCTCGCCCACGATCGGGTAGAGGTGGTCCCAGGTCCAGAGACCCGTGTATCCAAGTCGATCGGCGCGGACGCCCGCGTCATGTAGCGACGGCCAGTCGGTGTATTGGTTCCAGCACAGTGCGCCGATCTTGACGTCAGCCAACTCGCCCTCCACATGTCGTACTTAGTCCCCCTCCGGGTCAGCGTCCTTCGGAGTCCATCCCGGATACTGCGTCAAGGATCGCTGCGATGACCTCCGTGGTCGAGCCCGCCGGAAGGTCGATCCGGGTCGTCGCGGCCTGCGTCAGCATCGGGTTGTAGTCGCCGGCATTGCCGGCGAGTGCGCGAAAGTCCGTGCGGACGAGGAGCACCGGCTTCCTCGTGCCAAAGGCGTAGCCCACC
Organism: Candidatus Limnocylindria bacterium; assembly: GCA_036560105.1. Classification (GTDB taxonomy): domain Bacteria; phylum Chloroflexota; class Limnocylindria; order QHBO01; family QHBO01; genus JACDBZ01. Next base: position 8,054 of record DATBRU010000122.1, on the reverse strand, counting down.
TCCCAGGACGTCCCCGAGTCCGGATCCGGCCCGTCCATGATCGCGACCAGGCCGTCCGCCCAGTCGATCCCGCCCACATCGGCCGCAAAGATGCCCGGGGCATCCTTGCCGGGCTCCTTCTCCTGCGGGAGGAAGACCTCGTGCCCGGCCGCACGCAGGGCCGAAGTCACCTCGGCGTTCCACGTGCGCTCGGACGTCGTGAACAATGGACCGGCGAAGTAGAGCTTCATGGGACCGCCCCGAGCCTGATCTCCTCAGTCGTGGCGGATCACCTTTTCGACGCGGATCCTGATATCGACCCGCTCCTGCCCATCGAACTGCTCGGGGCGGCTTCCGTATCGGCGAGCGAGGGACTTGATGCCCTCGAGCGATCGCTCACGGTCGTCGTCGAGCTCGACGCTTCCCTGGAGCGCGACCCAGAAGAGCCCGTCCTCGAAGCAGACGCTGACCCGCGGGTCGCCGCGGAGGTATCGCTCCTTGGCGCGGCCGACCTTCGTGTTCATGAGGATCACATCCGAGTCGTCAGGGTCGAGGTCGAACCACATGACGGACTGGTTCGGTGAGCCATCGGGCGTCAGAACGGCCAGGACGGCGTAGCGAACTTCGGCGGTCAGCCACGCGCGAAGGTCGTCGGGAAGGACCGTGTGCACGGTCAGCGCTTCATCGGTCAAGGGGGTCCTCGTGATGGGGTGATCGGGCGTCAAAGTGTAGCCCTAGACTCCGGTGTGATGACGAATGCCGAACTGATCTCGATCGGCGCCGAGCTGCTTCTCGGCGAGACCGTCGACACGAACGCCGCCTTCCTCGGCGCCGAGCTGGCGGCGATCGGGCTGCCGCTGGGCGAGGCGAGAATGCTGCGCGACGATCGAGCGGCCATCCGCGATGCGTTCGACCTCGCTCGCGGGCGATCCGCCGTGGTCATCGCGACCGGCGGCCTCGGCCCGACGCACGATGACCTCACCCGCGAGGGCCTGGCCGATGCCCTGCGCGAAGAGCTCGTCGAGGATGCCGGTCTGCTCGAGACGCTGGAAGGGCGATTCCGTCGAATCGGTCCGATGCCGGCGACGAATCGGCGCCAGGCAATGCTGGTTCCATCGGCCGAGCCGCTTCCAAACCCGATCGGTTCGGCCCCGGGATGGTGGGTCGACCGCGACGGCTCTGTCGTCGCGCTGCTGCCAGGGGTCCCGTCGGAGATGCGCCTGATGTGGGCCGAGCAGGTGCGCCCGCGCCTGGTCGCGAGATTCGGGCTGCCGGCGCTCGCGATGCGCACGGTCAAGGCGTTCGGCATCGGAGAGTCGGCCATGGCCGAACGGCTGGGCGCCGTCCTCGATGCGCCGCCGGCAGGAATCGAGGCCGGGATCTATGCCCGGGACGATGGTGTCCATGTGCGCTTCTCGACCCAGGGAGATCCGAAGGCCCTCGATCCGCTGGTCGATCGCTCCCTGGAGATGCTTGGCGAGGCAGCCTACGGCACCGATGAGATGGACCTCGGGACGCGAGCCCTCGTCCGCCTCGGCGAGCTCGGCGCGAGCAGCGTCGGCAGCTGGGAGGCCGATACCGAAGGTGCGCTCCTCGGCATCCTGTCGGCGACGCCCGAGCGCGACGGTGCCGCGCGCTACGTCGGAGGGGTGTTGGATACGGGAGGGTCGGCTGGCTCACCTGTGGGCGATGTGGTGATCCAGCTGTCGCTGCTGCCCCAGGACGCCGGCGGGCGGAGTCGCGTGCGAGTGGCGGTCACCGGCACCGTCAGCCTGCCGATGACCGAGCTGCGGATCCACGGTTCAGGCCCGCAGCGGCGACGCCGCGCCGCCTACGCGGCGCTGGATGCGGTGCGCCGCCTCAGCCCCAGCGACCGATGAGGCGGACCGCCGCCGGGCGCAGCTCGAAGCGCCACGCGGTGGCCTGTCCGACCAGGTCGCCATCGGCCTGGACCGGGATCGGCTCGTCGTCGAGCGCTCGCACCTCGATGACCCTGGCGTCGACCCGACGGGCGCGCGGCGTGACGTTGGCGACCCAGCGGCCCGCCTCGAGCGCGAGCTGGGGGGCTGGGCCAGCGTAGGAGCGAAGCGACAGGCGCCCGGCGTCGGGCCGAGCTCCAGGGTTCACCCGGAGGCCCCGACCGTAGAACGGCGTCGTACTCACGACGAGCATCGTCATCGGGCCGCGATGGACCGTCCAGCCATCGGCAATCACCTCGACCCGGGCGCGATGCCACAGTCCGGGGACTGACTGAGCGATCGCCGAGGCCCAGCCGATGAGCCCGTGCGCCCCGCCATCGGCATAGCGGCCCGCGACGGTCGCATCCCAGCCCACACCGGCAAACAGGGCCAGACGCTCGCCGACCGTGATGAGGTCGACCTCACGAGCGTCGCCACGCCGCAGCACATCGACGATCTCGCCGGGATCGGCGGGCAGCCGCAGCAGGTGCTTGGCCGCGTTGCCGAAGCCCGCCGGCAGGAACCCCAGCGTGAGCTCCTTGTGGCGGGCCGCGACGTTGAGCCCGATGCCCAGCGACCCGTCGCCGCCGACGATCACCGCGGTGTCGTACCCGGTGACCAGCCCGCCCAGCCAGTCCTCCATCTCGACCGGATCGCGCGTCTCGGCGACGTGGACGTCTGCGTCGAGGGCGCGCCGCGCGAGCTCGACCATCTCGGCCACACGGCCCGTGCGGGCAGTCCCGGCACCCCGGTTCAGGAAGATCGCGGTACCGGTCATGAGGGTCTAGGGCAGCGCCTCGAGGGCCTCCCCGGCCAGCTCGATCGGCTCTCCACTCACCAGGTAGACCACGTCGTCATGCACATAGAGGTAGCCGCTCGTCCCTCCCTCGAAACCGATCGCGGTGACGCTCTTCCCGCCGACAGTCATCTCCTCACCGACGGGCGTGCTCCCCTCAGCCTCGATCGCCTGGATGTACGCATCCCGAAGGGTGCCCTCATCCTTGCCCTCGACGCGGAGGGCGAGGATCGACACCCCCGTCATTCCGGCTGGATCGCTCGGAGCGGCCTCGAAGGCCAGCCCGAAGGCCATCGAAATGTCGTCGGGCTGTGCGCCGACGTTCTCGAGGAAGGCCTGCGCCTCGGCCGAGGTCTCCTCGGAGCCGAAGATTTCCTGGCCCTCGGTGTGGCTGTACTCGAGGGTCAGCCCGCCGACCACCGTCGGCAGGAGGCTGGCGAGGTCGCCGGCCCCGTCCCCGAACGACGGAAAGGCGCCAGAGCTCGGCTCGGTGAGCGTGGGCTCGGGCGTGGGCTCCGGAGTTGGCTCCTCAGATGCCCCGCCAGAGCCGCTCGAGGATGCGCACCCTGCGGCGACCACCATCAGAAGAAGCAGAAGCAGGGATGTCACGCGCGTCATGGTGATGGACCTCCGGTTGCGTGATCGACCGCGGGAGGGCGCCAGCATACGCGCTGCACGGGTTGCGACAACAGCCGCCCGTCGCGTCAGCTCCGGCCCAGGAGCGAGCCGGTGGGCTCCCGCCTGAGGAAGCGTCCGTCGCCAGCGGCACCGAGCCACTCGTCGCCGTCGACGATCACCTTGCCCCGCGAGAGCACGATGTCGGCGCGGCCGGTCACCTCGCGGCCTTCGTAGCAGGAGTAGTCGACGTCCATGTGGTGCGTGGCCGCGCTGATCGTGTGCTTCGCAGCCGGGTCGTAGATGACCAGGTCGGCATCGGCGCCAACCGCCACGACACCCTTCCGGCCGGCCAGGCCGAACATGCGCGCCGGTGCGGCGCTGATCACCTCGACCCAGCGGTTCGGGGTGAGGTGGCCGCTCACCACGCCACCGTCGTGGAGCAGGTTGACCCGGTCCTCGACCCCGGGCAGGCCGTTCGGGACCTTTCTGAAGTCTCCGCGGCCGAGGTCCTTCTGGCCGTGGAAGTCGAACGGGCAGTGATCGGTGCTCACGACCTGGAGGTCGTCCTTGGCGAGGCCCTTCCAGAGCTCCGGCGCGTGGTCGGCCGGGCGCAGGGGTGGCGAGCAGATGAACTTTGCCCCCTCGAACCCGTTGCCCATGTCCTCCAGGGTGAGGAACAGGTATTGCGGGCAGGTCTCGGCGTACGCCGGCAGCCCCTCGTCCCGGGCGCGGCGCACCTCGTTCAGCGCGTCGATGGCGGACAGATGAACGATGTAGACCGGCACACCGGCGACCTGCGCCAGGCGGATGACCCGGTTCGTGGCCTCGCCCTCCATGACCGGCGAGCGGGACGTGCCGTGGAAGTAGGGGTCGGTGTTCCCCGCATCGGCGTTCTGCGCGGCGACCACGTCGATGGCCAGCCCGTTCTCGGCGTGCATGAGGATGAGCCCGCCGTTCCTGGCGGTCTGCTGCATGGCGCGGAAGATCGCGCCGTCATCGGAGAAGAAGACGCCCGGATAGGCGGTGAAGAGCTTGAAGTCGGTCACGCCCTCGTCGACGAGCGTGTCCATCTCGGCGAGGGTGTCATCGGTGACGTCGGACATGATCATGTGGAAGCCGTAGTCGACGCACGCGCGGCCCTCGGCCTTGGCGTGCCACGCATCGAGCCCCTCGCGCAGCGCCTGGCCCTTGCCCTGCACGGCGAAGTCGATGATCGTCGTCGTGCCGCCGAAGGCCGCCGCGCGTGTGCCCGTCTCGAACGTGTCCTTGGCGAACGTCCCGCCGAACGGCAGCTCCATGTGGGTGTGGACGTCGATCGCGCCGGGGATCACCCACTTGCCGGAGGCGTCCACCGTGCGGTCGGCCTCGACGTCGAGCGACTCCCCGATGAGCGCGATGCGCTCGCCGTCGACGAGGACATCCGCCGGCGTCGTCGCATCGGCGTTGACGATCGTTCCCCCCTTGATCAGCGTCCGCATCAGCTCCTCCATGTCGGCATCTCCGGCCGGCTGCCGTCAGCGGCTCGGGCAGCAATCCTAGCGCCGCGACCCCGGTAGCATGGCCGCGTGATGCTTCACGCGATCCCGCCGGCCGAGGTGTCACTGCGGACCGACGAATTGATCCCCGGCGACGCCCCGGCGCGTCAGCGCGCCCTCGCCGTCCTCGACGGTGTGCTGGCCGGCCACGCCTGGATCGATGATCCTTTGGCGCCGAGCGCCCTGCTCGTGATCGAGGACGCGGACGGCACCGTCTACGCCGGCGGCGCGTGCACCCCGTCCTCGGTCCGCGAAGCTCTCGCCGGCCTGGCTACCGCTTCGGGGGACCTCGTGTTCGGGTTCAGCGGAGCGGCCGATGCCCTTCGCGAGCTCGTGCCGGCGGATCCGTACTGGCGCGGCGAGGCGATCGACTTGACGGATCGGGAGGCCCCTCCGGGCGAAGAGGAGGCGCTTGGGCAGGTGCTTGCGGACGGGGCGAGCCTGGTTCGTCTCGACCGCGCGTCACTACCGTTGACGGAGTGGTACGAGGACACGCTCATCGCATTCGGGTCGATCGAGGCCTGGGAGGAGCACGGAGTCGGCTTCGCCGCGATGGTGAACGGCCTCGTTGCGGCCGAGTCGGTCGCGGGGCCGCGATGTCGCGGGGTGCTCGAGATGGGCGTCGTGACGCGTGAGCCGTATCGACGGCGTGGGTACGGAACCGTGGTGAGCGCGGCGGTGGCGCGAGCCTGCGAGGAGCGCGGCGACCGTGTGTGGTGGAACGCCAACTCCGAAAACGAGCCGTCCATCCGGATCGCCCGACACCTCGGATTCCGGAACGAGCGTCGGTACGAGGTCGTCGCATGCCGTGCGCCGCTCCCACCGGTCGCGTAGGGGTACCATCCGTCGCATGACGGCCGATCGGCTCCACTTCACCGGCGACGACGAGGCAGACCGGCTCCTGGTGACCGAGCCGATGGCGCTGCTCATCGGCTTCGCGGTCGACCAGCAGGTGCCTGTCCAATGGGCCTTCTCGGCACCAAAGGTGCTCCTTGAACGGCTCGGCACGCTCGACGCCCGAGCCATCGCCGCGATGGACGTGACCGCGGTCGAGTCCGCGGCCAAGGGACCACCCGCCATCCACCGCTTTCCGTCGGCCATGGCGCGTCGGATCCACGAGCTCGCGGGGTACATCGCGGCAACCTACGGCGGAGACGCCGCCCGGGTCTGGACCGATGCCTCCGATGGGCGCGACCTCCAGAAGCGCCTGGCAGCCCTTCCCGGATTTGGCCCGATGAAGGTTGCGTCACTCACCGGCGTGCTGGTGAAGTTGCTTGGAGTGCATCCTCCCGGGATCGAGGACGTCATGCCTGATCATCCGACCCTCGGCGACGTCGACTCCGCGGAGGCACTTGCCGAGTACCAGGCGACCAAGCGCGCGCACAAGGCCGCGATGCGGGCGGCCGCGGACGACTGAGCCTCGCTAGCTGTCCTGCGGTGAGGTTACGGGGCCTGCGCCCGCCGCCAGCGCGCCGATCATCCCACCCAGCGCATTCATGAGGACATCGGTTGTGCTCGCCCACCGCCCTGCCTGCTCCACCGCCTGAAGGACCTCGACGCCGACCGAGACGGCAAGTGTTGCGAGCGTGATGCGCACCACGCCAAGCGAGGGAAATCGCCAGGAGAGAGCCATCCCCAGCGGGGCGAACAGGAGAACGTTCGCCAGCATTTCTGCGAGCGCTCCCCGGAGGCTGCCGTGCCCCGCGATCGCATCGATCAGGTTGGCTAGCGGTAGCAACCTCAGCTGGGGTGGCTCATCACGACCCGACGTTGTGAGCAGCGTGGCGATCACCACGATCCCGAGGGCGACCAGCACAGCGAGGTCCTGCCAAAATCGGCTGCCGTCCGTCGGCGGTCGGTGGCGCATCTCGCGCCAGGCGAGCACGACGAAGCCAGCGCCGAGGATCAGCAGCAGGACCGCGACCTGCGCATCGCCGTCGCCGACCCATCGGAGAACGTCCACGCGGCCCCCTACGAATCGTCAGTGGTCGCGAGCGTGGTCGTGGTCGTGCTCGTCGTGGTCGTGCTCGTCGTGGTCGTGGTCGTGGTCGTGGTCGTGCTCGTCGTGGTCGTGCTCGTCGTGGTCGTGCATCCAGGGCGTGAACGTGATGCCGACGAGGAGGCCTTCGGGGCTGATGAGCCGCGCCGTGGTCTGACCCCACGGCTCCTCGTGCGCCTCGCGCAGCACTCGGTGGCCCGATGCGGCCATCTCGGCGACACTCTCGCCCACGGCTTCCGCCGACTCGACGTCGAGCTCGATCCACGCCTGCGGCGTCGGAACTTCTTCGGGCCACGTGGCGACTCCGAAGGTGGCCTCCGCGGCCTGTGAGAGCGGCCACATCGCAAACGCATTCACGCCGTCCAGGTCGTCATTGGTGAAGTAACCCGGGGCGGGCTCGTCGAAGGCGATCCCGAGCCCATCACGCCAGAACGCGTGGGCGGCACCGGCCTCGCGGATGATCGGGCCGAAGCCCGCGACGAACGCTACTTTCACGTCGGCACTGTACAACGCACCGGCGCTGGTAGAGTCTTCGGGGATGACGGGCCAAGTGCTTGCCGTTGTCCGCATCGGCTTCGGGTTGCTGGTCGTCGCGGCCATCGCGTTCATGATCTGGACCCTGATCGACGAGGACGCCTTCAACGCCCTCAACTTCTTCACGTTCTTCACCATCATGTCGAACCTGTTCGCCGCTGCCGTCTTCTTCGAGGGAGGTAGACGGCAGCTCAGCGGGGCGGCGCCCATCTCCGACCTGTGGCGCGGGGCGGCTGTCGTGTACATGACCGTCACGTACGTGGTGTTCGCCGTCCTGCTTCGCGATGCCCAGGAGGACCTCAACACCCACGTGGCGTGGGTGGACTCGGTGCTGCACCGGGTGATGCCGATCGCTGTCATGGCCGACTGGCTGATCGCCCCGCCCAGGACCTCGATTGCCTTCGGCCGGGCGCTCGTGTGGCTGGGCTTCCCGCTCATCTGGACCGGCTTTACGCTGATCCGCGGCGCAATCGACGGACGCTACCCGTACCCGTTCCTCAACCCCGCCAACGGCGGCTACGGCGTCGTGGCGATCTACTGCGTGGGGATCTTCGGGCTCTTCCTGGTGGTGGTGTGGCTGGTGGCCTGGGCAGGAGGCGCGTTGCGTGAACTCCGGCGCGCATGACAATGCGTTG
>DATBRU010000121.1:0-3004 GCA_036560105.1 Candidatus Limnocylindria bacterium | reverse complement strand
CGCTGCTCGAACAGCCCAAGATGGTGGTCGTCGGGACTGCCCGGGATCTTCAGGAACGCCGCGTTCGGGTACCGCACCTTCACCTCGAAGCCCAGGACGTCGCGATAGAAGCGCACGCTGCGCTCGACATCCGATATCCAGAGCACCAGGTGCTGGAGTCGCCTGAGGCCGATTCCATCCGTCGTCATTGGGAGACTCCCACGGGGTGCCGGACAGGCCGTTCAGGACGGCGCGGACACCCTGGCCAGAGGTCTCGTCTGATGGTCAAGCCCGACGCGCCGTGAAGCGCGCCGAGGCCGGGCAGCAGGCCCTCCGGGAGAATCCCGGCACGGTCTACGGCTTGATCAGCCGCTCCTGTCCGGCCTTGTCTATCAGTTTCAAGGACGTGCTCCCTCCTTCGGCCTTCAAGACAACATAGGTAGAATCACCCTCACCCACCAGGCTGAGCCCTGCGGCTTGCTCCGAGCCGGCGAGCTTCACGGAAGGCCGGCCGTTCGGGTCGATGAGTCGAAGGATCACGGTCTCCGAATACGATTGACCATTCGCCGTGCCGCCAGGCTGGATCTTGAGGCTGGCTCGCACTCGCCCTTGATCGTCCACGATCTCGAGCGCACGGCCGCGGAGCACCGAGTCGGCGCCATGGGCATCGGGCGTCCCGGCGCGCACCAGCAGGAACATCAGGAGCCCTAGATTGACGAACGTGAGGGCGGCGAGAAGTCTCTGAGTCGTCATGGCCCATCCTCCTCCTACGATGCGTCGTCGACGCCGCACCTGGCCGGCTTCGGCGTTCACGGCGGCGCACCATCCCAGGCCGAGCGCCGGTGGCATCGCCGATCGTCAGCAGGCCGCCTGGCTCGCCCCCCCGCGCGCTGGACTTCACCCGGAGCGGCCGGCGATCAGCATCGCGCGCGTCACTCCCCACCGGATCGACCATGGCATGGGCTAGGCGTCGCCCGCAGATGGACGGCCGCGCGGTCGAGCTGGGCCAGGGTGGGACGCCCGATGAGGGCGAGGGCGCGGTCGATCTCCTTCTCGAGGATCTCGATCGCCAGCTCCACGCCGCGCTCGCCGAAGGCCGCCACGCCGTAGTTGAACGCCTTGCCGATCATGCAGGCGCGCGCGCCCAGCGCGATCGCCTTGACCACATCCGAGCCGCGGCGGATACCGCCGTCCAGGATCACCTCGGCCCGCCCGTCCACGGCGTCGACGATCTCCGGCAGCACCTCGATCGGCGACGGCGCGTGGTCGAGCTGGCGGCCCCCGTGGTTCGACACGATGATCGCCTCGATGCCGCGCTCGGCCGCCTGGCGCGCGTCCTCCGCGGACATGATCCCCTTGAGCGCGATCGGCCCCGGCCAGAGGGACCGGTACCAGTCGACGTCGGCCCAGCCGATGGACGCGCTGAACTGCTTCGTGGTGAAGGCGGCCAGCGAGACGGCGTCGTGCTCCACGCCGGGCATCCCGACGAAGTTGCCGAAGGTCGGCCGGGGGTGCGTCAGGAAGTCCCAGAGCCAGGAGAAGCGGCGCAGCGTGTCGAGCACGTTCTTCACCGTGATCCGCGGCGGGAGCACGAGCCCGCTGCGGATGTCGCGCTCGCGCTGTCCCAGGACCGGCGTGTCGAGGGTCACCACGAGGGCGCGGTAGCCGGCCGCCTTCGCGCGCTCGATCAGCATCTCGACGATCCCGCGGTCCCGCCACACGTAGAGCTGGTACCAGATGGGCCCGGTCGCCGCCTGGGCGATCTCCTCCATCGGGCAGATCGACATGGTGCTGGCCGTGTAGATGATGCCCTTCCGGCCGGCCGCGCGGGCGGCCAGCGCCTCGCCGCGGGGCCAGAACATGCCGGTGAACCCCGTGGGCGCGAGGATGAGCGGCGACGAGACCGGGATGCCGAGGACCGTCGTGGACTGGTCCCGGCGGCTCACGTCCACCAGCGCCCGCGGCCGGAACCGGTAGCGCTGGAAGTCCGTCTGGTTGGCGCCCATGGTGACCTCGTCCTCGGCGCCGCCGTCGATGTAGTCGAACAGCGCCCGCGGTAACCGCCGCCGCGCGGCCTTCCGGAGGTCGTCGATCGTGACGATCATGCCGTGAGCGCCCGAGGTCTCCGTCGCATGACCCAGAAATGCGGTCCCGCCTCGGGAAAGTCGCCCTCGACGGTGATCTCGAAGCCATGCCGCTGGTAGAACGGCACGTTCCGCCCCTGCTCGGTGTGCAGGTGGCACTCGACCCGCTCCTGGTCGGCCCGCGCGAGCTCCGGTCTCATCAGCTGGCCCCCCAGGCCGAGGCCCTGTCGGGACGGATCGACGCCGATCAGGAGGAGATACCAGTGGGGAGTGGATCGGGTGCGCTCGCGGATACCGTCCATGTGGTGGGCCATCGCGACGAAGCGTGCGCGCGCCCCGTCGCTGAACGCGTTGATGGCCGCTGTCAGACCCGCCTGTTCGTTGCGCTCCTCGGTCCGAATCCCGGCGCCTGGCGGCAGCAAGATGGCGCTCGCCTCGACCGGTCCGGCGGTGACATAGACCTCGCCGAACAGAAGGCCGTATCGCGTGCAGGCCACCATGAACGGCGGCAGGAGGCGCCCCCGCTCGACGGGGTCGGCCAGCGCATGGGAGAAGAATGGATCGTCGGCGAAGGCCTGCGCCAGCACCTCTCCCGATGCCGCGACCTGCCCCTCGGCGAGTCTGACCGCCTCCGGCCGTTTCACGGCAAGGTCACCTCACGACTCCGTCACGATGTCCGCCCTCTGCGCCCTCTCGAGCGGTCTCCGATCATACATCGGAGGATCGGATCGCGAGAGCGCCTCGAACACCGCTTCGGCCTGCGCCGTCCGGAAGCGCATGTCCACACAGCGGTGCATCGTGGTCGTGGCGATCATGACGTGAGCTTACTCCCTCGGAGGGCCAGGCCACGGGGTTCGGAAGGATCGCGCAAGCGATCGGGGCGTGGGGCGTGGGAGCGCCCGATCTCGTCAGAATGCTGAATCGCTTGACCGCACTTGTCT
>DATBRU010000120.1:0-2821 GCA_036560105.1 Candidatus Limnocylindria bacterium | reverse complement strand
CGAGGTGCCGACCGCGATCGCCGGCTGAGACCGGTCGATCGGCTACGATGCTCGCTCGCATGAGCACCTCCTTCCGTACGCACACCTGCGGCGAGCTGCGCGCCTCCCAGATCGGCGAGCGGGTGACTCTGGCCGGGTGGGTGCATCGGCGCCGCGATCACGGTCACCTGGCCTTCTTCGACCTGCGAGACCGCCACGGGATCACCCAGGTCGTGACCTCCGCGGAGGAGGGGGCCGATGCGCACGCCGCATCCGAGCCGGCCCGGAGCGAGTGGGTGGTCCAGGTGGAAGGCGTGATCCGCGCGCGCCCGGAGGGAACCGCGAACTCCGACCTGGCGACCGGCGAGATCGAGGTGGCCGTCGACCGATTCGAGGTCCTCAACCCCTCCAAGGTGCCGCCGTTCTACATCAACGAGGAGCAGGCGGGGCTCGACGAGTCACTCCGGCTGAAGCATCGGTACCTGGACCTCCGGCGGCCACCGATGCAAGAGCGGATGCTGCTTCGCTCTCGGCTGGCATCGGCGATCAGGCATGCCCTCGAGGATGAGGGCTTCATCGAGATCGAGACGCCGACGCTCATCCGGTCCACGCCGGAGGGGGCTCGCGATTTCGTCGTTCCCTCGCGGCTCCGGCCCGGCGAGTTCTACGCGCTGCCGCAGTCCCCGCAACAGCTCAAGCAGCTCCTCATGGTGGCCGGCTACGACCGCTACTACCAGCTGGCCCACGCGTATCGGGACGAGGACATGCGTGGCGACCGGCAGCCCGAGCACACCCAGGTCGACATCGAGATGAGCTTTGTGACCGAGGAGGACGTCATCTCCACGGTCGAGCGCGTCGTCACCCGGGTGGCGAAGGAGGTGCTCCCGAACCGGCCGATCCTGCACGAGCCCTTCCCACGGCTGACCTACGCCGATGCCATGAGCCGATTCGGCTCCGACAAGCCGGACATCCGCTTCGGCATGGAGCTTTCCGACCTCTCGAATGCCGTTGGCGAGGTCGACTTCCGCGTCTTCAGCGAGCCGATTGCCGCCGGCGGAGCCGTCTACGCCATCACCGCGCCCGGCTGCGCCGACTACTCGCGCAGGCAGCTCGACGAGCTCACCGACGTCGCCAAGCGTCATGGCGCGAAGGGCCTGGTCCACCTGGCCGTTCAGCCAGATGGAGCGCTGCACGGGCCGGCCGCGAAGTTCCTCGAGGGCCACGAGGCCCCCCTCCTTGCCGCCTGCGGCGCGAATGACGGGGACCTCGTGCTGATCGTCGCCGATGCCGATCGCATCGCCGCGGCCGAGGCCCTGGGGCACGTCCGGCTCGAGATGGGGGAGCGCCTCGGCCTGCGGGACGCATCGGTGCTGGGCTACGTGTGGGTGCACAACTTCCCGATGTACACGTGGGACGAGGACGGCCAGCGCTGGGACGCGACCCACAACCCGTTCAGCGCGCCGCTGCCGGAGGACCTTCCACTGCTCGACACCGATCCCGGCGCCGCACGCGCTCAGCAGTACGACCTCGCGCTCAACGGCTGGGAGTCAGGCGGAGGCTCGGTCCGGATTCATCAGCGTGAGCTGCTCGAGAAGTCCTTCGCGCTGATGGGCCACACCGTGGAGGGCATGCGCGACCAGTTCGGCGCCCTGCTCGACGCGCTCGAGTACGGGGCACCGCCCCACGGCGGGATCGCCATCGGCCTTGACCGATGGGCCGCGCTCTACGCCGAGGTGGACAACATCCGCGAGGTGATGGCCTTCCCGAAGACGCAGTCGGGGACCGATCTCATGATGGACGCCCCGTCGCCGATCGCCGCGGAACAACTCGAGGAACTCCGACTCCGAGTCGTCAACGACGATTGACGTTACCGGGGCAGTCGAGCGGAACCGATGCCGGGCGGCGACGTCCTAGGTCCATGACTCGTCGCGTCATGCTCGCCGTTCTCGGCCTCCTCGTTGCGGGGTGCCGCATGTTCGAACCCCAGCCGGCCAACCTGCCCGCCGACCCCGATGCGGAGATGCGGCCCGACCTCATCGTTGTCGACCCCGTTGGCGCGGCGCCCGGCGAGGTGGTGGCCCTCACGTTCCCGCAGGAGACGACGCGCGGCATCCTGTTCGTCCTCGAGCGCGAGGTGGGCGACGGATGGCAGCTCCAGTACTACCTGACCTCCGACGGGCCCGGCGCCGGCTGGGAGCGGACCTGGCAGGCAGCCGGCGCCGATGGGATGGCGGTCGAGGACATCGGCGTGGGCGGACCCGGACCGGACCGCGTGCTGATCCCCGATGTCGCCGAACCGGGGTCGTATCGGATCTGCACCGGCAACGCGGGCGACGAGATCTGCACGCCGATCGAGATCCTCGGCGGCTGATCCCCGCGCGGTAGCATTTCGCACGTGGCGGGCCTGACGCTGGCGGATGCGGCGGAGTGGACCGGCCTTGACGAGGCGACCGTCCGGGGCCTTGCCCGGATCGGGGTCACGGCCGCGTCCGAGGACGGCCCGTTCGACGTGCCCGACCTCCAGCGCGTCCTCACGGCCGCGGCCTACCTGGACGCCGGGTTCACGCTCGAGCAGCTGGCGTCGTCCATTGCCAACCGGGTCCTGAGCTTCGAGATCGCCGATGCGTTCTACCAGGATCCGATCGAGCCATCCGGTCGCACCTTCGCCGAGTTCGCCACCTCGATCGGCGAGCCGATGGACCGCCTGCGCGCGATCTACGGGGCGTTCGGCCTGCCGCTGCCCGAGGCGTCGACGCGGACGCGAAAGGTCGAGGAGGAGCTGGTCGAGGCGTTCGTGACGATCTGGCGCGTCGCGGACGGCCAGGACGCGACGATCCGCGCG
>DATBRU010000119.1:0-19713 GCA_036560105.1 Candidatus Limnocylindria bacterium | reverse complement strand
CTCGCCCATGGAGCTGGACATGTTGTTGCGGATCCGCATCTCCATGTTGCGATCTTCGAGACCCAGGACGACGTCGAGCGCCGCCTGGTGAAGGGCGACGGCCTCGTGCCGGCGCCCGAGAATGCTGAGCGCCGACGCCTTATTGACGAGGGCCTCGGCGATGATCGGCTCGAGGTCCAGCTTCTCGGCCAATCCAAGAGCCCGATCCGCGGCCACGTTCGCCCCCTCCGCGTCCCCGGTCCTGAATCGAGCTCGGGCCAGGTTGGCCAGCGTCTCGGCCAGCACAGCCTCGTCGCCGACCTCCTCCGCGTCGGCCAGTGCCGCCTCGAGTGTCTCGGCGGCACGCACGAGCTCACCGCCGTCGATCAGCGCCTTCCCGAGCCGGGCGCGCGCGTGACCGACCGCCTCCAGATCGCCGATCTCGCGATACGCCTCGATCGCCCCCAGCGCGTACGCCTCTGCCGGTACGGATGCGGACATCGCCGCGCGAGCCGCACGGTCCAGCAACGGAGCACGTTCGCCCGGCGCGTCGGTCACCGCGAGCGCCTGCTCGAGGTAGGCGATGGCCTGGACGTGGCCGCCCAGGGCGGCGGCACGGTCGGCGGCGGCGGCCAGGGCAAGGCGCGCCTGCGTCGCCAGTGCATCGGCCTCGGCACCGGGCTCGGATGCCTCGCGTGCCGCGAGGTAGTGGTTGGCCAGGGCCCCGGCCATCTCGTCGTCGCCAATGGACTCGTAGTAGCGGGCGACGGCAAGGTGGCGCGCCCGACGATCGCGGCGCGCGAGCGTCCCGTAGGCCACCTCCCGGATGAGCGACTGGACGAACTTGTGCTGGCCACGCTCCGGTGAGACGGGGTCGCGCTCGACGTCGAGGAGCTCCCGCCGAACCAGGCTGCGCAGGCGCGGCTCGAGCTCATCGGGCGGTTCGCCGGTGACCGCGGCAAGTGCGTCCGTGCCGAAGACCTGGCCCAGCACCGCAGCGTCCTGGAGAAGGCGGCGGTCCTCGGGCTCGAGCCCGTCGAGGCGCGACGCGATCAGCGAGCGCAGCGTGTCCGGCACGCGGATGGTGGAGAGGTCGCCGCTCGGCTCGTAGGCGCCGCCGTTGCGGCGGATGAGATCGTCGGCCAGCAGGCCGCGCACCATCTCGACGGCGTACAGCGGCACGCCCTCGGCCCGGCCCACGATGGCGGCCAGCGCATCGTCGGGGAGGCCCGGCACGAGGCCGTTGAGCAGCTCGCGCACGGCCTCATCGCTGAGCGGCTCGAGCGCGAGGGCGGTCAGGTGACGACGATTGGCGGCCCAGTCGGGACGCCGGTCGAACAGCTCGGGCCGCGCGAGAGTGACGACCATGATCGGCAGCCCGCGCGACCACTCGAGGAGATGGTCGATGAAGTCGAGCAGGCCCGCATCGGCCCATTGGAGATCCTCGAAGACGAGGACCGTCGTGCCGTGCTCGGCGATGCGCTCGAAGAATGTCCGCCAGGCCGGGAACAGTGCGTCGCGTCCTCCGGGAGGCCCAGCCTCGATGCCCAGCAGCGCCAGCATGGCGGGAGCGATCTGCTCCCGCTCGTCCGGATCCGGGATGTACTCGGTCAGCGAGGCGCCGAGGGCCTCGCGCGTGGTGGTCTCGTCCGCGTCCTCGGTCAGCCTCGCGCGGCGGCGCACCATCTCGCCCAGGGCCCAGAACGTGATCCCCTCGCCGTACGACGGAGAGCGGCCGCGGTGCCAGTACACGTCCTCGCTCACGCCATCGATGTACTTCTCGAGCTCCCAGACCAGCCTGCTCTTGCCGATGCCGCCCGGACCGGTGATCGAGACGAGACGCGTCCGGCGCTCACGGCCCACCGCGTGAAGCACGTCCTTGAGCTGGCGCAGCTCCTCGTCGCGGCCGACGAAGGGCGCCTCGAGGGCGTCGGCACGGCCCTGGCCGCCCCGCTGCGCGACCACGCGCACGGCTCGCCACGCCGGAACGGGGCTGGTCTTGCCCTTGAGCGAGTGCTCGCCGATCGCATCGAACACGATGGCCGATTCGGCCGCCCGCATCGTCGACTCACCGACCAGGACGGTGCCCGGCTCGGCGACGCCCTGCAGGCGGGCTGCCGTGTTCACGAGGTCACCGGCGACCATTCCCTGGTTCGCGGCGTCGAGGGTGACCGCGGCCTCCCCGGTGAGGACACCGGCCCGGGCGTCGAGCTCGGGAAGCAGGCCGGAGACGCCGGCCACGAGCTCGATCGCGGCACGCACCGCGCGCTCGGCATCATCCTCGTGCGCGACCGGTGTGCCCCACACGGCCATCACCGCGTCGCCGATGAACTTCTCGACCGTCCCTCCGTGGATGCGAACGATCTCCGTCGCAAGGTCGAAGTAGCGGCTGAGGAGCTCGCGCACGGCCTCGGGGTCACGGTCCTCGGCGATGGTCGTGAAGCCGACGAGGTCGGCGAACAGGACCGAGACGACGCGTCGCTCCGCCGCCCCAGCGGCCGTGGGCTGCGCGCCGCGCGCCGCTGTCGCGTTGCTGCCCAGCGGGGTGCCACACGTCGAGCAGAACCCGGCATCCGGGCGGTTGGCGGAACCACACGAGGGGCAGGCGGCCGCCAGGGGCAAACCGCAGTTGTCGCAAAACCGGCTCCCCTCCCGGTTGTCGGTGCCGCAGGCCGAACAGCGCACGCCGTGGTCCTCTTTGCTCAGTCGGAGCGTACTCCGTGAGGCAAGGTCACAGGGCCCGAACAGGCTCGCCGAAGCGTGCTACAAGGATGGCATGGCCGCGGTCCAGATCAGCCCTGCCCTGCGACTTGGTTGGCGAGTGCACCGCTGGCTCTTCCGGATCAGCGGCGGCCGAATCGGGACGCGGATGAACGGGTTCGGCATCCTGCTGCTGACGACGCGCGGCCGGCGCAGCGGCGCCCCGCGTCGGGTGGCGCTCCAATACCTCCCGTTCGGTGACGGGTGGGCGGTCGTCGGCTCGCGGGCCGGAGATTCGCGCCATCCCGACTGGTGGCTGAATCTCGTTGCGACGCCCGATGCCGAAGTGCTGATGAACGGCGCCACGTCCGCGGTCCGCGCGCGCGAGACGGAGGGCGACGAACGAGCCGCGCTGTGGCGGCAGTTCGTGACGGTCGACTCCGCCTATGCCGAGTACGAGATCCGTGCGATGCGGCGCATCCCGGTCGTGGCGCTCGAGCCGGAAGAGGCATCCGCCGCTTCTTGACGCCGCGGAACATGATGAGGGCCGGGGGGTCGAGTCCCACGATCAGCACCACGGAGGACAGCCCATATGTCCGAGTCCGCGCCAGTCGCGCCCGAGCCACCCACGCCCGAACCTCCCACGCCGGCAGCAGCACCCCTGCGCTACGGCGGCTTCTGGGTCCGTGTCCTCGCCTTCATCCTCGACAGCATCGTCGTCGCCGTCATCACCGCTGCCGTGGCTCCGCTGCTCGGCTTTCCGCTCATCCAAACCCAAGCCACCACGGGCGGCGCGGAAGTCGAGGTCTACTACACCGCCAGCGCGCTCAGCAGCCTGTTCGGGTTGATCTACTTCGTCGGCTTCTGGAGTTGGCGCGGCCAGACCCCGGGCCAGATCCCATTCCGGATGCGGGTCGTGCGCGTGAGCGACGGGTCGCGACCGGACCCGGTGATCGCCCTGCTCCGCTACGTCGGGCTGGTCATCTCGTTCGCCGTGATCCTGCTCGGTGTCATCTGGGTCGCCTTCGACGGACGCAAGCAGGGATGGCACGACAAGATCGCGAGCACGCTCGTCGTCCGCGACGCCGCCTGAGGACGAACTCCCAGCGCGGGTCGTTCAGGAGGGTTCGGGCACGGCCTCGGTTGCGGCGGCTGCGGACACAGCTCTCGGCTGCGCGCCGACCGGGATCGCATCGAGGAGCTCGAGGTACGGGAGAGCCTGGACGCGCCCGAACAGCTCACGCGCTTCCGCGATCCATCCCGGCGCCTCCGGCGCGTCCGGCATCAGCGTTGCCGCGGCGAGGGACCAGCGCGCGAGGTCGTAGAGCTGCTGCAGCTGGCGCAGCCCAGCAAGGCCTTCTGTGAATCGGGTCCGCGCATCGGCCGTCCGGCCCTCGAGCGCGAGGGTGCCCGCGTCCGACGCCAGGTGGAAGGCCTTCGTGACGGAGCCCTGGAACACCCCGTCGCGGAGGCGGTCGGTGGCCGCCCGCGCCTCGCTCGCTCGCCCGAGCCTGACGTTGGCCATGGCCAGGAGCATCAGCAGATACGGCTCGTTCGAATCCGACAGGCCGGAGTCGAGCGCACGGACGGCCATGGCGGCGGCGACCGCGTCGTCGCCGATGATCGCGTGCCGATCCGCCAGTCCGGTGTCGACCCACCACTTCGGCAACCCGTCGGTCGCATGCGCCTGCAGGTCGGCGTCCAGCGCCATCGGGTCTTCGCCCCGCATGGCTCGGAGCTGCGCCGCGAGCACGACCAACTGGATCCAGGTCATGGAGCCGACTGGAGAGCGGTGAACCGCCTCCTCGACGGTCTCGAGCGCTTGAGCCCACTCGCGCATCTCCACGATGTCGGCAGAGGCGGCCCCGGCAACGGCCAGCAGGTACCACCCGACGTTCCCGATGCGTGCGGCGATCTCGCGCGCGTCACGCTGGATCTGCCCGCCGCGCGCCGGATCATCATCATTGACGGTCACGGAGAGGTTGTTCATAAGGCGAAGCTCGAGATCGGTCCATCCGCCCTCGCCCGCAAGCGTGACCGCTGCTTCGAGCAGGGCCGTCGCCTCCCGCCGTCGGCCGACCTGGGCCAGCGCTCCCGCCCGGTTGTTCATGGCATCGGCGACGACCCTGACCAGGTTCAGTGGCTCGGCGATCGTCAGTGCGCGATCGGCGTAGTCGAGGGCCTGCGCGGTCTGGTTCATGCGCATGTGGGCGCGCGACAGCGTGACCAGGAGATCGGCCTCGATCGCAAGATCGGTTGACGCCAGGTCACGTGCCATGACCTCCTCGAGGACCTCGATGGCGGGCGGAATCTCGGCGAGGTCCAGCAGGACGCGCCCGACGAGCGCGGCGGCACGCTGGATGCCGGCAGGGTCTCCGACGGCCTCTGCGGCCGCCAGCGCCTCGCGCGCATAGCGCTCCGGATCGGCAGAGGCGGCCGCGACGGAAGAGAGCGCGGCACGCTCGAAGAGCTCGGCACGCTCGGCTGGGTCGGTGGTGAGGGGCAACGCCCGATCCACGTATGCCACAGCCTGCGCGTGGGCGCCCAGGGCCGCCGCCCGATCCGACGCCGCGCGAAGCGCAATACGTGCCTGCGCGGCGACGGCATCGGCCTCGGGCCCCTCGGCGGACGCCTCGTACGCGGACACGTAGTGGCTTGCCAGTGCGCCGGCCAGCTCGTCGTCGCCGAGGGCCTCGTAGTGGCGGGCGATGGCCAGGTGCCGGTTGCGACGGTCACGCAGGGCAAGCGTGCCGTAGGCGACCTCGCGGATGAGGGCCTGCACGAACTTGTACTGGCCTCGCTCCGGCGATCGCGGGTCCGACTCGACCTCGAGGAGCTCGCGACGCGCGAGGCCCTTGAGGCGCGGCTCGAGGTCGTCCTCGGCCGACCCGGTGACGGCCGCCAGCGTCGTTGTGTTGAACACCTGTCCCAGGACCGATGCGTCCTGCAGCAGGGCGCGGTCTGCCGGCTCGAGCGCATCGAGACGGGACGCGATCAGCGACCGAAGCGACTCAGGGACGGTTAGCTGCTCGAGATCGCCGACCGGGCGGTAGATGTCCCCGTCGCGCTCGATGCGTCCCTCGGCCAGGAGGACGCGGACCGTCTCGACCGCGTACAGCGGCATGCCCTCGGCGCGGGCGACGATCGCCGCGAGGGTGGCGGGCGGCAGCCCGGGCACCACGCCCTCGAGAAGGGCACGGATGTCGTCATCGGCCAGCGGGTCCAGCGCCAGGGACGTGAACGTCCGGCGTCCGGCGCCCCAGTCCGGGCGGCGGTCGAACAGCTCCGGCCGCGACAGCGTGATGACCAGGAGCGGCCGCGACTTCGACCAGTCCAGCAGGTGATCGATGAAGTCGAGGAGGCCCGAATCGGCCCACTGGAGGTCCTCGAAGACGAGCGCGGTCGTTGCCTGCTCGCTGATGCGCTCGAAGTAGATCCTCCACGCCGGGAACAGCATGTCGCGGCCGCCCGCGGGCGACTCGCCCACGCCCAGCAGCGCCAGGAGCGCGGGCTCGACCATGGCCCGTTCGGCCGGGTCCGACACGAACAGGGCGACGCTCTCGGCGATGCGCAGGCGGGTCGTGTCGTCGTCGTCATCCTCGGTCAGGCCGGCCCGACGCCGCACCATCTCGCCGAGCGCCCAGAACGTGATGCCCTCGCCATACGAGGGCGATCGGCCACGGTGCCACCAGATCGTCTCGGTCAGCCCGTCGACGTACTTTTCGAACTCCCACACCAGTCGGCTCTTGCCGATACCTCCCGGTCCGGTGATCGACACGAGGCGGGCGCGCTGGTCGCGCCCGGCGGCGTGCAGCTGGTCCTTGAGCAGCCGGAGCTCTTCGTCGCGGCCGATGAAGGGCGGTTCGAGCGCGTCCGCACGCTGCTGACCTCCGCGGGCCGCCACGACCCGGACCGCCCGCCATGCCGGCACCGGGGTCACCTTGCCCTTCAGCGCCGTCTCGCCGACTTCCTCGAACACGACCGCCACGGAGGCGGCGCGCATCGTGGCCTCGCCCACGAGCACCGTCCCGGGCTCGGCGACGCCCTGGAGGCGCGCGGACGTGTTCACCAGGTCGCCTGCGACCATGCCCTGGTTCGTGGCCCCCAGGGTCACCGCGGCCTCGCCGGTGAGAACGCCCGCACGCGCTTGGAGGTCGGGCGAGAGGACCCGGACCGCGTCGACCAGCTCGAGGGCCGCGCGCACCGCGCGCTCCGCGTCATCCTCGTGGGCGATCGGTGTGCCCCACACCGCCATGACGGCGTCACCGATGAACTTCTCGACCGTCCCGCCGTGTCGCTCGATCGCTTCGCGCGAGGCGTCGAAATACTGGGTCAGGAGCTCGCGCGTCGACTCCGGGTCCCGATCCTCGGCGAGCGTCGTGAATCCGACGAGGTCCGCGAAGAGGACCGTGACGAGGCGGCGCTCGGCGGTCGGGGCATCGGCGGCCGGCCGCGGAGCGAGTGTCGGGCCCGGCGCATCGGCGCCGATCTGCGATCCGCAGTTGCGGCAGAAGCGCGCGTCAGACCGAACCGGCTCGCCGCATGACGGGCACGTCGCGGCCAGCGGCGTGCCGCACGCCTCGCAGAAGCGACCGCCGGGCTCGTTCTCGGTTCCACACGCTGGGCAACTCATCGGGGTTCCTCGGAGCATGGATTGGCGCAGCGTACCGCACCCGGGTCCGTGCCTCGCCGGTCAGACCTCATCGACGTCGACGATGCGCCGGAGCTCCGAGGCCCGGCCACGCAGGTCGCGGAAGTAGTCGGAATCCGTGATCTCGGCCACGCGCTGGGCCTGCTTCGCCTCGTCGATCTCGATCCGCAGCTCGGCGACCTCTCGACGCAGGCGGTCCTCCCGCGCGCGGATCTCGCTCGCCATGCTCGAGAACGACCTCGCCAGCACACCGAGCGCGTCGTCCCGCTCCGCCACGGCCGCCAGGTCGGCAGGATCGAACCGCTCGGCCTCGAGGGCGGTGGCCGCGTCGATCACGTGGCCCACCTGCTCGAGGTACTCGAGCTCGAGGTCGCGCAGGCGCTTGCCAGCCAGTGACGCGCTCACGCGGGCGCGCAGCAGTGCCGCGTTGAACGGCTTGGTGAGGTAGTCGGTGGCTCCCATCTCGATGCAGCGGATCACCGAGCCGAGCTCGTCGACGCCCGAGATGACGATGACCGGGAGGTGCCGCAGCGCCTCATCGGCCTTGATCGCGGCGAGCGTCTCGTAGCCGTCGAGCTCGGGCATGACCAGGTCGAGGAGGACGACGTCGAAGGGCTGCTCGGCGAGACGATCAAGTGCCACGCGGCCGTTGGCGGCCTGCTCAGTGGTGTGGCCCTCGCGCTCGAGAGCCAGGGTCAGGACCCGACGATTCATCTCCCCGTCGTCGACCACGAGGATGGAACCGCGGCCCGCCTCAGGCGCCACCGGCCGCCTCCTGACGCGCCTCGGCGACAGCCGTCCGCACCTCGGCCAGCTCGGCCTGGACGGCAGCAACGCGGGACTCCGCCTCGGCGACCGGACCACCGCGCGCGTCGAGCTCGAGCGCGCGGGACAGCTCGGCGAGCCGCGTCGCTCCGACGTTCATGGCGTTCGACTTGAGCGAGTGTGCTGGCCGCACCAGCGCCGCATCGTCGCCCGCCGCGATGGCTGCATCGAGCTCGGTCGCGTACTGGTCGGCATCGGCGATGAAGCTGTCGAGCAGCTCCACGAGCAGCGACGCGTCCCCGCCGGCCATGGCGAGCAGATCATCGAGGGCGGCGCGGTCGAGCGGGTCAGGCATCGGTGCGGGCCTCCGCACGGCGCAGGGCCTCGGTCAGCTCGGCGGGACGGATCGGCTTGGCCAGGTAGTCGTCCATGCCGGCAGCGGTGGACTCCTCGCGGTCCTCGACCATCGCGTTGGCGGTCAGGGCGATGATGCGGGGCCTGGCGCCATCGGCGAACTGCTCGCGGATCCGCCGCGTCGCCTCGAGCCCGTCCATCTCCGGCATCTGGATATCCATGAGCACGACATCGTACGTCTCGCGCTCCACGGCCTCGATCGCCTCGCGACCGTTGGTGGCCACGTCGGCCTGGTATCCCATCCGCTCGAGGAGGATGAGCGCCAGGCGCCGGTTCATGGCGTTGTCCTCGACCAGGAGGATCCGCAGCGGGTGATCGGCCGCCAGCACCTCGACCGAGTCGCTGCGCGCGGCCTCGCGAGGGCGCGCGGGCGCGGCGCCGAGGGCCTCCGCCACGGCGTCCTGGAGCGAAGAGGGCTTCACGGGCTTGGTGAGTGTCGCCACAACCGAGGACTCGCTCACATCCTGCGGGCCGACCGACGAAAGGATGATCACCGGCAAGCGTCGCTTTCCGACCTTCTTGCGCAGCGCGGCGGCCAGCGCCACGCCGTCCAGCTCCGGCATGTTGAGGTCGAGCAGCGCGACGTCGAAGCGGTCTCCCGATGTCACCCATTCGAGCGCCTCGGTGGGCGATCCCGTGCTCCGGACCTCCATCCCCCAGCGGCCGACCTGGAGCTCCAGGATGCGCCGGTTCGTGGCGTTGTCGTCGACGACCAGGACACGCTTGCCCGACACGACGCCGGCATCTCGCGTCGGCGCATCCTCGATGCGCTCCTCGGACACCGGGACGCGGACGTGCAGGCGGAACGTGCTTCCCTCTCCATCCACCCCGGAGCTCTCGGCGACGAGGGAGCCGTCCATCAGCTCCGCCAGCCGATGGCTGATGGCGAGCCCGAGGCCCGTCCCACCGAAGCGCCGCGAGACCGACGCGTCGACCTGGCTGAACGACTGGAACAGCCGATCCATGCGGTCGGGCGGGATCCCGATGCCGGTGTCTCGCACCTCGATCGTCACCTCGCGGCGTCCGTCGGGCAGGGCGGATCCTCCCACCGTGAGGACGACCTCGCCGGACTCGGTGAACTTCACCGCGTTGGACAGCAGGTTCAGCAGGATCTGCCGCAGGCGGCCCGGATCGCCGATGAGGGCCGGCGGCAGATCGGCGTCGGGCTCGTACGCCAGCTCGATCCCCTTGCTCGCGGCGGTCGGCGCGAGGACGTCGAGGGCTCCCTCGATGACCCGGTGCGGGGCGAACGGAGTGGCGTCGAGCTCGACGCGTCCCGCCTCGATCTTCGAGAAGTCGAGGATGTCGTTGATGATCGTGAGCAGCGCCTCGCTCGAGATGCGAATCGTCTCGGCGTACTCGCGCTGGTCGTCCGCGAGGGTCGTGTCGACGAGCAGGCCGCTCATCCCGATGATCGCGTTCATCGGCGTCCGGATCTCGTGGCTCATGGCGGCAAGGAAGGCGCTCTTGGCGTGGTTCGCCGCCTCCGCCGCCTTGCGGGCCTCCTCCAGCTCGCTGATGTCGTGGTAGATCGCGTAGTAGCCGACGTGCTCGCCATCGAGCCGGAGCGGAACCACGACGATCTCGACGTCGACCATCTGGCCGTCCTGGCGCATGCGCTGGCCGATGCGGTGCGCGCGACCGTGCTCACGCGCCTCGGTCGTCGTCTCGGCGCCCTCCACGCGGCGATCCTCGCTGAAGATGAGGTCGTCGATGTGCCTGCCGACCGCATCGGCAGATAGGTACCCGAAGAGCCGCTCCGCGGCGGGATTCCAGCCGGTGACGATCTCGTCGCGATCCATCGTCACGACGGCGACCGGGCTGGACTCGACCAGGGCCTCGAAGAACTGCT
Organism: Candidatus Limnocylindria bacterium; assembly: GCA_036560105.1. Lineage (GTDB taxonomy): Bacteria > Chloroflexota > Limnocylindria > QHBO01 > QHBO01 > JACDBZ01. The sequence goes on along the minus strand of DATBRU010000119.1, from coordinate 9,352 downwards.
TCTGGCGACGGATCTCACTGGCAGCCAGCGTCTGCTCGGTCACATCCATCAAGAATCCCTGGACGTACTGCGCCGCGCCCACCTCGTCACGAATCACCACCGCCTCGTCGCGCACCCAGACGGCGCGCCCATCGGCTGCGGTGATGCGGTACACCCATGACCAGCGATCGGCCCCACGCGCGAACGCATCGTGGTGGTCGGCCAGCACGCGCACTCGATCCTCGGGGTGGAGCACCTTCTCGAAGAAGGTGTCGTCCATCCAGTCTTCGGCCGGGTAGCCGAACATGGTGACGATCGTGGGGTTCACGTAGACCGACTGGGCGCGCTCGTCGGGCTGGTCGATGTAGAGCGTCAGTGGCAGCTCCTCGACCAGCCGGCGGTAGCGGGTCTCCGCCTCGACCTGGGCGGTCAGGGCCGCATTGAGCTCACCGAAGAGGCGGGCGTTGTCGAGGGCGACGCCCATGTTCGTGGCCAGGGTCGTCAGGAGTCGCTCGTCGTCGACGCTGTAGGCGCCCCTGACCTGGGTGCCGATCGCGATGACGCCGAATGTCCGGTCTCCCGCGGGGATCGGCACGCCAAGGTACGACTCGGTGCCCTCGATCTTGAACGGCGCGCCGATCGCCTCGGCCTCCTCGGCTGAGCCGACCCGGACGGCCTGTCCGGTCGCGATGATGCGCGACGTCAGCACATCATCGAGGACGGTGCCCTCCAGGTCCCGATTCCGATTGCCCTTGTCGATCCAAAACAGGAACGTGACGACTCCGCTCGCGGGGTCGAGCATGGCGATCGACAGGCCGTCGGCCGAAAGCGCCTCAGCAGCGCGTTCGCCCACCGTTTCGATGATCGCCTGGTAGTCGAGCTGCTTCGCCAGCGCCTGCCCGACCGCGTTCACGATCGCCAGCTCCGAGTTGCGCTGCCGGAGCTCGGCGGTGCGCTCCTCGACGCGCCCCTCGAGAGTGGTGACGTTCTCGCGCAGCTGCTCGGTCATGTCGTTGAAGGCCCGCGACAACGTGCCGACCTCGTCCTCCGCATCGACCGGCGCCGTCGCGGCGAGGTCGCCGCCGGCGACCCGCGTGGCGGTGGCCGCGAGCCCGAGGATGGGGCGTGTGATGGTTCGCGCGATGAACAACGCGCCCACCGCCAGGAGGGCGAGCGAGGCAAGCCCGACACCGAGGATGACGAGTGAGAGCTCGCCGACAGGCGCAAAGGCCTCCTCCTGCGAGATCTCGGCCACCAGGCCCGAATCGATCTGTGGCATCCAGCGCCAGGCTCCGATGACCTCGATCCCGCGGTGGTTGACGTACAGGCCCTGGCCGTCCGACCCGGCAAGGGCGGCGTCGATTCCCTCCGACCGCAGGCCGCCCCCCGCCGTTCCCTCTTCCGCCCCGCCGACGAGCTCGAGCTCCTCGCTGACGAGGATCGTGGCGCCCGTCGTGCCCAGCCCGGTCTGCGGCAGGAGGATGGCGTCGAGCTGGTCGAGGTCAAGCATCGCCGCCAGCACACCGATCGGCTCGCCGTCGGTCCCGGCAATTGGAGTGGCGACCGCGATCGTGCCGGCCCCGGTGAGCGACGAGATGAAGACGCCCTCGACGGTGGTCTCCGTGGTGGAGGCGGCGAAGTAGGGCTCGCCTGACTGGAGCCTGCCCTCGTGGGTGGGGACGGTCGAGACGCGGATGATGCCCTCGATGTCAAGGATGATGAGCTCCTGTGCATCAGCCGTCTGGCTCATGACGAAGTCGAGCGTTGTACGCACCTCATCGGTCGCGGCAGCCACCTCGTCCGGGCTCGCGCCAGGCTCGAGGACGGCCCGGATGTCCTGCTGCGCAGATCCCACTTCGGCAAAGAGCCCGCCAAGAAACACGACACTGCGCTCCTGCTCGTCGAGCCAACGCTGGACCGCATCGGCGCGGAGGCCGGCAGCGGCGTCGACCCGGTCGAGGACTGCGGCCTGGAGGTCGGCGGTGGCGCGGATATTGACGATCGTGACGATGATCACGACCGACAGGGCCGCGAGGAGCAGGAACCAGGCGACCATGCGGGCGGGGAGGCTGCGGCGCAGGACTCCGGGAAGGCGGATCCTGCGCGGGCCGCGCTCGGGCTGCACCTCGCCTGCGTTCGAGCTCATCCGGCCGAATCTCCGGACGCCGCCGGGCGGAAGGTGATCGACACAGGTCCGTCAGCGACCCCGGTGCGCAGGGTGCCGCCGGGGCCGAGGCTCCGCTCCGTAGCACCGTCGAGCTCGATGCTGCCGGCGATCGGCAGCGATTCGCCATCGGAGGTCACGTGGTGGGCCCAGACCTTGAGGTCGCGCGCGCCCGGATCGGTCACCGTGAACGTGGCGCGTTGCAGACCCGCCAGGCGGATTGGCCCGCTGGGTGCGCTCGCGTCGATCGTGCCGCTCGCATCGGTGATCCGCACCTCGGCGCTCCGCGGCTCTCCGGCGACGACCACGCTATAGGCTGGGTCGACCGCCGATCCTCGATCGGCATCGCGGATCTCGATCGAGATGGCGCGCCGGAAGGCGGGGCCGCGCAGGATCCACACCACCAGCCCGGCGGTGAGGGCCGCGACCCCGGCGGCGAGCGCGCGCGCAAGGGGGTCCTGCCAGATGACGGTGGCATGCAGGACGATGGCGCCCAGGAAGACCGTGCTGACAACGGCGGCGGTGATGGGATGGCCGATGAAGCCGATGACCGAGCCGGGCACGTACTCGCCCCGCCGGCGGGCGGCGAGGACGAGGAGCACCGGGAAGACGCCTCCCAGCAGCGGGATGGTGAGCACCCCCACCAGGGCCACGGGGCCCGCGAACCAGTCCTGATCGGTGAGCAGGAGGTACTCCAGGATGATGAACGCCAACGCGGTCGGGGCCAATCCGGCGAGGTACCGTCCTGGCCTCGTGGCGAACAGCCCGCGCATCCCGGTCAGGCCGCGCTGCGATCGCGATGGCAGGTACTCGACGACCTGGTTGTAGAGGCCGAGCGAGCAGTACAGCGACCCGAGGCCCACGGCAAGGACGACATAGATCGAGCCCAGGACATCGACGATCGGCCCGACCTGCTCGGCCAGTGGGGTGATCGCGGTGCCGCGCGCCTCGATCAGCGGTTCGGGGCCCAGCGCTCCGGCGAAGCCGACGACGATGAGGCAATAGAGCACGATCACCGAGGCGAGCGCGGCGATGTTGCCCCACAGCAGTGCGCTGCCGCTCGGGTCACGGCCAAGGAGCAGCTTCGAGGCGTTGGCGGCCGAGGTGTGCCCGAAGTACGAGACGATGATGACCCCGAACACCAGCTGCAGGACCGTCGGGTCGAGGCCGCCGCCGTCGAGGAACGGGACATCGCGGTACGCCAGGTTGGCCGGATCGAGGTTGGCGAACGCGATGGCGGTGATGACGAGGATGAGCGCGATGTTCGTGACCCCCACGACCATGGCGGTCGCGACCGTCTCGTCGAGTGCCTCGCGGCGCAGAATCCAGGCGTTTGCGCCGAACAGGAGCAGGACCCAGACCTCTTCGGCGATCCCGGTCGCTCCCCACAGGACCGATGCGAACCCGAGCAGGTAGACCAGCAGGACCACGCCGTTGAGGAAGGCGAGCGCAACGGACAGGCTGACCGATCCGGCACGCCCGAGCAGCTCGGCCACCAGGCGTCCGAAGTACGCGGCGCCATAGCGCATGCTCCCGTTCCGGGTGATCGCCTCCGCCTGTGCGCCGATGGTCACGAGGTTCAGGACGCCGAGCACCAGGAGCACCACCACGCCGGCGGCCGGACCGATGCCGGCCACGGCGATCGGCACGACCAGGATCCCCTCGGTGATCGTCTCGGTCAGGGCCAGCGCGTAGGCGATCCAGAACGGTGGCAGCCGTTCGAGGCGCTGGGCGAATGCGGCCCGGCGCCATGCCAGGCGCTCGCCAAGGGTGAGGCTCGGCGCGTACAGCGATCGATCCGGCGCCTGGCGAGCGAGGGCCGCCGCGACCTCCGGCGTGTCGATCCCCAGGGCGCTGCGCAGCCGCGGAACGCGGTCCGCCGTGAAGCGATATTTCCCGGCGATGAGGATCGCGACCGCGGCCCTGGCCTCCGCGCCGTCGGGAACGAGATGAACCCACCCGGGAGCAAAGCGCTCGAGGTCGTGGATCGTGGGCGTCAGCGGCAGGTTGCGCCCGGCCGCAAACGCATCGAGGAACGCCTGTTCACGCTCCGCCGAGCCGCGCCCGCCGACGTAGGTCGTGCGCGAGACACGGGTGCCGGCCATGAGCCGCGCCGTATGCGCCTCGATCGCGAACAGGATGGCGCTTGCCCGTCGGGCCGGAAGCCCGGCCAGCAGCTCGTCGCGCGAGAACATCGGGGCGCGATCGGAGCCACCGCCGGTCGCCATGCCCTCGCTCAGCCCGCGAGCGAGAGGTGGGGCATCACCCGTGCGGCCAGGCTGCGGTAGAGGCCCGCCAGCGGATCGTCAGGGTGGCGGAGCACGAAGACGCCCTCGCTTGCGAGCTGCATGAGGGCGTCGGAGTGCGGCAGCACGGCAGCAACGTCACACCCATATGCCTCGGTCACGCGGGCCGCGACGGCGGCGGGATCGAGCTGGGGCGGCGACTTGTTGACCACGATGTGGATCCCGGGCACCTCGAGCTCGCGCGCCACGCGCGCCGTGATGCCGGTGCCTTCGTAGTCCTGTCGATCGGGACGCATGACGATGAGGAGGACGTGCGAAATGACGAGCGAGAGCAGCGTCTCCTCGTTCAGCCCGGGGTGCGTGTCGATGAACAGCACGTCGAGCTTGAGCGCATCGACCAGCTCGCGGACGCCGTTGGTCAGGCGCTGGGCGTCGTAGCCCTCGCGGAGCACCCTGGTGATCTCGCCGGGCTGCATGCTCGACGGAATGAGGAACAGCCGGCCGCCGATGTCGGTGCCGAGGCGATCGGTGATGTCATGGGCGACCTGCTCGATCGTGCGCCCATGCCACAGGAAGTCGTTGAGCGAGGCGGTCACATCGGCACCGTTGAGGCCGAAGATGACGTGGATGCCCGGCGACTGGATGTCGCCGTCGATCACACCGACGCGATACCCCGCCCCGGCGACCAGGGCCGCCAGGTTCGCGGTGGTGTTGGACTTGCCGGTTCCGCCACGGAACGAATGGACCGAAACGATCGTCGCCACGGGCTCGGGACTCCGAAAAGCGTGGCGCGCAGCGTACGTGATCCGGCCATGCCGCGTGTCACGGAACGGTGTAGAAGACGGTCTCGCTGCGCGCGGCGACGATGCTGCCGAGCGTCGTGACCCGCACGGCGTCGATCCGGAGCTGATACGTCGTGCCCGGGTGGAGCGCAACGGTCTCGATCGACGTGACCGTCGGGCTGGACACCTCGGTCAGGACCGTTCCGGGCGGCCGGCCGACGCCGAACAGGACGCGGTAGGCGCTGAAGCACGTCGGATCGCCGGAGAACGAGGACCACGCGATGCGGGTCGCGCCCTCCCCCGAAGCCTCGACGACGGGCTCGCCGAGGTCGAGCCGCTCGCCGATCGTGGCCATCCGCACCGGGGACGCACTGACCACGTCCCCCAGGATGTCGTACGCGACGACGCGGTAGCTCCACTCGCGGCTCGACGGGAGGATGCTGGCGTCCACCGCCGAGGTGACGAACGGGTCGGTGGCGTACGTCTCGCCCCAGTCGACGGCCGGCGCGATCGGCGGGTAGTCCGTCGCGATCTCGTTCTCCGGGCTGCGCAATGCCGTGTAGTGATGGAAGTTGTGATGGGTGCTCGGCGTCCACTCCAGCACGACGCCGCCGGGGCATCCGGTCGCGGTGAGGCCGATGACGGCCGGATCCGCCGCCGGCGTGCCGCCCTGGCTCGCCTCAGGGCTCGCCGAATCGGACGGGGATTCGCCGACCGTTGAGCTCGCCGATTCCGGCGGCGCGGACGGCGATGGCGTGGTCCTGGCCGACCCGTCAGCGCGTGGTCCCAGCTGGCAACCGACCAGCAGGGCACCGATGGCGGCTGTGGCGGCGGTGCGGGCGATGCCGGAGCGCGGGACCATTCGGCGACCGTAGCACGCCCGCCGCGATGTGGCTCACGCGCACCACCCAGTCGCCATGCGCATGGCGATTCGGGTGGGGTCGGGTGCGGTTGGATCGGGCCGAGGGCGGCCCGACGTGTTTGACGCGCCAATGTCGATACGCGAGCATCGCGGCCAGACGGAGGCGATGAAGCGCGGCCCGAATCCCGGTTGCCTGGGCCGCACCGAGCCAGTGGCGAGACCGAGCCGTCGATGCTCGAGGACCGCGCCCTGTCTCATCGCCCTGGCCCGTCTCGTCGCCTCCCTGCCCTCGTCGTGGTGGCAGCTGCACTCATCCTCGGATCCATTCCCTCTCCCATCGCCGCTGTCGATCCGGTCCCGGCGCCGTCGGACGCGCCGACCCCGATCGTCCCGCGGCGTCCGACGGACGGTCTCACGCTCTCCCAGCCCACGGTCGCCGACCCGGGCGACTTCGCCGTGCCCCACTTCCAGGAGGAGGTCGTGTTCGAAGGCCTCAACCTGCCGATCGTGGTCGAGTTCGCCCCCGACGGGCGCGTCTTCGTCGGTGAGAAGAGCGGCGTGATCAAGGTCTTCGACAGCCTGAACGACCACACCCCGTCGGTCTACGCGAACATCAGCACCAGCGTCCACGACTACTGGGATCGAGGGCTGCTCGGAATGGCGCTCGATCCGAACTTCGCCTCGAACGGCCGCCTCTACGTGGCCTACACCTACGATCGGGCCATCGGCGGTGGGCTGCCGGACTGGGGCAACGGCTGCCCGAACCCACCGGGTGACAATACCGACGGCTGCGTCGTCGCCGGCCACCTGTCGGTCATCGCGCCGGGAGGTGCCGAGACGGTCCTGATCGAGGACTGGTGCCAGCAGTTCCCGAGCCACTCGATGAGCGACATCGTGTTCGACGCCGAGGGCGCCCTCATCGTGAACGGCGGCGACGGCGCGAACTTCAACGTGACCGACTATGGGCAGTTCGGCGGGTCCGCTGGCAGCCCGATCCAGCGCAACCCGTGCGGCGATCCGCCCGGCGGGGTGGGTGGCGCCATGTCGGCTCCATCGGCCGAGGGTGGAGCCCTGCGCAGCCAGGACCGGCGCACGTCAGCCGACCCGCTCGGGCTGAACGGATCGGTCATCCGCGTCAACCCCGCCAACGGCAGCCCGATGTCCGACAACCCGTCCACGACCGGCAGCCTCAACAATCGGCGCATGGTCGGCTACGGCCTTCGCAACCCGTTCCGAATGGCGGTCCACCCGGTGACCGGGGACGTCTGGATCGGTGACGTGGGCTGGGGCACATGGGAGGAGATCAACCACCTCGATCCGGACGGCACGACCGTGCCGAACTTCGGGTGGCCGTGCCGCGAAGGCAACGGCACCACACCGAACGGCGCCTATAACACGCTCAGCCTATGCCAGAACCTGGTGAGCGGCTGGACGGGACCCGACTTCACGTACAGCCACTCCTCCGAGGTCGTCAGCGGCGACGGCTGCGGGGGCGGTGGCTCGATCTCGGGGCTCGCCTTCTACCCCGGCGGCCCGTACCCCGCCGCCTACGACAACGCGCTGTTCTTCACCGACTACTCGCGCAGCTGCCTGTGGGTCCTCCCCTCGAATGGCTCCGGGGGCGTCAATACCGCCCAGCGCGCCCACTTCGCCGAGCTCGCGAATCCGGTGCACCTCACCGTCGGTCCGGGCGGCAACCTCTACTACGTCGACATTGGCGGCACCATCCGTCGCATCATCTACCTGGGAGCGAACAACGACGCGCCGACGGCGGTGATCGATGCCGACCAGACGAGCGGTGAACGACCCCTGGCCGTCGAGTTCGACGCGTCGGGCTCGAGCGATCCGGACGGCGACGCACTGCAGTACGCGTGGGACTTCGGCGACGACGACGGGCTGTACGACGACGCGTTCGTGGTCTCGCCCAGCCACACGTACACCACGGGCGGCACCTTCACGGCCCGGGTCCGCGTCACGGACGGGCAAGGCGGGAGCGACGTTGCCACGGTCGACATCGACGTCGACAACACCGCGCCGACCGCGTTCATCGACACCCCGTCGGAGAGCCTGCGATGGTCCGTCGGTCAGCAGATCTCGTTCAGCGGTCACGCAACCGACCCGGACGGAGCGGTGCCGACGGGGAACATGACGTGGCAGCTGATCATGCATCACTGCTCGGCATCGGACTGCCACGAGCATCCGATCAAGACGTTCTCCGGCCAGGCATCGGGAACCTTCGCCGCACCGGATCACGAGTACCCATCCCATCTGAGCCTGCGCCTGACCGTGACCGACCCGCAGGGTGCGAGCGGCTCGACCGAGATCGATCTCGATCCCGCGACGGTCACGCTGCGCATCCGCTCCGCGCCAACCGGCATGACCGTCAGCGCCGGATGGGTGACCGACGTGACGCCGTTCGACATGACCGTCATCAAGGGCTCGGCCATCCTCCTGAGCGCGACCGGAGGACAGCCGATCGACGGCTTCCCGTCGACCTGGACCTCGTGGTCCGATGGAAAGCCGCGCATCCATTCCGTGACGGCGTCGACGTCCGCGACCTACACCGCAACGTTCGACGCGGGGTATGACGACGTCCCACCCGGGGCGAAGTTCCGAGCCGACATCGCCTGGATGACGCGCGAGGGCATCACGTCGGGATGCTCGGATGCTCCGCCCCTCTACTGCCCCAACGGGCTCGTCACGCGCGGGCAGATGGCGACCTTCCTGACCCGTGCGCTGCACCTTCCGGCGACGTCGACCGACTACTTCACCGACGACGAGACCAGCATTCACGAGTCGAGCATCAACCGGCTGCGGGCCGCCGGCATCACGGTCGGCTGCACGGCCACCGCGTTCTGCCCGAGCGGGATCGTGACCCGGGGGCAGATGGCAACCTTCCTGACGCGTGGGCTCGGCCTTCCGACGACATCGACCGACTACTTCACCGACGACGAGGCCAACCGGCACGAGCCGAACATCAACCGCCTGCGAGCGGCGGCGATCACGTTCGGCTGCGGGCCATCGACGTACTGCCCCGACGGCTCGGTCACCCGTGGGCAGATGGCGGCCTTCCTGCATCGCGCGCTGGAGGACTGATCCTCCCACTAGACTCGCAGCCGATGGCCAGCACGACACTCGCCCCGCTCGATGTCCTCCTGGTACGGCACGCCGAGGCGATCCCCATCGGCACTCCCGGGATCGCCGACGACGACCGTCCCCTGACCGATGCCGGCCGCGAGGCGGCGGCTGAGCTCGCGTACGAGCTGGACGGCTATGAGCTGACGGCGGTGTACTCGTCCCCCTACGCACGCTCGCTCGA
>DATBRU010000118.1:0-1593 GCA_036560105.1 Candidatus Limnocylindria bacterium | reverse complement strand
GAGCGGCTTCTCGGTGTTCCACGCGGGGCACTGCGACTGGCAGCGGCCGCACTCGGTGCAGGTCGCGAAGTCGAGCATGCCCTTCCAGGAGAAGTCCTCGATCGAGCCGATGCCGAGCGTGGTGTTCTCGTCCAAGTCGTCGATGTCGTCGAGGGTTACCGGCTGGCCCTGTGAGGTGAGCGGCTTGACCGCTCCCAGTGCGACCGGACGCCGGCCGAAGAGCACGTTCAGCGGCGCGACGAAGATGTGCAGGTGCTTGGAGTTCAGCACGATCACGAGGAACGCCAGCATCACGCCGATGTGCAGCAGCAGGCCGATGCCCTCGAGCGTCTCGGTCGCGCTCTCGGAGAGCCCGTCGAGCGCCGACCCGACCGCGTGCGAGGCGAACGCGGCGTTGCCGTAGGGGAAGTTGTCGCCCGCGACCGACGCGCCCCGGAACAGGAACATCGTCCAGATGACGTTGAAGATCATGAACAGGATCAGCCAGGCGCCACCGAGGTGGGAGCCGCTGAACCGGGACTTGCGGCCGAGCTTGTCCGGCGCGTTCTGGAGCCGGATCGCGGCGAAGGTGACGATGCCGACCAGTGCCATCACCGCGATGAAGTCCTGCGCGAAGCCGAGCACGGCCCAGTGCCCGACGACGGGGATCGCCCACTCCGGGTTGCGGGAGAAGAGGATCCCGAACGCCTCCAGGTAGACCGTGCCGAGGATCACGAAGGCCCAGAAGACGAAGAAGTGCGCCGCGCCCGGCACCGACCACTTGAGCAGCTTGCGCTGGGCGAAGACCTCGACGACCTGGCTCTTGACCGCCTCACCGAGCCGATGGGTGACGTTCTCGACCCGGTCCGGTGCCGGCTGGCCGCTGGTGATGAGCCGGAACAGGAAGAACACCCGTCGACCGGCTACGGGGAGCGCGACGGCCAGCATGACCAGCCCGACGACCAGCACCCACAGATCCACAGCTTCAGCCCCTTCTCGACCGACTTCCTCGACCGTGCGGCAGCCTACGGGCAGCGCGCCGGGCCGAGCCCCGACTGAGACGAATCCTACTTTTCAGTAACTTCGGTTGCTCCGGGGGTCGGCACGGAACCGGAGTTTCTCGCGTGTCGTCCGAGAACTCGCCGACGGTTCTTTACGGTGGCCCGACAACGCGGGCACACTCAGGCAGCCCGCCACGACGGCGCTATTGCTGACCATCTGACACACGGGGATCTCGGCCCGCCGAAATCAGGAACAGGTGCGATGACCGACATGTCCGATGTCCCGACCCCCGAGCTGCCCGCGGGCGCTCGCTTCGACCCGGTGAGCGGGGCTTTGCTCGGCGCCGACGCCGGCGGCGGTGGCGAGCGCAAGCAGAGCTTCGCGCTACAGCCCGGCGAGCCCGTGGCGTCGTTCAACGTCGTCAGCGCGCTGATGCCGCTGGCGTCCGGGTCGGCACCGCAGACCTACCGCTGGGCGCTCGGCCTCGGGATCCTCATCCCGGTGGTGGCCGGCGCGCTCGGCTTCCTGGCCTTCGCGTTCGTCGCGGCGGCCCTGGTGGTGCCTGCGGTCTACGTCGTCTACATGTACGACGTCAACCAGTGGGAGGACCAG
>DATBRU010000117.1:0-7243 GCA_036560105.1 Candidatus Limnocylindria bacterium | reverse complement strand
CCGTCGTAATGGAGCATCCCCGCATGCGTCCAGAACGCCACGAACGGACGGTCGCCGGTGGCGCCCTCCGACTGCGCCCGCTCCGATTCATGGTGCGGGAACAGGAGGTCGCCGCCACCGCCGTGGATCTCGAACTGGGTGCCGAGGTAGGCCATCGACATCGCTGAGCACTCGATATGCCAGCCGGGTCGGCCCGCGCCCCATGGCGCCGGCCACGATGGCTCGTCGGGCAGCGAGCGCTGCCAGAGCACGAAGTCGAGCGGATTGCGCTTGCCCGGCATGTCGGGCACGTTGCCACGCTCGTTGGCCAGCGGCAGCATCTCGTCGCGGGTCAGACGCGAGAGCTCGCCGTACGACAGGTCCGCGTCGACGCTGAAGTAGACGTTGCCCTCGGCGGCGTATGCGAGGCCGTTGGCGAGCAGCTGCTCGATGAGCGCCACCATCTGCGGGATGTGCCGGGTGGCGCGTGGGTACTCGTCGGGCGGCAGCCAGTTCAGCGCGGCCATCTCGGCGAGGAACGTCGTCACGTGCCGGTCGCCGAGGGCCAGATAGTCCTCGCCGGTCTCTCGGGCCTTACGGAGCATGTCGTCGTCGACGTCGGTCAGGTTCTGGACGTACCGCACGTCGTGGCCCAGGTACTCGAGGTACCGGTGGAGCACATCGAAGCTCACGTACGTGAAGGCGTGTCCGAGGTGACCGGTATCGTAGGGCGTGACCCCACAGACATAGAGGCCAACGCGGTCGCGGCCGGCGATCGGCTCGAAGGGATGGAGTCCGCCGCGGCGGGCGTCGTGCAGGCGCAGGGTCACGCTGCGGATTCTAAAGCGGTCTCGCCGATCGTGTGGAGGGCTGGACGGGGCCGATAGAATCGGTCGCCACGATAGAATCGCTCGGAGAAAACCATGGAAGTCCTGCGCTGGCTGTTGTTCTTCGTGGTCGCGATCTTCGTGATCGTCGCCGGGCTGTTCTTCCTCATGGGCCGCGACCTGCCGCTTCCGACCTTCTAGCTCACCACAGCTCGGGCTTCGTGCTCATCAGAAAGCCGATGACGCCGATGACGCCCGCCATCCCGTAGGCCACGAGGCGCTGCTGCCGCGCCCGCATCCGCCAGGTCTCGTCGTCGGTGCCGGTGCGGCTGAGGCCAACGAGCGCCCGCAGGTTCGGCCGAGCCACGACCGCGGCCACGACGAGGTTGATCACGTAGAGGGTGAGCGCGAGCAGCAGCCACGGCTGGGTGAGCAGCTCCGGGCCGAGGATCCACAGCATGGCCGCACCCGTGATCGCCAGGCCAGCGCCGATGACCAGCGTGCCGGTGCCCTGCATCGCCATCAGCAATCGCGTGAGCCGTCCGGGCTCGCCGGTGCTGCGGCGCAGGACGAACGGCAGGAGCACGCTGGGCAGGAGCAGCGAGACGGCCAGCACGATGTGGGTGACGAGGAGAATCGGGAACCAGTTCATGTGCGTCGCGATCCTGGCCGAGCGTTCGTCAGCGACCCTTGGTGAACCCGGCGTGCAGGCCGAGCCGACGCAGCGCGGTCGGGATGTTCACCGCCCAGCCCACCCCGAGCGGACGATCGGTGAAGACCTTGGGCGACCGCGGGTTCCAGTACGCCTGGCGGACCCGATCCAACGATGGGATCCGGAAGTCGTACGGCACCACGCCCAGCAGCTTCCCGTTCCAGGTGCGCTCCTCGGGGGCCTTGCGAAGCTCCACGTAAACGGCGCCGACCACCAGGCCGATGATCGCCGTACGAATGAGCCAGAACAGCGCGTCGACCTCGCTGCGGGCCGTGTCGGCCTTCTTCGAGAGGTCCTGACGAACCGAGTCGATCTTCATGGGTCCTCCTCGTCGCCCTGATCGCCAGCGACATGCCGCATGGCATCATGCCCAGGCCGATGCGTCTCGCGCTCTACCTTACCCTGCTTCGTCAGAAACCGGATCCCATGCAGGAGGACCGATGACGGCCGACGCTCTGCCATTTTTCGACGCGGCCGCGATTCGCGCTGCCGTGCCGATCGGCGACATGCTCGACGCGGTCGAGGGAGCGTACCGCGACGTGGCCGCCGGTCGCGATCGCTCGCCGCTCCGGACCCGCGTGGCGCTCGACGGTGGCGACCTGCTGCTCATGCCCGGGGTCAGATCCGGTGGGCGAGGTGCCAGTGTCAAGCTCGTCACGGTCATCCCGGACAATCCGGGGCGCGGCCTTCCGACCGTCCAGGCCCTGGTCGTGTGGCTCGACGCGGTCACCGGGCAGCCACTGGCTCTCCTCGACGGGGAGACCGTGACCGCGATGCGGACCGGGGCCGCATCCGGGGTGGCCTCGCGGCTCCTGGCTCGGCCCGATGCGGCATCACTCTGCCTGTTGGGCGTCGGCGGCCAGGCCGCGTGGCAGCTCCGGGCCGTGCTCGCCGCGCGGCCGATCAAACGGGCGGTCGTCTTCGCCCGGTCGGCCTCGGCGCGCGAAGCATTCGCGGCGCGGATGGCCGATGAGACCGGGATCGAGGTGATCGCGGCAGCCGACGCCGAGTCCGCGGTCCGCGAGGCGGATGTGATCTGCTGTGCCACGACCTCGTCCGATCCGGTGTTTGACGCGACCTGGGTCCGCCCCGGAACGCACATCAACGGCGTGGGTGCATTCCGTTTGGGCATGGTCGAGATGCCGCCGGAGCTCTTCGCGCGCGCGGCGCTGGTGGCGGTCGATGCACGTGGTGCGGCGCTGGCGGAGGCCGGCGACGTGGTCGCCGCGATCGATGCCGGGTCAGTCTCGGAGGCCGACCTGGTCGAGATCGGGAGCGTGGAGCCGGGATGGGTCGACACGCGGCCCACCGAAGCGATCACCGTGTTCAAGTCCGTCGGGCTGGCCATCCAGGACGTCGCCGCCGCCGAGCTGATCTCCGCTCGGCTGCTCCGCGAAGAGCTCGGCGAAGCCTGACCACCGTTCGGCCAGCTGAGCCAGCCAGCGCTCGACGATGACGCGGAGGCTGAACCAGCGCGCCGGCGTCTGGTCGCGCGGCTCGATCAGGGTCGCGGGGGCCGCCATGGCGAGTCGCTCGAAGGCGATCGCCGGTGGCCACGCTGAGGGACTGATGGCTTGCTGCGGCGATGCCACGACCGGTAGCTCCGGCGAGGGAGCCGCGCCGGCGACGGTCACCACGATGGGCGCCGGGTCGGGCGGAGGTGGGGGAGGCGGGGCGACGAGGCCCTGGCCCCCGCCCGGTGACTCGGGAACGGCGGGAGGTGGCGGCGAAGGGGTCGGTGTCGGTGGTGCCACGGAAGGCGTGACGCTCGGTGCCGGCGTCCCGGGAGCCGGGGTCGGAGCCGGGGTCGGCACCGGCGTCGGCTGGGGCACCGGCGTCGGCGAAGGCAACGACGGCGGAGGCGCCGCGACCACGGTCACTCCGGTGTAGTACGTGGACAGGATCGCGGCGGCGCTCATCCCGGCCAGGCCGCAGGTCTGCGTGCCCCACTGGAACAGCTGCCAGCCATTCGCGTTGGCTCCGCACGGCTCGCCGGCGGCGCCGGCGTTGTAGTAGGTCGGGAAGACCTTGCCGCCCTTGAGCGCGAGCGTGGACCACGTGGCATCCACCGCTGCCGCCATCGGGGCGTACGTTGGCCTCGTCGGATCGTAGTGCTGGTCGCGGGTGGAGTCGAAGATGTCGAAGCAGATCCCTGCCTGGTTGACGTAGCCGCGCCAATGGAGCACCTGGTACCACGCGTAGTTCTTGACGGCCATCGCTCCGGATCGGAGCGACTCGGTCGTCCACGAGCTGATCCACTCGCGTGACAGGACGTTCTTCACGTAGGTCCGGAAGTCCACGACGTCGACGGCCCCGGTGGCTGTGCGGAAGACGCGGATGGTCGGCGGCGGCGCGGTCTCAGACCGGTAGGTGCCGCACTCCGCGGCGGCGATCGCCGGACGGGTGACGAAGGGCGCCAGCCCGGCAGCCAGGATGATCGTGGCGAGCGCGGTCGCCACGCAGCGAGATCGGTGCATGGAGCCAGCACCCTATCGGCGACCGCACCGCACCACACCCCACCGAAAGTACCGCGAGGGCGTCAGCTGGCCCAGCGGTGGATGCGCTCGCGCACGGTGTCGAGGCCCAGCTCATCGCACAGGCGGATGAACGGCTCCCGCGGCACGCCATGCCACTCGAGGTCGTCGAGCGCGCGGGTGGTCGCTCCGAGGTCCGAATCCCGGTTGAGCGTCGCCAGGGTCCGGTACAGGACCGCCTCGTCACGCCGTTCCACCAGCGTCGCCGCGAGGCGGGAGGCGTTGCGGAGGTCGAGCTCCCAGTCGAGCACCGATGGCGGGATGTCGTCGATGTGCCGAAACTTGGCGAGGACGACGGCCGCGCTCTTGGCGCCCCATCCGGGAAGGCCGGGGAATCCGTCGCTCGAGTCGCCGACGAGGGCGAGGTAGTCGGGGATCGAGGCCGGGGCGACCCCGAACTTGCCGATGACGCCGCGCTCGTCATAGGTGATGGTGCGCATCCGATCGCGTAGCACGATGCGCTCGCCTTCGACCAGCTGGGCAAGATCCTTGTCGACGGAGCAGATGACGACCTGCTCGAGCCGCGGGTCGGCGGCGAAGCGCGCGACCGCGGTGGCGATCGCGTCGTCGGCTTCGTCGGGGACCATCGGCCACACCTTCATCCCGAGCGCGACGAGCGCTCGCTCGGCGTCCCGAAACTGGACGAGCAGGTCCGGATCGATGCCGGCGCTCGACTTGTATCCGGGGAACAGGTCGTTGCGCCAGGATTCGATGACGTAGTCGGTGGCAGCCCCGATGTGGGTCACGTCGGGTTCGCGCAGGAGCGACAGCATCGAGTCGATCAGCCCCTGGACCGCGTTGACCGGGCGCCCGTCGGGGGCTCGACGAGGGGGGCGCGAGTAGTAGGCGCGGAATAGCTCGAAGGTAGCGTCGACGAGGTGGAGCTTCATCTGGTGCCGCGAGCATACCCGCCCCGGCACGTGGTGCCGTGCGACCCGGTCAGCCGGCTTGCGGCTCCAGGTCGAGCACCATGCGTCCGAGCCCGTCGTCAGCCACGAACTCGACATACCCCAGGGCGGTGTACAGGTGCCTTGCCGGGTTGCCCTCGTCGACGCTCAGCGAAAGTCGCGCGATCCGATCGGCCCGGGCTCGCTCGCCGGCCGCCTCCATGAGGCGCCGCCCGATGCCGCGGCCACGGTGGCCATCGGCCACGGCAATGGCGAGCTCGGGCGTCTCCGCATCGATGAAGCCCTCCCCGTGCGAGTCTTCGGAGAAGAGCCGATACCAGACGAGGCCGACGAGGTGGCCGCCCTCCTCGGCCACGAGCGCCACATCGCCTGGCCGACCCCAATCGGCGTGGAAGACGGACACCTGCGGGTGGGCGAGGACCCACTCGATCGGGGGCAGCGCCACGCCGGGTCGCCACGCAAGTGCGGCGTACAGCATCTCCTTCAGGAAGCCGAGCTCGTCGCTCCGGAGCTCGCGGATCGTCAACCGTTCGTCGTCCGGCTGCCGCATCGGCGCGATGGCCCCCAGCACTGCGTAGCGGCTCGACGCCGCCTCGGGAGTCGGATCGTCGTACTCCTCGATGAGCGTCCGCAACCGATCGGCAAGGGTGGCGGCGCGCTCGGGGGTGATCGTCACGAGGTGGTACGAGACCGATGCCACGTCGTCCGGCATTGCGGCCACCAGGCCGGCACCAAGCTCCTCGGCGATGGCGGTCAGCGGGTTCACTCCGCCGAGCTCGACATCGCCCTCGAACTTGATCCGCGCCGACGTCCGCTCGAAGACCCGCTCCACATGCCGTCCTCGTGAACGCGTGCCTGCCTGGCGCACGAGCCCGTACTCGACCAGCCGATTGACGTGGTAGTACAGCCGATCCGCGGGTAGGTCGAGCTCGGCGGCGAGCTCCGGAATCGAGCGAGGGCGCCGAAGCAGCCGAAAGATCCGATTCCGAAGGGGATCGTAGAGAACCGGGATGGCTGCCGGATCCTCGATCGTGAGCAGGTCTCGCATGGGTGACAGTGTCTCCAACGGTTGTAATGCTGTCAACCCGTGCCAGGGCCGGACCGTAAGCGACCAGTAAGCCGCTGGTAATCGGCAACGTGGAAGATGACGGCCGCGGTGTGGGAGAAGCGTGCCCTGCGCCGTCGGCCCGTGGTTCCCGGCCGGGGTCGGCGGCCCACGCCGCGCATCGGTCGCTCAGACCGCGAGCGGCTCTCGGTACTCGCCGTAGACGCGACGGAGCGCTCCGCACAGCTCGCCGACCGTCGCGTAGGCCGAGACCGCCTCGACGATTGCCGGCATCAGATTGACGTCACCCTGGCGGGCCTCGTCCTCGAGACGGCGCACGGCTGCCCCGTGCGTGTCGGCGTCACGCTCCGCGCGGACGCGGGCGAGCCGATCCAGGTGGCGGCGCTCCTGCTCGGGGCTGATCTCGAGCAGCGGGATGCGCAGCTCCTCGTCCGGGTCGGCGTAGCGGGTGACACCGACGATCTCGCGTTCGTTGGCCTCCACCTCGCGCTGCTGCTCGTAGGCGGCATCGGCGATCTCGGCCTGCGGATAGCCGGCCTCGAGGGCGCGAACCATCCCGCCCATCTCGTCGATGCGTGCGATGTAGCGCCAGGCGGCCTGCTCGGTCCGGTTCGTCAGCGTCTCGACGAAGTAGCTCCCGCCGAGGGGATCCACGGTGTTCGCCGCGCCGGACTCCTCCGCGATGATCTGCTGCTGCCGCAGCGCCAGCATCGCGGCATCCTCGGACGGGACGGCCCAGGCCTCGTCGTACGCGTCGGTATGGAGCGACTGGGTGCCCCCGAGGACGCCGGCCAGCGCCTGGATTGCCACGCGCGTCAGGTTGTTGAGCGGCTGCTGCGCGGTCAGGGAGACCCCGGCGGTCTGGGTATGGAAGCGCATCCAGGTCGAGCGCTCGTTCTCGGCGCCGAAGCGCTCGCGGCACAGCTTGTACCAGATGCGGCGCGCCGCGCGGAACTTGGCGATCTCCTCGAAGAAGTCGTTGTGGCTGTTGAAGAAGAACGACAGACGCGGCGCGAAGTCGTCGAAGCGCAGGCCGCGCGCTAGTGCGTCCTCGACGTACGCGATCCCATCGGCGATGGTGAAGGCCAGCTCCTGGACGGCGGTCGAGCCCGCCTCGCGGATGTGGTAGCCGCTGATGGAGATCGTGTTCCAGCGCGGTAGCTCGGCGGTGCCCCACTCGACCGTGTCCGTCACCAGCTTCAGCGACGGGGCCGGCG
>DATBRU010000116.1:0-10545 GCA_036560105.1 Candidatus Limnocylindria bacterium | reverse complement strand
CGAGCTCGAGCGGAAGCTCGGGCTGCTCGAGTCGGCGTGGAGCTACTTCGACGACGTCGCCGCCCGCGTCTCGCCCGAGATGCGCAAGGGACCGCGCGGCGGCGGTCGCAATCGCGACGAGATCATCCGCCACGCCCTCGGCTGGGAACGGGCCGACCTGGTGAGAAGGGTCGGCGTTATCGTGGATCCCGTCGTTCCGCCGACGCCGGAGGGGCTCCGGTCCCACCACGACGAGTACGTCGCCGCGCTCCGAACCTACAACGCCGAAGGACGGATGGCGGGTGGTCGCAACTGGACGATCGCGCTGTTGCTGCGGCACACGGCCTTCCATGTGCTCGACCACGCGTGGGAAATGGAGGACAAGGACCTCTCGCATCCCGACCTCCGCGAGGGCTGACTCGCTGTTCCTCCCGGCTAGCGGCGGCGCCGGAGCAGGGCAACGACCAGGATTGCCGCGGCAAGGATCGCTCCCAGCGGCACGATCAAGCCGATCAGATCGATGCTCACGATGGCCTCGTGTTCACAGGGTGCCCGTGCCCAGCACGAGCGAGATGGGCAGGAGCACCAGGAACCCGGCGATGGCGGTGGTAACCACCTTCACCCGGGTCGACCACGCCCTCGAGAGCCACACCAGGCCGATGCTGAGCAACGGGCCGATCACGGGCAGCACGATCACCCCGGGCACCATGAGCAGGATCGCGGCAACCTCGAGGGCGCCCCAGGCACGCTGACCGGAGGGAACCGTAGCGGCTGCGACATCCCGAGCCGCCGGTCCCGGACCGACCTCCGCCGCCACGATCTCCTCCGGCGGGCCGAGGCGCTCGAGGACGTTGCGGACGCTCACCGCATCCCGACTGCCCTCTTCGGCAAGCGCCGCGTCGATGTGCTCTCGGACGTCGCCGGCCAGCTCACGGCGCCGGTCACTGGAGAGCGCCTGGGCGGCCGCCTCGAGCCGCCCGAGGTAGTCATCAACCAGCGGGTCAGGCGTCATTCCTCGTCCCTCCTTGCGCGGTTGCGCGAGCGGCCGACGGCGCGAGCAGCGCATCGACGGCGTCGCGGAACCGGCTCCAGTCCCTGCTGAACTCGTCCAGAGCGCGCAGGCCGCGGGCGGTCACCGCGTAGTAGCGGCGCGGCGGACCCGCCGCCGACTCACGCCAATCCGTGCTCACCCACTCCTGCTGCCGCATCCGCGCGAGCAGCGGATAGATCGTGCCCTCGCTGGTCAGCAGTCCGGTACCTGACATGGTGCGGACGATGTCGAAGGCGTACGACTCCTCGCTCCGAAGCACGGAGAGCACGCAGAACGCCAGCACGCCCCGACGCAGCTCGGTGAGGGGGTTCCGTGTCTCGCTGGATACCATGCGACGCATGATACCGCGGGCATCGTGAAGCCGTCAATGCCCGCGCCATTTGTCACGGCGCTGACAATGGCCTGACCGGAGGTGGTCGTGGCAGCGCTCATGCGGCTCGCGGACCTGCTCGCCAGCGTCTCGTTGCTGAGCGACCTCGGCTTTGCCCTGCCCGCCGAGGAGTCGATGCGAACGACGATCATCGGGACCGCGCTCGCGCGACGATTGCACCTCGCGGAGGACGTCGTTTCCGACGTCTTCTACACCTGCCTGCTCCAGCACGTCGGCTGCACTGGCTTCGCGCACGAGACCGCCGGGAAGTTCGGTGACGAGATGGTCATCAATGCGGCTGCGGCCCGGACGGATTCGAACGACCTCGGCGACCTGGTCGACACGTACCTGCGCGCCGCGACGAAGGGTCGCGGCCCCTTCGACTTCGCCCGCGTCGCGCTCTACACGTTCATTCGGGGTGACTCGTTCGGCAGGCAGTTCGCGGCAGCCCGCTGTGAGGTGGGACGGGCCACAGCGCGGCGCCTGGGCCTGTCGAGCGGCGTCCAGCGCGGCCTGCACGAGGTCGCGGAGTCGTGGAACGGCGGGTCGGGGGCGCTCGGCCTGCGTGGCGACGACATCTCGATCGTGGCGCGGATCGCGACGGCCGCGGCGACCGCATCGCGCTTCGTCAGCATCGGCGGGGCTTCGGTGGCTGTCGCGGCAGTTGGGCGCAGGGCCGGAGGTGAGCTCGACCCGACAATCGTCGCCACCGTGGTCGAACACGGGTCCGAGATCCTCGCGGAGTCGCACGATGGCGATCCGCGCGACATCCTGCTGGCCGTGGAGCCGACGCCGGTCCGGTCGGTGGCGGGACGGCAGCTGGCCGGTGTTGCCGCAGCGATCGGCGATGTCGCCGACCTCAAGTCGGTCTTCACGGTCGGCCATTCGAGCGGGGTCGCCGGGCTCGCCGCGGACGCGGCCGCCGGCATGAACCTCGACCAGCCGGCGCGCGCTCGACTCCAGGTCGCGGCGCTGCTCCACGACCTGGGCCGAGTTGGCACCTCGGCCTCGATCTGGGAGCGTCCCGGTCCGCTGAGCGTCGCCGAGTGGGAGCAGGTGCGCCTCCACCCGTACCACTCCGAGCGGATCCTGGCCCGCTCCGAGGCGCTGCAACCGATGGCGGCCATCGCGGGCATGCATCACGAGCGTCTCGATGGCAGCGGCTATCACCGTGGTTCGCGCGGCCGCGAGATCTCGTTGGAGGCGCGCATCCTCGCCGCCGCGGATGCCTTTCAGGCCATGACCGAGCCCCGCCCGCACCGCCCGGCGCTGGATCCCGAAGCCGCCGCCGGAAAGCTCCTCCAGGAGGGGCGAGGCGGCCGCCTCGATGCATCCGCCGTCGGCTCCGTCCTTGATGCGGCCGGGGTGGCGGCGAAGCGGCCTGGTCGCAGCTTCGTGCCGGGCGGTCTCAGCGACCGTGAGGTCGAGGTTCTCCGCCTGGTGGCCCGTGGCCTGACGAACCGTCAGATCGCCCACGAGCTGACGCTTTCGCCGCGCACGGCGGAGCACCACGTCCAGCACATCTACACGAAGCTCGGGGTCTCTAGTCGCGCCGCCGCGGCACTCTTCGCCATGGAGCACGATCTGCTCTGATCGGTCGGGAGAATTGGGCAGAACTACCGATGCGGCACGCGTGCGGCCGGTGCAGTGTCTCGGGATGGGATCGACCGACGACCGGTTGTTCACGCCGGCCTTCATCGCGCTCACCGCATCCGAGCTGGCCTACTTCACCGTCGCTGGGCTGATCATCGGCGTCACGCCGTTTTTCGTGCTCGGGCCGCTCGGCTCGGACGAGGCCGGGATCGGCCTCGCGGCGGCGGCCTTCGGCGCCACCACGCTTCTGCTGCGGCCCTTCGCCGGACGCCTGGCCGATCGCCGCGGCCGACGCCCGCTGCTGATCAGCGGCTCGGCGCTGTGCGCCGCCGTCGTGCTCGCGCATCTCCTGCCGCTCGGGCTCGCGGCGCTGGTCGGCCTGCGGCTGCTGCTCGGTGTCGCCGAGGCGCTCTTCTTCGTGGCCGCCTATGCAGCGGTGGCCGACCTCGCACCGCGCGGACGCGCCGGGGAAGCGTTGAGCTACAACTCGCTGGCGCTCTACCTCGGACTGGCCCTCGGGCCCCTCATTGGTCAACAGCTGCTCAAGGCCGGAGGCTTCCCCGCGGCCTGGGTCGGAGGCTTCGTCCTCGCCGCCGTGGCCGTCGTCCTCGCCATGCGCGTGCCAGAGACGACGGCTCCGGTCCCGAGTGCCACCGACGCCCCGCTGCTCCATCGGGCGGCGCTCTGGCCGGGGCTCATCCTCTTCGCTGGCGTCTCGGTCATGGCCGGCTACCTGTTGCTCGTCGGCCCGCACGCCGAGCGCATCGGCCTCGAGGCATGGAGCCTCACGTTCCTCGTGTTTGGCGCCGTGGTCGTCGGCCTGCGGGTCGCCTTCGCGAGGCTCCCGGACCGGGTGAGGCCGATGCGGCTCGCGGCCGGCGCGCTCGCCGTCATCGCTGCGGGCCTCGCGATCGCAGCCGTCGCACCAGGCATCCTCGGGCTGCTCGTCGGGACGGTCGGCCTGGCGACCGGGGTCGCCTTCATGACGCCGGCCGTGTTCGCGGCGACATTCGCTCGGGTCGCACCGGCGGAGCGCGGCGCGGCATCGGGAACGGCCTCGATGTTCATCGACCTCGGCTTCGGTGGCGGCCCGCTGGTGCTCGGATTCATCGCCTCGGGCCTCGGGTTCGGCGCGGCGATGGGCGTTGGCGCGCTGATCGCACTCCTCGCATCCCTCGGCACCGTGGCTGCCATGCGGATCGCGCGTGCCGGGGTCCGCGTGCCAGCCGTCGGCTAGGGTCCGGCTGCGACCGAGTCGGCGCGAGGGTCGGCGCCGGCCTCGTAGGACCCGTCGGGCAGCCGACGGATGACCTGCGCCCAGCCCATGAGCGGCGTGCGCCGTTCGACGAGTGAGGCTTCGTGGCCGAGCGAGCGGAGGGCGTCGACAGCATCGGCGTCCCACCCATCGGCCTCGAGCGAGACCCGCGTCAGTGGTTCGCCGGGCGCCTCGGTGTGTGCCACCCACCGCGGGCGGTCGACGAGCGCCTGCGGTGCAAGCCCGTCGTCCACGAACCCGGTCACCAGCTGGACCATCGTCTGCGGCTGCCCGTCGCCGCCCATGGCACCGAGGGCCACCTCGGCGCGACCATCGCGCAGCAGCATGCCGGGCATGAGCGTGTGGAGCGTCCGCGAGCGAGGGCGAAGCGCGTTCGGGTGCGCAGGGTCGAGCGAGAAATAGGCCCCACGGTTCTGAAGCATGATCCCCGTCGATCCGCCCATGACTCCCGAGCCGAAACCCATGTAGTTGGACTCGATCAGGCTGACCATCATGCCGTCCGCATCGGCTGCGCACAGGTAGACCGTGCCGCCGCCGGGCGGATTGGTCGGGGTAAACCGATGAGTCGCATCCGGGGACAAGCGCGATCCAAGCCACCGGGCGTGCGCTTCCGAGAGCAGCGCCGATGGATCCGCGAGGCCCCGGTCGGGATCGGCGACGCAGCGGTCGCGCTCGCTCCAGGCCACTTTGACTGCCTCGATCTGCGCGTGGATGCGCAGCTCGGGCGGCCAGTCGAGGATCGACAGGACGTTGAGCGCCATCAGTGCCGTGATGCCCTGCGAGTTCGGCGGGATGGTGGCGACCTCGGTGCCGTGGTACGTCGTCGAGATCGGGTCGACCCAGTCGCCACGGTGGGCGGCGATGTCGTCGGCGGTCAGTGCGCCACCCGCCGCTCCAATCGCTCGCGCGATCTCGTCGCCGATCGGCCCGCCGTAGTACGCGTCACGGCCGCGATCGGCGAGCGTGCGTAGAGTGGCTGCCAGGAGCGGCTGTCGGAACGTGCTGCCAACGTCGCCCGCCGCGCCGAATATGGCGCGCGCTGCGCCATCGAAGGTCGGCAGCCCGGCGGCGATCGAGCGGACGTTGATACCGGTCAGCCGGTAGCCGTCCTCGGCGATCCGCGCCGCGGGCATGAGGGCCTCGGCAAGGCTCCGCCGCCCGAATCGACCGAGCAGCTCGACCCACGTGTCGAGCCCTCCGGGAACCGTGATCGGGAGGGGACCGCGCGGCGGCATCGTGTCGTGACCGGCGGCCCGGATCGCCTCGATCGTCAGGGCGGCCGGGGAGCGGCCGCTGCCGTTGTATCCATGGAGGCGGGCCTCGGATGGCTCCCAGACGAGCGCGAAGGCGTCGCCGCCGAGCCCGCACGAGTTGCAGTACACGACCGCGAGCATCGCGTTCGCGGCGACGGCCGCGTCAACCGCGGTGCCGCCGGCGCGGAGCGCCTCGACGCCGGCCTCGGTGGCCAGCGGGTGGGGAGTCACGACCATTCCGCCCATCGGCCGCACGGTAGCAGAGGCAAACGTGCGACTTGACAGTAGCAAGTTATCGGCTCACGATGCAGATATGAAGGTCGCCGTCGTGGGAGCAACCGGGTTCGTCGGGAGCCACGTGGTCCCGCACCTCGTCGAGCGGGGCCACACCGTCATCGCCATCTCCCGCGACGGCCGCCGCTTGCCCGCCTGGAACGAGGCGGTGGAGGCACGCGCAGCCGATGTCAGCGGCCACGATCCCGAAGCCGCCCTGGCAGGCGCCGATGCAGTCGTCCACCTCGCGGCGATCCCGCGGGAGAGTCGTGGGAGACGATTCGACGAGGTCAATGTGCGCGGCACGCAACGCGTGATCGCGGCCGCGGAGCGCATCGGCGTCAAGCGCCTGGTGCACCTCTCGGTGCTGGGGGTCGCCGATGACCCGAAGCTGCGGTACCTGTTCTCGAAGTGGCGCGGCGAGGAGGCTGTCCGCAGCAGCTCCCTCGACTGGGTCGTGCTGCGCCCGTCGCTCATGTTCGGGATCGGCGATGGATTCTTCAACCTCGTCAAGACGACCCTGCGCTGGTGGTCGCCCGGCGTCGTCGCCATCCCCGGCGACGGACGAACGCGGTTCCAGCCGCTGTCGGTGGACGACCTGGCTATCGCAGTCGAGAAGTCACTGACGGATGCGCACCGTGGCGGTTCGGTGTACAAGCTCGGCGGACCCGAGTGGGTGACGTATCGGGAGATCGTCGATGCGGTGATCGGCGCCACCGGAATGCGCCGCTTGAAGCTCAGCGTGCCAATCCCGCTGATCGGCGTGCTCACCGCGGTCACTGATCGAGTTCTGCCGATCTTCCCGGTGAGCCACGACCAGATAGCGTCGATGGGCCGTCCGAACTTCACCGATCTCGACGCGTTCGAACGGGACTTCAGTGAGGTGCCCCGTCCACTCGACCTGTCATACCTGCGGGATTGACACGGCGAGAGATACTACGTCGTACGTAGTAGCGAGCTCGGGATGCCCGGACAGAACGATCCCAACCTTCTGGTGCTCGTCAGCCTTGCGGCCGGGCCGCGGCACGGGCACGCGATCATGCTGGACGTCCAGGAGTTCGCAGGCGCACGCCTCGGTCCGGGGACGCTTTACGGGGCCATCTCGCGGCTGGAGGCCGAGGGGCTGATCGAGCCCACGACACCCGACGGCCGACGGCGGCCATACCGGCTCACGCCCCGTGGCCGCACCGAGCTCGGAAGCCGTCTCGACGGCCTCAACGCCGCCGTCCAGACCGGCCTGCGTCGAACCGAGCGTGACGCATGAGCCACCTGGGTCGAGCTGCGGCGCGGCTGGTGCTACGACTCCATCCAGCCGGTTGGCGCGTTCGCTACGGACCGGAAGTTCTCGACCTGATCGGCGACACCGACAGTTCGCTGGCCGATGCGACCGACCTCGCGCGTTCGGCCATCCGCGAGCACCTGAAGGGAGGAACCCCGATGCGATTCGAATTTGCCTATCGCCGCCCGGGCGCGTTCGCCGGATTGGCGGCGCTGCTGGTAGCGCCCACGCTGGCGATCGTCGGCGTCTCGCTCCTGGGGCACGAGCTCGGCATCGCCGCGATCGCAGCGGCGGCGGATCCGATCGTCGCCTGGATCGACATGGTCGGGCCGGTCGATCTCTTCGTGGTGGCGGCCCCACTTGCGGCGTTTCTGCTCGCCGTCCTCCCGCTGCTCGACCTGCGCGTGGAGCGCCTCGATGGCGCCCCGGCCGTCTCGATGCGGATCCGCGCGCTGACCGCCAACCTGATCGTCGGCGGGATCGCCCTCCTCGTCGGCGCGGTCCTCGTGGCGTACGCCATCACCGAGTCGGTCGGCTGAGCCTTCGCGGCGCTACTCGAGGGACGCCTCAAACAGCTCCCAGTCGCCGGGGATGCCCTTCAGCGCCACCGTCTTGAGCGGCGTGAAGCCGAGGTCGGTGCCGGTAGCCAGGTCTCGCACCGTCCGGGTCACGACCACATGCCCGGCCCCGCACTCCGCGACGACTCGAGATGCGATGTGGACACCGATCCCGCCGATGTCGGTGCCGCGCTGGGTGATCTCGCCGGTGTGCACCGCGCAGCGCAGCTCGAGCCCGATGGCGCGCAGCGCGTCGCGCAGGCCGAAGGCGCACCGCAGGGCACGGGTCGGCGTGTCGAAGGTGGCCAGGATGCCATCTCCCGTGCTCTTCACCATCCGGCCGCCCCATCGGTCCACCTCGGTCCGGCCGATCTCGTCGTGTCGATCCAGGAGCTCTCGCCACGCACGGTCTCCGACCTCCGCCGCGCGGGCCGTCGAGTCGACGATGTCGGTGAACAGGATCGTCGCCAGCACCCGGTCGACGTCCTGGGCGGCCTGCAGCGAGCGGACCTGCTCATCGGTCCAGCGGTACTCCTCGACGAACTGGCTGGTCGGCGCCTGCTCCTCCGGGACGTATCGGAGCAGGACGACGCCCGAGGTGAAGGTGCGGGACCCGGTGAGGCGGAGGTGATGGAGGTCGATTCCGTCGCGGAAGAGATGCTTGCCGCTCCCGAGGATGACCGGATAGACAAGGAGCCGATACTCGTCCACGAGGTCGTTCTGCAGCAGCGTGTCCACGAGATCCGCGCTGCCGTAGACGAGGAGGTCACCGCCGGGCAGGTCCTTGAGCTTCGCGATTTCCGCGGGCACATCCCCGGACAGGACCGTCGTGTTGTGCCAGTCGGCCCGTTGGAGCGTGCTCGAGGCCACGTACTTCGGGATCTCGTGCATCCGCCGGGCAAGCGGGAGATCCTCGTTGACCGACGGCCAGAAGGCCGCCCAGTTCTGGTACGTCCGCCGTCCGAGCAGGATCGCCTGCGCGGTCTCGACCTGCTCGACGTTGTACCGCTCGCTTTCCTCGTCCTGGACTCTGAGCGCCCACGCGTTGCGGCCATCGCGGTGCTCGTCCCAACCCGGCGCCTCGATCACGCCGTCCACGGTGACGAATGACGTGACGACCAGCTTCATGACCAATCCGCGATGGTGAGTGTCACTCGCCCCAGGTCTCTCCGGGCTCGAGGGCGATGACCTCCACCGACGTGTGGCTGCGCAGCTCGTCAGGCGTTCCCGCGAGGATCGGGAACGTCCCGTAGTGGACCGGGATGACGGTCGACGCACCGATGAGCTCCAGCGCGATCGCCGCCGATCGCGGACCCATCGTGTAGTGGCCGCCGATCGGGAGGATCGCGATCTCCGGGCTGAAGAGCCGCTGGACGATGCTCATGTCGCTGAACACGTCCGTGTCGCCCGAGTGATACACGGTCGTGCCGTCCTCGAACTCGATCACCCAGCCCCAGCATCCGAGGTCACGGGTCACCTGGCCGTCGGCGGTGGTGATCGTCGCTCCGCCCGAGTGGTCGGCGTGGGTCATCGTGAACTTGATTCCCGCGGCCTCGACCGTGCCCCCCTTGTTCATCCCGGTCGCCGTGACGCCGCGTCCCGCGAGGTAGACGCTCATCTCGTGGCTGCCGATCGTGGTCGAGCCCTCGACGCTCGCCAGCTCGACCAGGTCCGCGCAGTCGTCACCGACGTGGTCGAAATGGCCGTGGGTGGGTGCCACGACGCTGACCTTCTCGGGCGTGCGATAGGCATCGGCGTAGTTGGGTGCGCCGGTCCATCGGTCGACCCAGACCCAGGCGTCATTCGGTGACCGATACAGGATGCCGCCGTGTCCGAGCCGGGTGATGCGCAGGTTCGCCATCGGTTGATCCTCACGTTCGTGGTAGGCCGATCGTAGTTGCAGGGGTGCCGTGACGGAGCCTTCAGGCGCCGTCCTCGGACAGGATTCGGATGACCCTCGCCGGGTTCCCGACCGCCAGCGTTGCGGGAGGCACGTCCTTCGTGACGACCGCGCCGGCGCCGATGACGCTGTCGCGCCCGATGGTCACGCCGGGGCAGACGATGACACCGCCGCCGAGCCAGGCGTTGTCCTCGATCGTGATGGGATCGGCGCGCTCCCAGCCTGCGCGACGCATCGCGGCGTCGAGCGGATGGGTCGCCGTGAGGATCTGGACGTTCGGGCCGATCTGCACGTCGGAACCGATCGAGACCCGCGCGACGTCGAGGATCACGCACCCGAAGTTGATGAAGGTGCCGCTGCCGACCGAGGTCTGGTAGCCGTAATCCATGTGGAGCGGCGGGCGCACCGCGGTTCCCTCGCCCACCGCACCAAGCAGCTCGACCAGGATCCGGCGTCGCTCGTCGCCTTCATCCGCGCGCGTTGCGTTGAACAGCGCCAGGAGCGAGTCGCACCGCTCGTGATCGCCCTGGAGCGTCGGGTCCTCGGCGAACCGGTACAGCTCGCCGCGCAGCATCAGCTCCTTGTGCGTGGTCACGGGGCGAGGAGGCGTCCCGCGGTGGCGATCCGCTCCAGCCATGGCAGCTCGCGTCCGATGGTCGTCTCGGCTCCATGACCGGGCAGCACACGAACGTTCGGCGGAATCTCGCGCGCCAGGCGCGTCAGCGAGGCGACCATGTCGACGTCACTCCCTCCGGGCAGGTCGGTGCGACCGTACGAGCCGGCAAAGAGGACGTCGCCCGCGAGCAGGAGCCCGCGGCGCTCCTCGTACAGGCACACCGATCCTTCGGTGTGGCCCGGCGTGTGCAGGATGTCGAGCACGAGATCGCCGACGCGGACCTGCTCGCCCTCGACCAGGTCGCGCGTCGCCGTCACCGCCTCGAGCTCGAAGCCATAGTTGTTGTGTCCGTCGAGGCGGTAGGCGTCCTCGGGGTGGATGGCCAGCGGCGCCTCGCT
>DATBRU010000115.1:0-6792 GCA_036560105.1 Candidatus Limnocylindria bacterium | reverse complement strand
CCAGCTCCAGGTCCATGTCAGCTGGGCGCCGACGCAGGCGGAGGCCGAAGGGAATGCGCTGAAGGAATGGCCCAACGGCGGCATGCCGTTCCCGAAGCAGGACATCAGGAACCCCGAGGACTTCGAGCAGATGGCCAAGCTCGTGGGCATCGAGAACTTCGCCAATCGCATGCTCATCAGCGCCGATCTCGACGAGCACGCCGCGGCCATTCAGAAGTTCGTCGACATGGGATTCGACGAGATCTACCTCCACAACGTGGGGCGAGACCAGGCCGGGTTCATCGAGGCGTTCGGCCAGGACGTGCTTCCGGCGCTGAATCTCACCTGAGCGGGGTACTGGGCACCCCAGGACCGATGGTGCCATCCCATCGGTCTCGTGCGCGGCGTAGGGTCGAACGATGCCGCACTCGACGAACACGATGCATGACCGAGCGAGCGAGGTGGCTGCCGCGCTTGGCGTGGAGGACCTCATGGTCTTCGAGCTGTCCGCCGGCGGCGCGCGCCTGATGGGCGGTGTCGGCCGGGGCGCCGGATGGGCGGGCATCGTCGACGTCAATCTGGCCGAAGAGCCAGTGCTTCGAGATGTCATCAACCTCGGGCACGTCGTCCGACTCGCCTGCGATGAGCCCGCGCACGTTATCGGGCCGTACTGGAGCGCCAACGCCGCGGTCGCGCGGGCCGGGGACCACGTCCTCGTCGTGGGCTCTTCGACAGCGATCCGAGCATCGAGCGCGGAGCTCACGCGGCGCGCCACCGAGGCCGTCGCCGCGATCGGCGAGGTTCCGCCGTCCAAGCTGCTCGCCGATGAGCTCGAGCTCGTCCAGGCCGTGCGCCAGCTGACCGACTTCAGGCCCCGGAGCCTGGCCGATACCGCGCGGCACGTTGCCGAGGTGGCCGCCGATGCGCTCTCCTGCGAGATCGGCGCCGTGCTGATGCGCCACGACGGCCGAACCAAGGTCTACGGCGCGGGAGCTGCGTGGGCGGCCATGGAAGCCGACGAGGGACTGATGGGCGAGCTCCATGAGCTCGCCGTGCGAGCCGCCAACGGACCGATCGTGGAGCAGGACCTGGGGGCCGTCGGGGCGAGCGGACTCCGCGTCGTTTCGTGCTACGCGCTGGGGATCGGTCGCTCCGAACAGTTCGGGGCGCTGGTCGTCGGACACACCGACGCGCGACCGCGCGGGTTCACCCTGCTCTGCCAGCGGGTGGGCCGCGCACTGGCCGATGCTTCCGAGCCCGCGTTGCTTCAGGCCATCGCTCTCGAGGAGCTGTCGGCGCAGCGCGACCGCTTCGCGCGGGAAGCGCGCACCGATCCCCTCACCGGCCTCGGCAACCGCAACGCCTGGCACGACACGCTGACGCTCGAGCAGGCCCGCATGGACCGCCACCCGCGCGCGGCCGTGCTTCTCTCGATCGACCTCGATGAGCTCAAAGCGACGAACGATGCCTTTGGCCACGCAATCGGCGACGAGCTCCTGGTAGCCGCGGCCGGCATCCTGCGCCGGTCGCTGCGTCGAGGCGACGTGGTGGTGCGCCTCGGTGGCGATGAGTTCGCCGCGTTCCTGCCCGAGTCTGATGCGGCAGCCGCAGCAGCGGTCCGCCGGCGGGTCGACGGCGCCTGTCGCCACTGGCGCGGCTCGCAGCCGGACGCGAGGCTCTCGATGTCGATCGGCTGGGCCATTCCGGCAGAAGGCGAAACGCTGGCCGAGGCTCACCGGCGAGCCGATGCCGCGATGTACGAGGTCAAGCGCGCGGCGGCGGCAGCCGCCGCTTCCTAGCCAGGCTCAGTCGTCGCCGAGACGAACGTCCCTGAACGTGAAGTACAGGGCGATGTCGTAGGCGGACTTCAGACCGCCCGCGACGAGGAACGGGATCCCGGCGGCCATCGCCATCGATGCCGCGGCAAGGGCCGGGCCCGCCGGACGCACGAGGTGACGTGCGGCGTTGGTATAGCCCGCCGCGGCCGTCCGCTCGGCGGGATCGACGAGCGCGGCCACGTAGGCCTGGCGCGCCGGCACATCCATCTGCGACAGCGCAGATCGAGCGAACAGGAGCACCACCGCCCAGCCGAAGGTCGGCGCGAACGGGATGAGTGCCAGGAAGACGTTCGACGGGAGGTGGGTGAAGACCATGGTGTTGAGCAACCCGATCCGCGCGCCGAGCCAGCCCGAGGCGATCGATGATGCCGCCTGGAGCAGACCAACGCCGAAGTAGACGAGGCCCATCAACTCGGCGTCCGCGCCGAACTGGCGACCGAACCAGAAGACGATGAAGCTCTGGACGACGAAGCCCCCGGCGAACGCGTCGATGGCGAACAGTCCTGCCAGCCGCTGGACGATGCCGCGCGATCGCACCAGGCCGCGCGCGGCAGGAGGGATGTCGGCACCGACCTCCACACTCCGGTCAAGACCCCTCGAGATGACCAGGCAGAGCGCGGCCCCGATGGGCACGATCAGTAGCCAGCGCTGATCCGGCGGAAGGGCCGGGAACAGGTCCCGCATGGCGCTCGGGCCACCGGCAGCAAGCGCGCCGACGGCCCCGGCCAGGTACGCGACGGCGTTATACGAGCCGTAGACCCGGCTCCGCTCGGCCGGCGGCTGAGAGGCCAGCATCGCCTGCTCGACCGTGGTGATCGGTCCCGACTCGTTCGGGTCGGTCGAGAGGGTCCCGGTCAGCGCCGCAACCACGAGGAACGCGACCGAACCGGTGAGCGCGAAGACCGCTCCGGCCGTTCCCATCAGCACGAGCAGGATGGCGTAGGTGCGGCGCCTGCCGACGGCCTCGCCCCAGCGGCCGACCGCGAACGACGAGATGCCCATCCCGACGAGCATGGCCGTGAAGATGATGCCGACGGCGACATCGTCCAGGCCGCTGGCGGCCAGGGACGAGCCGATCAGGATGCTGCTGAATCCGTACAGGAATGCGCGGATCGCCTGGACGGTGAAGATGCGGCGGACATCCGACACGCGGCGCGGTCTGCTACTCGATCGCGAACCACGCCCGGATGCGCCGCGTGACCGTCAGATCGCCGGTCGCCACCTCGGTCGACGCATCGGCCATCTCGACCATGGCGCCCCTGGCGGCGAACTTCGGCAAGGGCCCGGCACCACCGCCGGCCTCCTCTTCCACGCGAGCGACGGCACCGATCGGCACCCCGGCGGCCGCGGCAATGGCCTCGGCCTTGGCACGGGCGGCCGCCATCGCCCTCGTGAGGGCCTCGTGCTCCGCCGCGGACGGATCCGACGTCGCCATCTCGGCGCCGCCGACCTCGTTCGCGCCGGCACCCACGAGACCGTCGAGCACATCTCCGAGACGGTCGAGGCTCCGCACCCGCGTGGTCATCTGGCGCACGACCCGGTAGCCGATGAGCTTCTGGCCCTTGCGATAGTCGTATTGGGGATAGATTCCGACGTCGGGGGCGTTGATGTCGGCATCGGCGATCTCGAGCGTGCGCAGCTTCGCCAGCACCGCCGATGAACGGCGACTCACGTCGTCGCGCGTCGACCCGAGCTCCTTTCCGTCGCCGCTGACCGCGAACGAGACGACCGCCAGGTCGGGAGCGACGGTCGCCTCCCCCTCGGCCGTCACGCTGATCCACCGCTTCTCAGCCACAAGGCACCTCCAGTCCCGCGCCACGCAGAGTCACTCGGTCGCCTCGAAGACCGCGGCGATCCCCTGGCCGACGCCGATGCACATCGTCGCGAGGCCGTACCGTGCGCCGCGGCGCCGCATCTCGTGCAGCAGCGTGGCCGCGAGACGGGCGCCCGATGCCCCCAACGGATGGCCGATCGCAATCGCGCCGCCGTTCACGTTCACGCGCTCCGGATCGAGCCCGAGCTCCCGCATCACCGGGATGGCCTGTGCCGCGAACGCCTCGTTGAGCTCGACGAGATCGACCTGCTCGACGCCGATGCCGGCGCGTTCGAGCGCCCGGCGCGATGCGGGAATCGGACCAAGGCCCATCGTGGCCGGGTCGACGCCGGCCACGGCCGAAGCGACGAGGCGGGCGAGGGGCCGCAGACCAAGGGCGCGCGCGCGAGCCTCGCTCATGACGAGCAGAGCGGCGGCGCCATCGTTGATCCCCGACGAGTTCCCGGCGGTCACCGAGCCGGACGCATCGCGCCTGAACGCGGGCCTCAGGGCGGCCAGCGACTCCATCGTCGCGTCCGGGCGGGGATGCTCATCGGTGTCGAAGAGGCGGCTGGCCTTGCCGTCGGGAACCTCGACCGGCGCGATCTCGTCGGCGAAACGCCCGGCGGCGTGCGCGTCAGCCCATCGCTGCTGCGACGACAGAGCGAAGGCGTCCTGCTCCTCGCGCGTGACGCCGCACTTCTCGACGACGTTCTCGGCGGTCTCGCCCATCGAGTACGGGTAGTAGGCATCGGCAAGGCGCGGGTTGGTGAACCGCCATCCAAGCGTCGTGTCATGGGCGGTCTGTTCGCCGCGCGGAAACGCGGCGGACGGCTTGGCCATGACGAACGGAGCGCGGGTCATGCTCTCGACGCCGCCGGCGACGAACACCTCGCCATCGCCCGCGGTGATCGCATGGGCGGCGCTGACCACCGCCTGGAGGCCGGATCCGCACAGCCGGTTGACGGTCTGCCCGGGGACCTCGATCGGCAGCCCCGCCAGGAGCGCGGCCATGCGGCCGACATTGCGGTTGTCCTCGCCGGCCTGGTTGGCCGCGCCGAGGATCACGTCGTCGATGGTGGTCGGGTCGATCCCGGTGCGCTTCACGAGGGCGCCGATGACGTGCGCGGCCATGTCGTCGGGCCGAACGTCGCGAAGCGCGCCACCGTAGCGGGCGAAGGGCGTGCGCAGCCCGTCGACGATGACCGGGGTGCGATCCGCAGCGGTTGCCATCGCGCTCGATGCTACTCCGCGTGGTGTCCGCGTGCGCTGGCTCGCGCGGCGGCGACGTACCATCGCCTCCGCGGAATCAGCACCGGAGGCCTGCGATGGACTTCTACCCGTGGATCAAGACCCTGCACATCTTCCTCGCCATCGTTGCGGTCGGTTTCAACATCAGCTACGGCATCTGGCAGGCGCGTGCCTCGCGCGAGCCTGAGCACATGGGCTACGCCCTGCGCGGCATCAAGTTCCTCGACGACCGGGTCGCCAACCCCTGCTACGGGGGCATCCTCGTCGCCGGCATCGCGATGGTGCTCATCGGCCCGTACCGCTTCGAGCAGGCGTGGCTCGCCGTTTCCATCGGCCTCTATCTGCTGATGGGCGCCCTGGCGATCCTCCTCTACTCACCGACCCTCACCGCCCAGATCGCTGAGTACCAGGCGAACGGGGCGGGGACGCCCGAGTTCGCGCGCCTCACCGGCCGCAGCCGGCTGCTGGGTGCCGTGCTGGGCGTGATCGTCGGCGCGATCATCGTGCTGATGGTGGTCAAGCCGGGCGCCTGAGCGCCTGACCGATGACCGACGCCGGCACGCCCCGACCCGGCAGCGAGCGCAGCTGGTGGCTGCGCGAAGCCCTGGCCGCCGAGGGCGAGCCCCTGCCCGCACCCGCGCTGAGTGGTCGCGTCGACGCCGACGTGGCGATCGTGGGCGGCGGCTACACGGGGATGTGGGCTGCCTGGTTCCTGGCGGAGCGCGCCCCGGACGCACGGATCGTCCTGATGGAGCAGGACATCTGCGGCGGCGGACCGAGCGGTCGGAACGGTGGCTTCGTGCACGGCTGGTGGGAGAACGTGCCGGAGCTGGCGCGCCGATACGGCTCCGATGCAGCGCTCGAGACGGCACGTGCCGCCGACGAGGTCGTGTCCGGGATCGGCGAGTGGTGCAAGGCCAACGCGATCGACGCGTGGCACATCCCCGCGGGGTACCTGCGCGTCAATGCCTTCGGGCGCGAGCCGAACTACTGGGACGCCACCGTCGCGATGCTCCGTGAGCGAGGCGCGGGCGACGAGCTCGAGCCGAGGACCGCCGCCGAGGTCCGTGCCGTCTGCGCCAGCCCGGCATTCCGCGACGGGCTGTTCATGCGCACCGCCGCGTCGATCCAGCCCGCGCTCCTGGCCCGCGGCCTGCGGCGTCGCCTCATCGAGCGCGGTGTGCGCATCTGCGAGGGGACGCGCGTGCGTGGCATCGAGACCGGTTCGGCATCGGTCACCGTGGCGGCCGATGGAGGCTCGGTGCACGCGCAGCAGGCGATCCTCGGCCTGAACGCGTGGGCGGCGGGCTGGCCGGGCTTCCGGCTGCGGACCCTGTCCTGGGGCAGCTACATGGTGATGACCGAGCCGATCCCCGATCGCCTGGCCGAGCTCGGATGGACGGGCGGCGAGCTGATCAGCGACTCGCGCTTCACGATCAGCTACTTCCGCACGACGCGGGACGGCCGGATCGCGTTCGGGGCCGGGGTTGGTGCGGCCGGCTTCGATGGGCGCATCGGCGAGACGTTCACGCACGACTCCAACGCGGTCACCCGTGTCGTCGCAAACTTCCGCCACCTCTTCCCGATGCTGGATGACGTCCGTTTCGAGGCGGCCTGGGGAGGACCGATCGACATCACCGCCGAGCGGTTCCCGGAAATCGGCTCACGCGGGGGCGGTCGAGTCCACTACGCGCACGGATTCGCGGGCAACGGAGCCGGCCCGTCCAGGCTGGCCGGGCGCATCCTCGCCGCCCTCGTGGATGATCCGGCGGATCCGCTCGCACGGCTGCCGATCGTGGGACGTCGCCAGCGGCCGTTCCCTCCTGAGCCGCTGCGCTTCGTCGGCGCCCGGCTCGTCCGCGAGGCCCTCATCCGCCAGGACGACGCGTTTGACGCCGGCCGCAGGCCCTC
>DATBRU010000114.1:0-31945 GCA_036560105.1 Candidatus Limnocylindria bacterium | reverse complement strand
GACCATCTCGACGGATGACCTCACCGTCACGGGCACCACGCTCAGCTCGGAGCTGGCACGCACCGCGACAAGCCAGGGGCTCAGTCCCGAGGAGCTGGAGGCGATCGCCGTCAACGCGTTCGAGCGGGCGTTCGCCCCCCGCTCCACGCTGGCCCCACGGCTCGCCGAGGCCCGCACCGCCTGGGGCGCCTGGCGCTCGTCGATCATCAGCTGACGCGATCGGCCAGGAGCTCTCGGACCCCCGCGGGTCCGTCCGCCATCGCGTCGGGCGCCCGCTCGCCCTCGAGCCCCTCGGCCATCGCCCGGTCCGCGACGCCGGTGAGGACCAGGATCGCCGAGCACCCGGCTCGG
Source organism: Candidatus Limnocylindria bacterium (assembly GCA_036560105.1). Classification (GTDB taxonomy): domain Bacteria; phylum Chloroflexota; class Limnocylindria; order QHBO01; family QHBO01; genus JACDBZ01. The sequence goes on along the minus strand of DATBRU010000114.1, from coordinate 31,594 downwards.
TGGGCGCCGGCGACGTCGGCATCCGGATTGTCGCCGACAACGACGCACGCCTCGGGCGGCACACCGGCCGCCTCCATGACCGCGAGGAACATGGCGGGCGACGGCTTGCCGACGACCTCGGGCTCGACGCCCGTTGCGGTGACGAGCGCGCTGACGATTGCGCCGGCTCCCGGTGCAAACCCGTCGCTTGTCGGATAGCGCGCATCCGCATTCGTCGCGATGAGCCGGGCGCCACCGGCGACGGCCGCCATGCCCGCGGCAAGCCGGGCGTAGTCGACTCCTGGATCGAGCCCCACGATCACGGCGTCGAAGCCGCCGATCGGCGCCCCCGATGGGACCGGCGCGACGTCGCCGGCCATCACGACGTCGAACCCCGCCTCCTCAAGCTCGTCCCGCATCCCATCCGCGCCGATGGCCAGCACGCGGCGAACCTCGGGGGCGTGGCGCTCCAGATGCGCGATCGTCGCCGAGGTTGACGTGACGATCTCGTCCGCAGTGGCACGGATGCCGTGGGCCGCCAGGCGCTCGACGTAGCCCGCCCGCGCGACGGTCGAGTTGTTCGTGGCGAATCGGACCACCGTCGTCGTCGCGTGGAGCCATGTGACCAGCTCGGGCGCTCCCGCGATCGCCTCGTGGCCGCGGTAGATGACCCCGTCGAGGTCGAAGATGACGAGGCGGACGCGCGCCGGTAGCGGGGCCATAGCGCGGATCATAGGCGCCGCCGAGATGCGGGGCTGGACCGCCGAATACCCCTTGAGCACAGGGAGAGCGACGCAGTATGATGCCGCAGATTCTGCGCCAGGAGCCGAAGCCCCGAGCGCACCCGACAACGCCGCCGCGTGGGTCGCGGCGTGAGCGCACCGTTCCCTTTGGTGTGGAGGAGATTTCATGCGTAAGCATCCCAGCATCGTCATCCTGGCGATCCTGGCTGCCTTCTCGCTCGTCCTGGCCGCGTGCCAGGGGAGCGGAGGATCCCCAAGCGCCGACCTCGGCCTGTGCCGGGCGATCGGCGATGCAGTAGCTCCCGAGACGCCGGCACCGGATGCCGCGGACCCGGGCAGCAGCGAGCTGAAGATCGGCCTGGTGACCGACGTCGGAACGCTCGACGACCGCAACTTCAACCAGTACAGCTGGGAGGGTGCGCTGCGCGGGGCCGCGACGATCGGAGCACCCGAGCCGCAGGCTGTCATCACGACCGACTCGGCCGACTATATAGCCAACATCCAGTCGTTCATCGATGACGACTACAACGTGATCGTGACCGTCGGGTTTGCACTCGGCGAAGCCACGCTGGCCGCGGCGACCGAGAACCCGGAGGTCCACTTCATCGGCGTCGACCAGTTCCAGGCAGGTGACGACTTCATCGCGGGCGCGGGCCTGCCGAACTACGAGAGCGTCATCTTCGCCGAGGCGCAGGCGGGCTACCTGGCCGGCATCCTGGCGGCCAACATCAGCGAGTCGGGCGAGGTCGCCGTGATCGGCGGCTCCGGCACGATCCCGCCGGTGGTGAACTACGCGCGCGGATTCGAGAACGGTGTGCACAGCATCAACTCTGATGCCACGGTGCACATCACCTACATCAGCGATGACCTGACCGTTGCGTTCAACGACCCGACCGCGGGCAAGACCTTCTCGGATCAGTTCCTCGACCAGAACGCCGACGTCGACGTGATGTTCCAGGTGGCCGGCAAGACCGGCAACGGCGTGCTGCAGTCCGTCGAGGAGAACCAGATCTACGGCATCGGCGTCGATGTCGACCAGTGGGCGTCGACCCCCGACAGCGCCGAGTGCATCGTCACCAGCGCTGAGAAGAAGCTGACGCTTGCGGTCTCGGAGGGCGTCATCGCGCTCGGCGAGGGTTCGCCCCGAGCGGGCAACGTCCCGTACGACGCGTCGACCGAGGGAATCGGACTGTCGCCGTTCTACCAGTTCGCCGATCTCATCGACGCGGACACGCAGGCGGCGATCGACGACGCCTTCGACCAGATGGCCGCCGGCGACCTGGATCCGTGCCAGCCGTCCGGCCTCTGCTACGCCGGTGAGGCCGATCCGGGAACCTGATCGGCTCACCTGAGCTGACCGAAACGAGCGAGCGGGCTGTTCCGATGGATTGGCCCGCTCGCCGCTTCCGGGTCGATTCACCATGACCACGCCCGACCTACCACCCGCCGCGGACAGCGGCCCGCCTCTGCTGGAGATGCGCGGCATCACCAAGCGCTACCCCGGCGTCGTCGCCAACGACGCGATCTCACTCGACGTCCGCGCGGGGGAGATCCACGCGCTCCTCGGGGAGAATGGTGCCGGCAAGTCGACCCTGATGAACATCCTCTATGGGCTCGCGGTCCCCGACGAGGGTGAGATCCTGCTCAACGGATCCGAGGTCGAGATCGACGGTCCGAACGACGCGATTCGTCGAGGGATCAGCATGGTGCACCAACACTTCATGTTGGTGCCGGTGCTCTCCGTTGCCGAGAACATCCTGCTCGGCGAGGAGCCCATGGCCAATCCCCTGTTCCTCGACCGCCGCGACGCGCACGTGCGCATCCGAAAGCTCGGCGCGCAGTTCGGCTTCGAGGTCGACCCGGACGCGAAGGTCGGATCCCTCTCTGTCGGTTGGCAGCAACGCGTCGAGATTCTCAAGGCCCTCTATCGCAACGCGAACATCCTCGTCCTCGACGAGCCAACCGCCGTGCTCACACCGCAGGAAACGCGCGAGATCTTCGCCGTCCTCCGTCAGCTCACCAAGGAGCTCGGCACCTCGGTCATCTTCATCAGCCACAAGCTCTATGAGGTCCTCGACATCGCCGATCGCATCACGGTGATTCGCCGTGGGAAGGTCGTGGGCTCTCGCATTCCATCCGAGACGGACGAGGAGGACCTCGCTCAGCTCATGGTCGGGCGTGACGTCCAGCTCACTGTCGACCGGGGCGAAAGCCATCCTGCCGAGCCGGTCTTCTCGGTGACCGGGCTGAACGTCAGCGACGACCGTGGCCACCCAGTCGTCCGCGACGTGAGCTTCGAGGTCAGGGCCGGGGAGATCCTGGGGATCGCTGGGGTCGCGGGCAATGGCCAGGACGAGATGGTCGAGGCTCTGGTCGGGCTCCGGCGGGTGGCTTCGGGAGGGGTAACCCTCGGCGGGCGCAACGTGACCGGGGCCAGCCCGCGCAGCTTGCATCAGCAGGGCGTCGGGTTCGTGCCGGCTGACCGCCACCGGTACGGCATTGTCCTCAGCTTCCCCCTTACGGACAACCTGGCGCTGAACGATTACTACCATCCCCCGTACGCGCGCGGCATGGTCCGCAACGACGACGCGATCCTGGAGAACGCGGAGCGGATCATCGGCGAGTACGACATCCGAACGCCATCGGCAACGGTGAGCGCCGGGACGCTGTCGGGCGGCAATCAGCAGAAGGTCGTCGTCGGGCGTGAGTTCGACGGAAACCTGACGCTGCTGGTCCTCGAGCAGCCGACGCGGGGCCTCGACGTCGGCAGCATCGAGTTCATTCACCGCCAGGCGATCGGCAAGCGCGACGCCGGAGTCGCCGTACTCCTCGTCTCGGCCGAGCTCGACGAGGTGCTCGAGCTGTCCGACCGTGTTGGCGTCATGTATCGCGGGCACCTGGTCACGATCCTGGACGCGCGGACCACCAATCGCGAGGAAGTCGGCCTGCTGATGGCCACCGGTGGACGTGACGCTGCCCCGACAGCTGAGCCGGTGGCGTCGTGACCGAGGGCACTGCGCCCGCGACTCCCGTTGCCGCGCCGAAGGACGCACCGCCGGCCTCCGACGGTCCTGTGGCGCGGATCCTGGCGAAGCTCGTCCTGCCTGCCGCGGCGATCCTGCTTGCCCTGATCGTCGGGGCGGTGATCATGATCGCCTCGAGCCCGCTGGTGTCGGGGAGCATCGACTTCACGCTCCCCTTCCGCGCCTACGCGGCCCTGGTCACCGGGGCGGTGGGCTCACCGAACGCGATCATCAGCACGCTGGCGGCCTCGACGCCGCTCATCCTGGCCGGCCTGGGCGTCGGCATCGGCTTCAAGGCAGGACTCTTCAACATCGGCGCCCAGGGTCAGTTCTGGATGGGCGGCCTGGCAGCGGCGGCGGCCGGGGTGGCGACCGCTGGATTGCCGCCCGTCGCGGCCATTCCCATCGCCGTTGGCGCGGGACTCCTTGGCGGGGCGGCGTACGGGTTCATTCCGGGCTTCCTCAAGGCGTTCACCGGTGCCCACGAGGTCGTCACCACGATCATGCTCAACTACATCGCGGTCCAGATCCTGGCGTGGGCCGCGTCGGGGCCCCTGCGCGGCGAGAGCGTCAGCTTCGCCCGGACCGAGACCATCACCACCGCCATCCTCCCCGTGATAGTCGGGCGCGAGGGCCACATCGGCATCCTGTTCGCCGCCGCCATGGTGCCGCTCGCCTCATGGCTGCTCTATCGCAGCACGCTCGGCTTCGAGATTCGAACCGTCGGCGCGAACCCCCATGCGGCGCGGTATGCCGGCATGCGGCCGCGGTTCCTCATCATCCTGACGATGTCGATCGCCGGCCTCCTGGCCGGGCTGGCCGGCACGACGGAGGTCCTGGGCCAGCTCCACCACATTCCGGCCGCCTACTCGACGAGCATCGGGTTCGATGCGATCGCGGTCGCCCTCCTCGGCCGATCGAGCCCGATGGGCATCCTCTTCGCCGGTCTCCTCTTCGGCGCCATGCGTGCGGGATCGGGGCTCATGCAGATCCAGGCAGGCATCCCGGTCCAGATGGTGAGCGTCCTCCAGGCCGTGATCCTCTTCTTCCTGGCCGCCGACGTCATCGTTCGTGCCATCTTCCGGATCCGCGGCCGCGGAATCGGAAGTTCGAGCGAAATGCAGACCATCACGCAGTCCTACGCGGACCAGACGGCGAAGTAGGCCGATGGACGTCCTCTACGACCTGCCGTTCATCGGCTACGTCTTCCAGCTCGCCGGCTGGCTGATCGAGATCCTGCCGATCATCGCTCCGACGATCGTGGCCGCGGCCGTACCGATCGCGCTCGGAGCGCTGTGCGGGTTCATGAATGAGCGCTCGGGCGTCGTGAACATCGGGATCGAGGGGATGATGCTGACCGCCGCCTTCGTGGCGTGGTGGACCGCGTCCATCGTCGCCCAGGTCGTGCCCGGCGACGTCATCGGCCCGCTCGGCATCACCGCCCCACTGCTCATCGGGCTGCTGGCCGCCGTGGGCGCGGCGATGCTCGTGAGCCTGGTGCACGCATGGCTGTCGATCTCGGTCCGCGCGGACCAGATCATCTCGGGCACGATCATCACCATCTTCGCGGTGGGCATCACCGGCTACCTGAACCTGCTGATCAGCCAGTCGGCCCCTCCATCGGCCGGCCAGTTCGCCAGGTTCGAGGTGCCGGAGTGGCTCGTGAACATCCCTGTCATCGGCTGGCTGTTCGAAGCCCTCTTCGCGCAGGGCCCGATCGGGCTCAGCCTGCTGATCAGCGTCGTGCTGCTGCAGGTCCTTCTCTTCCGGTCCCGCTGGGGACTTCGCACCCGCGCCGTGGGCGAGCATCCGGAGGCGGCCGAGACGGTTGGCATCGACGTGATCGCGCTCCGCTACCGGAACGTCATCCTCGGGGGGATCTTCGCCGGCCTGGCGGGCGCCTACCTGACCATCGAGTTCGGGAACTCGTTCCAGGGAGAGATGACCAACGGTCGCGGCTTCATCGCGCTCGCTGCGCTGATCTTCGGCCGCTGGACCCCGGTCGGCGCCTTCGCCGCCGCGCTCCTCTTCACCGCGTCGGATGGGATCCAGCGCGCCGTGCGGTTCGGACCGCCGGAGGGCGCGCTCGGCGAATTCCTGTCGAGCATTCCGACGCAGTTCTACAGCTCGCTGCCGTACCTGATCACGATCATCGTGCTGGCGGGCGTGGTGGGCCGCTCGGTGGCCCCCGCGGCAGTCGGCCGCCCGTTCAGCCGTGAGAAGCGCGAGCGTCGCGCACCGCCCGCAACCGACGCGGACGAACCGGCCGCCGCCTAGTCCAGGACCCTCACCGGCAGGTGCGGGTGCGTCGCCGGAGGGTCGCGCAGCAGGTCGACCGAACGGCCGATGGCTGCCATGTCGCGCACCACGGCCACGTGGTCGTAGTCGACCGAGCGGAAGCCGACCGCGATGTCGGGCTCGCCGATGTACACGACGGCGTACCGCGCACGCGCATCGCCATCGGTCCCGCAGCCGACCGATCCGGCGGCGACGAAGTGCGCCTGGCCCACCACCCGGTGGAAGGCCTCGTGGGTGTGCCCGAAGCAGAACAGGTCGTCGGCCTCGTCACTCGCGATCCGCGCGAAGACGCGGGACGGTCGTGCGGCCCACAGGTAGTCGTTGGCCCGCAGGGGCGATCCGTGGAAGAGGTACACCGAGCGGCCGGCGATGGTGACGCGGATCGTCGGTGGCAGCTGGCGCAGCCAGGCCTTGTTCTCCTCGGTCAGCGCGCCGGCCGACCACGTCATGGACGCGTTGCCCTCGTCTTCGGCCTCGACGGACGTCCAGGTCGCGCCGGTCTGCTCGCGGTCCATGCCGACCGCTTCGTCCCAGTTGCCCTGGACCGTCGGAATCTCGAGGCGCCGGAGCTCCTCGACCACCTCGTTCGGGTGCGGCCCGCGTCCGACCACGTCGCCGACGCAGTACACGCTGTCGGCACCGATGCGCTCGACGTCGTCCAGCACGGCACGCAGGGCCGGCAGGTTGGCGTGAATATCCCCGATCACGGCAATCCGCATGCGCGTGATTCTCGTGGACCGCCCATGTGACTCGCAATCCCCCGATCGAGGGACTATCGGGGTGTGACGTGCCGTGTGGTCGAGGGCGGTTGCGATGGATCCCGACTGGTTCGAGCCGTCCGGGGGACTAGGACGCGGCCGCCACCATCGCCGGCGCGGCGAGGACGCTCACCCGTCCGGCAACCGTCCGCGCCACTTCGCGCAACGCCGCGGCCGCCGGCGACGTTTCGCCACCGGGGTATTGGGCCGAGGTGATCGGCACGCCCGCGTCTCCACCAGCCCGCACGCCAGGCTCGATCGGGATGCGGCCGAGGACATCGAGCTCGAGCTCCCGCGCGATCTTGTCTCCTCCACCCGATCCGAAGATGTCGTGCTCGCTGCCGCAATCGGGACAGACGAACCCGCTCATATTCTCGATCACCCCAAGCGTGCGCACGTTGACCTTGTTGAACATCGCGATGGCCTTGCGCGCGTCCAGCAGGCTCACCTCCTGCGGTGTCGTCACGATCACGGCGCCGGTGAGCGGAATGAGCTGGGACAGTGAGAGCGCCGCGTCACCGGTCCCGGGTGGGAGGTCGATGACGAGGTAGTCGAGGTCACCCCACTCGACGTCCCGCAGGAACTGCGCGATCGCGCTGTGGATGAGCGGCCCACGCCAGATGACCGGGGCGTTGGGGTCGAGAAAGTACTGGATGCTCATCATCTGCACGCCATGCGCGGTCACCGGGTTCGGTCGCCCGCCGTTCCCGGTCACGTGCGCTCCCTGGGTGCCCATCATCATCGGCACGTTGGGACCGGTAATGTCGGCGTCCAGGAGGCCCACGCGCGCACCATCACGGGCCAGGCTGACCGCCAGGTTGACCGCCACCGTCGACTTGCCGACCCCGCCCTTTCCGGACGCGACGGCGATCGTGTTGCGCACGCCGGGAATGAGGTCGGCCGCCGGTCCACCGAACGAGCGCTTGACGTTGCTCGCCCAATCCACTCGGACGAGGCTCGCGCCGAGCGGCGTGAGGGCGTCGGCGATGTCGCTCTCGATCGTGGCCTTCAACGGGCAGGCCGGCGTCGTCAGCTCGACCGTGAGATCGATCACGCTGCCATCGATCGAGATGCTCTTCACCATCCCGAGCGAGACGAGGTCGCGCCCGATTTCAGGATCCTTCACCCCGCCGAGCGCGGCGAGAATGTTGTCGTCGGTCAGGAGGTTGGGCATGGCTCGGGTCAGGGCTCCTCGATGCGGGGCCAGTGCGGCCAGTCGAGCCTAGCAGAGCATCGCCCCGCCTTCACACAACCGATGTTGAGGTCACACCCTGGATTGGCGCCGCCGGTGCGTCAGAGCCGATGCCAACCAGCCGGCCACGAGGAGCGCGAACGCGCCGACCGAGAGCCATGACGGTCCGGCCTGCGCAGGAGCGGACCCCGTGTCGGGCAACGCTGCCGCGCTGGGCGCCGCCGTCGGCACCGGGCTGGCGACCGGCGTCGGGGCTGAGTAGGTGACGGTCAGCTCGATCTGCAGGATCGGATCACCCTGCTCCTGGAACGTTCCGAGCCCGACGATGACCGCGGTGGCATCGACTCCGAGCGCTGCAGCCTCCTCGAGAAGGGCTCGCGAAGCGTCGTCGATCACCGCGGTGCGCAGCGTCGCATCCCCGATGCCGATGTCGCCGCCGCCAAGGTCGCTGACGGGACCGGTCACCGAGGTCTGCCCGATGAAGGAGGAGGGCGCTCCCGTGGCGAGGTCGATCTGGAATACGACGTCGAGGTTGCCGCCGGAGGCGGCTGGAACGCCGATCAGCGCAGCGAACTCGGGAATTCCCTCGACGAAATCGGCCGGAGCGGCGAGGCGATCGCCGATGATGTACGCGTCGCCGCCGGGGCCGAAGACATCGTCGACCCGCATCACCGTCCCGCTCACGTTGCACTCCGCGACGAACTCGATGCGGGTGATGGCGCCGCCCTCGCGGGTCACGGCGAGGCAGGTCGGGGTCCCGTTCCCGAGAAAGGCCAGATTCGTATCCGCCGGTGGAACGAGGACGGCGTCCGCGGCGATGACCTCGGCGACCCCGCTGAACCCGAAGCGAATGCCGCCGTCGGTCGGGCCGCCCGGATCGGGCGCCAGGTAGTCGAAGTAGGTGCCCCCTTCAACCGTGGTCGTGCCACTCCCACCGCCGAGGGCCACCCCCGCGCCGAGGAGCAGGACTGCGAGAGCGATGAGAGGGCTCGCCGGGCGCATGCGATGTTGACGGGATCGGGTCACGGATTCAGCTCTCCGATGGGTGCGACCGGGTGCCGGGTCGCGGCGGGGTCAGGACAGCCCATCGAAGAGGCTCGCCTCACCGTCGGTGGAGGCCGACAGCGCCGATGCCGCCAACCGGTAATGCTCGGTGGCGAGGAACGCGGTCCTTGCATCCGCCCCCCAGTCGTGGAATGGACCGGACGAGCCGGTCTGCGACACGTGCCGGCTGATGGCGGCCAGCTTCAGCTCCGCCAGCTCCCCGAGCTCGAGGCCGATGGTCGGCTCGACGGGCGACCCGTATTCGGTCGGAGCTCGATCACCGAGCACGGTCAGGGTCGAGGAAGGGACGACCAGCTGGTAGAGCTTGGCTGCGCGCCACGCCACCTGGTCCTCGTCCATGTTGTCCTCGTAGGCCAGTGGCTGCGCGGCCCGCTCGTAGGCGACGCTCACCGCGCGGGAGAGGACCTGGTGATCGGTGTCGTTGGTCGCCCCGTCCGGACCGAACGTGACGATCACCTCGGGCCGATGCATCCGGATGGGATCGACGAGGCGCCCGACCAGCTCGTCGAAGTTGGCGCGGTCGAGCTCGCCCTCGGCGTAGTCGAGCATGCGCACGACGCGGACCCCGAGGACGGCAACCGACCGTCGCAGCTCGTCCTCGCGCACCGTGTCGAGGTTCCGCCACGTGACGGCGTTCAGCTTGACGTCGCGATTCTTCCCACCCGGCGCCGGCGACTTGCCGGCCAGGCGCGAGTCGAACCATCCGCGCGTGGCGCACACGACCACGACGTAGGCCCCCTCGGCCGCGGCCGACGCGATGGCCCCACCGAAGCCGAAGGCCTCGTCGCCCGGATGGGCCACGATGACCATGAGGCTCCGGGCGGGGGCGCGTTCACGCACGGGCCGCCAGAGCGATGACACGGGCGGGAGTATACGAGCCTAGGAGCCGACCTCGACGGGGATCGCCGCATGGCCATTCCGGCCCCGCGTTCGACCTCTGACCGAGCTGGCGATCACCGGTGCACGGTCGAGAAAGCTCGCCTCCGCTCCGATCGCGATCACCCGTTCAACCTCCTCCAGCGAGAGAATCTCGTGCCGCAGCAGGAGCTGGAGCTCATCGCGCAGGTAGGTTCGGAGCATCTCGGGGCCATCGGTGCTGATCGTGAAACGGACCCGATGATCGAGCATCGCGCGCAGGACGCGCCGGATGTCGCCCATGTTGCGCAGCACGCCGGTGTTCAGGTTCGAGCTCGGGCAGATCTCGAGCACCGTCCCGCGTTCGCGCAGGGCGTCGAGCACCCGCGGGTCGTCGGCGCTGTGGACACCGTGGCCGATGCGATCGGGCTCGAGCGCCTCCAGCGCCTCGCGCACCTCGTCCGCGCCGCCCGTCTCACCCGCGTGCACGGTCAGGCCGAGCCCGGCGCGACGGCAATCGGCGTAAATCGCCGCGTAGTCGGCGAAGCGGAACCCGTCGACCGCCGGGCCGGCGATGTCGATGCCGACGACCCCTCGGCTCTGCCAGGCGACCGCCTTCGCCGCGATGATCTCGTTCAGGGCCGGCGAGAACCCGCGATCGAGGCAGAAGATGAGCCCGGCACGCACCTGTGGATACTCGAGGACCGCGCGGTCCATACCGCGCACGGCGGCCGCGATGATGTGGTCGAGGTCCTGCTCACCGCCACGATTCCGCTTCATCGGATTGAAGCGCAGCTCGACCTGGGTCACGTTGTTGCGCCGATACGCCCCGCCGATCACCTCGTACACACTGCGTTCGACCGCGATCGGGCTCGACTGGATCAGCTCGGTCCAGTGGAAGAGATCGAGGTACGCATCGAATCCGCTGCGTCGACGTCCGACCGTGATGAGATCGCGGAAGGCCCAGTAGTCCTTCGTCGGCAGCCGGATCCCCTGCGCATGGGCGATGCCCCACATGATGGCCGGGGTGACCGCCGCGCCGAGGTGCACGTGGAGCTCGCTGAGGGGGGTCCGAGGATCGAGGCGCGGTCGAGGCATGGGGCTCCGGGACTCGTGTTCGGCGGAGTGTAGCGCACGAGGCCGATGCTAGAATCTGCCCTCATGGACGCCATCCGCGACGCCATCGAGTGGGTCGGCAACGAGGCCGGCGCCTTCATCTTCACGATCGGCCCCTACCTCCTGGTGGGACTCGTCGGGCTCTACGTGCTCTGGCTCGTGATCGGCTACCTGCGCGTCAGCCAGGTGGGCCTGGGCGAGGGTCGCGGGCAGCAGCCGGCCGTGCCGCTTCCGGTCGTTGCCGGCGGAGGGGCGGAGCCCACGCCCGGCGCTCCCTACTGCTCCTTCGATGGTCTCCAGTACCCGATCGGCGCTCGGTTCTGCACCGCCTGCGAGCGCGACCTCCAGGTTGACTGCGTCACCTGCGGTGCAACCTCGCCAGCGTCGGAGCCGTCCTGCTACCGGTGCGGCACCCCGATCGGCGCCCGCCAGGAAGCACTCCTCGGCTGACCGGTCCGTCCGGTCGCCCCTCACGACCGGATCGAACCGATGACGACGCTCCTGCCAATCCTGATCATCGCCGCGCTCGCGACGCTCCTGGCCGCTGCCGCGATCGGCATCGGCGCGGCGCTCGTGGTGATCGCCAGGCGTGCGCCCGCTACGGAGCCGATGATCACGGCGACCGGCGACGACGGATCGATCTCCGCTGCCGCCCGGATCACCCTCGCGGCGCTCGCCGCGGCGACCGTGATGCTCGCCGCATCGCTCGTCCTGCGGGCGATCGTCGCCGGGCACGCGCCGTGGTCGAACCTGCACGAGTTCAGCCTCGCGTTCGCGACCGGCCTGCTCGTTGCGTACCTGCTCCTCGCGCGCACGTACCCCATCGGCGGTCTGGCGCCGCTCGTCGCGTTGCTGGCCGCCGGGCTCATCGGGTTCGCACTCGGCCTGGACGATCGGGTCGATCCCCTCGTCCCGGCGTTGCAGCAACCGCTGCTCCTGACGATCCACGTCGGGGCGGCGGCCGCCGCCTATGCCGTCGCCGGCGTTGCCTTCCTCGCTGCGGCCGCGGAGATCGCTCAGCGATGGGCCGGAGGTCGAATGGCGGCCCTGCCCGATGCCACCACGCTGCGCGTCGTCGGCCATCGTGCGGTGCTCGTCGCGTTCCCGATCCTCACGGTCGCCATCGCCCTTGGATCGGTCTGGGCCAACCTCGCCTGGCGGTCGTACTGGAGCAATGATCCCAAGGAGCTCGCCGCGGCCGCGACCTGGCTCGTCTTCGGCGCGTATCTCCACGTCGCCGGGCGCCGGGATCGATGGGAGTCGCTCGCGCCCTGGCTGATCGTGGTCGGCTTCGTGGGGGTGCTGTTCACCTACATCGGTGCCGGACTCTTCATCGTCGGCGAACACAGCTACGGCGCACCGTGAGGCCTTTCGCTCAGCTCGCCGGCGCCGACTGATGGAGACTCGCGAGCTCGCGGTGAGGACCGGCAACGCTCCCTCGCTCACCGACCTCACGGCGGTGTGCGACGCCTTCCTGGCTGACGTCGCCGATGGTGGGGACGGTCTTCTGTCCGTCTTCGTGCCGCACGCCACCGCCGGAGTCGTTGTCGTCGAGCTCGGCGCGGGCTCGGACGCCGATCTTCTCGCTGCCCTGGAGCGCCTCCTCCCACACGACGACCGCTGGAGCCACCGACACGGCAGCGCCGGGCACGGCGCCGACCACGTGCTTCCGCTCCTCGCCTCACCGTCGCTGACCGTGCCGGTGGTCGCCGGCCGGATGATGGTGGGGACGTGGCAGTCGATCGCGCTCCTCGACCCGAACCGCGACAACGCGACGCGCTCGGTGCGCCTCAGCTTCCTGGCCGGCTGACCCCGCCGCCGAGCTCGGTGACCTGCGCGCCCAGTCGCGCCGGATCCCGCGTCGGCTCGAGGCAGGCGTACCCCCGACAGGCGAAGGCCGTGGCGCCCTCGTCAGAGGACTTTCCCACGTATAGGGGCCAGGCCTCGTGCGCGGCGCCTCCGATCACGCCGGTGATGACGAGGTCGGGGACGTAGGGGGTCACGGCGGCCTCGCGCAGAGCGAGGGCTTCTGCAGTCGATGCGGAGGACTCGGCGACCACGACGTCCACCTGCTCGCCGAGGTAGCGATCGGCCGCGGACAGCATGCGACCGAAGGCGCTTGGCGAGCGCTCGAGGCCCGAGGCCACGGCCCGAAGGATGGATCGGGCGCGCCGGGCGAGATCCTCGTCGCCGGTGAGCAGCGCCAGTCGCTGCAGCACGTCCGCGGCGAGGCTGTTCGCCGATGGGATCGCGTTGTCCGTGAGGCCCCGCGGCCTGCCGACAGCGAGGTCGTGCTCTTCCGAGGTGTCGAGCAGGGTTCCCGCGACCGGGTCCCAGAAGCCTTCCACCAGCGTGGTGACGAGGCGCTGCGCCAGGTGCAACGGCTCCGATGCGCCGAGCGCCGCGTGGGCCTCCAGCAGGCCATCGGCGACCGCCGCGTAGTCCTCGGCGAACGCCGGCGTGTGCGCCCGTCCACCGCGCGCCGTCCGCCAGAGGCGGTCGCCATCGCGCCCGAGGGCGTTGGCGATGAAGGCCACGAGGTCCCGCGTGACGTCGGCGTAGCGTGGCTCGCGCAGGACGAGCGCCGCGTGGGCGAACGCCCGAAGCGCCAGTCCGTTCCAGGCGGCCAGCTGCTTGTCGTCACGGGCGGGCCTGACGCGAGCGGCCCGAACGGCGAGCAGCGCCGACCTGGCGCGCTCGACGAGCGCCTCCAATGCGTCCGCACCCGCCACGTGGAGGACGTTCGTGCCCTCCCAATTGCCGTGCTCGCTGACGCCCCAGTGACCAGCCACCGCCCGTCGCTCGTCGGTGTCCAGCCCGGCATCGGCCAGGGCCACCATGAACTCGTCGTGCGACCAGGCATAGAAGCGGCCCTCGACACCCTCCGAGTCGGCGTCCAGCGCCGAGGCGAAGCCGCCCTCCTCAGTCCGCAGCTCGGCGAACATGAAGTCGAGCGTCGCGCGCGCGACGCGCGCGAATCGCTCTTCGCCGGTCGCGCGATATCCCTCGATGTAGGCGTGGGCGAGCAGCGCGTTGTCGTACAGCATCTTCTCGAAGTGCGGCACCAGCCAGTGCGCATCGGTGCTGTATCGGGCGAAGCCGCCGCCGAGCTGGTCGTTGATGCCCCCGTCCGCCATGGCGTCGAGCGTGTGCGTCACGATGCCCAGCGTCTTCGCGTCGCCCGACCGCCGCCAGGCACGAAGGAGGAACTCGAGCGTCATCGGTGCGGGGAACTTGGGGGCGCCGCCGAAGCCGCCGTGGGCCGCGTCGTAGCTGGCGGCAATGCGCGCCGTGGCCGCCTCGAGCTGGCGACGCTCGGGGTCCTGGTCGCCGGCAGGTACGGCCAGCTGAGCATTGAGGTGGGCGACAAGCGTGGACGCCTGCTCCTCCACGTCGCTCCGCCGTGTCGCGTACGCGTCGGCAACGGCGGCGAGAACTCGCGGAAAGCCGGCCATCCCGTGCCGATCGTCCGGGGGAAAGTACGTCCCGCCGAAGAACGGCTTCAGATCCGGGGTCAGGAACACGCTCATCGGCCAACCACCGGAGCCGGTCATGGCCTGCACCGCCGCCATGTAGGTGTCGTCGAGATCGGGCCGCTCTTCGCGATCCACCTTGATCGAGACGAAGCTCGCATTCATGAGGCCGGCGATCATCGGGTTCTCGAAGCTCTCACGCTCCATGACATGGCACCAATGGCACGCGGCGTAGCCGATCGACAGGAAGATCGGGCGATCCTCGGCGCGCGCGCGCTCGAGAGCATCGGCGCCCCACGGATACCAGTCGACCGGGTTGTGCGCATGCTGGAGGAGGTACGGGCTTGTTTGGCCGGCCAGCCGGTTCGCCATGCGGCCAGTGTCGCACGCCCTGGTCGATGAGGCCCCGGGCAAGTCCTTGTCAATCGCGGTTGCTCGCCCGAGACTGCACTCATGGAAGGCTCGTCTCGTCCGGAGACCCGGTACGCCTGGCACGGCGACGACGCGATCGCCTACCAAGTGGTCGGCGATGGACCGGCCGACCTGGTGTACCTCCAGGGCCTCGTCTCCAACGTCGAGCTGAACTGGGACCACCCGTCGATGGCCCGGTTCCTCACCGCCCTCGCGGCGGGCCGACGCCTGATCGTCGTCGACGCGCGGGGATGGGGCTGTTCGGAGCGGTCCTCGCCGAGCATGCCGTGGCCGATCGAGCTCCTCATGGAGGACCTCCGGGTCGTCCTGGACGCGGTGGGTTCGCGACGAGCGGTGATCATGGCCAACAACGACTGCGCGTTCGTGGGCACCCTCTTCGCGGCGACGTATCCCGATCGCACGGCTGGCCTCGTCCTGTACGAGGCGTCGGCGAACTGGCTCTGGACCGAGGAAACGCCCTGGGAGTGGACGGTTGAGCGGTGGGAGCGCGAGGTCGCCGACTACCGGACCGATTGGACGCGTGCCGAGGCCGCGGCAACCGTCGCCATCTTTTCGGCGTCGATGGCCGGCGACGAGCGATACATCGAGTGGTGGTATCGCTACTACCTCCTGTCCGGTTCCCCCGGGTACGCGGCCGCATCGGCGGCGAGGTACATGGCGACCGACATCCGAGCCATCCTCCCGGCGATCCGCGTGCCCGTTGTCGTCCTCGTCCGGCCGGAGCACCCCGAGCCGAGCTGGCGCCAGTCCTCGATCTACGTCGCCGACCACATCCCGGGGGCGCGGCTGGTCGAGCTGCCGGGCCGGGACAGTCAGCTCTGGCTCGGGAACCTCGACACGTTGACGCGGGCCGTCGATCGGTTCATGGAGAGCATCCGCGAGGAGCGTGGCGAGCTCGATCGCGTGGTTGCGACGGTCCTCTTCACGGACATGGTCGGCTCGACCGAGACCGTGGCGCGCGTCGGCGACCAGCAGTGGCGCGAGCTCGTCGGTCGCCACCACACGACCGTTCGCGCGCTCCTCGATCGCTTCCGGGGCACCGAGGTGGACACCGCCGGGGATGGGTTCTTCGCCACGTTCGACGGCCCCGCACGGGCGATTCGGTGCGCGCAGGCTATCGTCGAATCGCTGGGCTCGCTCGGGATCAGCGTCCGCGCCGGCCTTCACACCGGCGAGTGCGAGACCGTCGATGGCAAGGTCGGCGGCATCGCCGTGAACATCGGCGCACGCGTGTCGGCGGCGGCTGGGTCGGGCGAGGTCCTCGTGTCCCAGACCGTCAAGGACCTGGTGGCCGGCTCCGGCCTCGCCTTCGAGGACCGGGGCGTCCATGAGCTCAAGGGCATCGCGGACGGGTGGCACCTGTACCGCGCGATGCCGCCGAGGCGCTGGACCGATGAACGTGGAGGATCTCCATATGACCGATGACGGACCGATCTGGGTCCTGTTCCGCGTCCCCACGCCGACCCCGGACGGGCAGACCGCCGACGACCTCTATCGGAAGCGCGTCGATGGCATCACACCCGAGATGCGGGCAAGCGCGGTCGAGCTCGGCTGCACCTTTCACCGCGCATGGCACGCTGCCGACGGTTCCGCGTTCTGGGCCCTCGCACGCTGGTCGAGCCGCGAGGGCGCCAATACCTTCTTCGAGGCGTGGGACATCGCCGACGAGCCGGGAGAGGAGGCGATCCGGCTGGAGGGCGACATGGGGCTCGTGCCGCTCGGCTGAGGCCTGCAGTGAGAGCTAGGCGAACTGCTCCGCCGAGAGCTTCGCATACAGGCCCTCCTGGCGAATGAGCTCGGCGTGCGTGCCGCGCTCGACGATGCGACCGCGCTCCATGACCAGGATCTGATCGGCGCGCAGGATCGTGCTGAGCCGGTGGGCGATCGCGATCGTGGTGCGACCCTCCATCAGCCCGGCCAGGGCGGCCTGGATGAGGCGCTCGCTGACCGTGTCGAGCGCCGACGTGGCCTCGTCGAGGATGAGGATCCGCGGATCCTTCAGGAGCACGCGAGCGATGGCCACGCGCTGCTTCTCCCCGCCCGAGAGCTTGTATCCCCGCTCTCCGACGATGGTCTCGTAGCCGTCGGGCAGCTCGAGGATGCGGTCGTGGATGGCCGCTGCCTGCGCCGCGGACTCGATCTCCTCCATCGTCCCATCGGGCTTGGCGTAGCGGAGGTTGGCCAGGACCGTGTCGTGGAACAGGTACGTCTCCTGGGTGACGACGCCGATCACGGCCCCCAGCGACTGCAGAGTGACCTGCCGCACGTCGATGCCGTCGATTGACACGGCGCCCTCGGCGACGTCGTACAGCCGCGGAATGAGGTACGTCGACGTCGTCTTGCCGCTTCCGGACGGGCCGACCAGGGCAACGAGCTGCCCCGGAGCAGCCGCGAAGCTGATCCCCTCGAGGGCGAACGGCCTGATCGGCAGTGCCACGGCACGACCCTCGGCCTCGGCCTCGGCGGCCTCGTCGGCGACCTCGAGCTGGGCCGGAGCCACCGGGTAGCGGAAGGTCACGTCGTCGAAGCGCACCTCGCCGCGCACCGTGGCCGGCCGAAGGGCCACGGCGTCCGGGGCGTCGACGATCTCGTGGTCCATCTCGAGGTACTCGAAGATGCGATCGAACAGCGCGAGAGCGCCCTGGATCTCGACCTGCACGTTGAGCAGCTGCCCGAGCGGGAAGAAGAGGCGCGACTGGAGGGTCGTGAACGCCACGATCGTGCCGATGCTGATCGACGTGTCGCCGCCGATGATGAGCGTGCCGGCGAGGAGGTAGACGAAGGCCGGCATGATGCTGAAGAACGTGCCGATCAGGGCGAAGAACCATCGGCCAATCATCTGGCCCCGGATCTGGAGCTCACCCAGGCGGCGCGATTCGCGCTCGAAGCGGGCGATCGACGCCTCCTGCTGACCGAAGGTCTTGCTGAGGAGGATCCCGGAGACGCTGAGCGACTCCTGGGTGATCGCGCTCACCTCAGCAAGCGACTCCTGGGTCAGGGTGGAGTTCTCGCGGCGGACCTTGCCGACTCGGAAGGTGATGTAGGCAAAGATGGGCATCAAGCCGAGGCTGAGCACGGTGAGGCGCCAGTCGAGGATCAGCATCGCGATGACCGTCGTCAGGACGGTGGCCACGTTCGAGAGCAGCGTCGCGGCGGTATCGGTGACGACCGACTGGACGCCGCCGACATCATTGCTGATACGGCTCTGGATCTCGCCCGTGCGCGTGTCGGTGAAGAACCGCAGCGGCATGGCCTGGAGGTGCCGGTAGAGGGCAACCCGCAGGTCGTTCATGACCCGCTGCCCGACGACGTTGGACAGGTACGTCTGCCACACGCCGATCGCGCTGGTGATGATGGGCAGCACGATCATCAGGGCGCACTGGATCCAGAGCAGGGTCAGGTCCTGCGGGCCGGTCAGGTTGTCGATGACGAGCTTGAGCAGGATCGGGTTGACAACGCCGATGCTGACGCCGACGAGAATCAGGAGCGCGATGAACGCGAGACGCAGGCGATAGGGCCTGAAGAATCCGCCGATCCTCGCCAGCGTCCGTCGGTCGCTGCCGGGCCGGCGAGTGAGGTCGGGCTGGGATCCGCTCATCCCGGCCCACGGACCTCGGCCGCCACCGCCGCGCCGGGTCATTCGAGGATGATCGAGGCGAACGCCTGGGCCATGCCCATGCCCTGCGGCTCACCGACCACCCGGGCGCGCTCGCGCATCCGCTCCGTCACCTCGTCGCCGTCGACCTGGCTCGCATGCGCGAGGATCGAGCGCAGGCCGAGCTCGAAGGCGTCGGTCACGTCGACCCACAGGTTCGGCTGCTCGACGCCGGTGAGGAGCACCTGGCGCACCTTCCACGGCTCGAGATGCTCGTCCGTCCACAGCTCGGGGAAGTTGAGGTGATCCCGGGCCGCCGGATACACCGCCGCGAGCGTCGCCTCTCCGGTCGCAAGGTGGTCGGGGTGGCCGATGAACGGATTGTGGTCCAGGCGGCGCTGCGGGTTCTGGGTGATGACGAGGTCCGGGCGGAATCGGCGGATCTGTCGGACGATGTCGCGCCGCAGCTCGAGCGTCGGCTGTAGATAGCCGTCCGGGTAGCCGAGATGAACGATCTCGCCCACACCCAGGAGGTCTGCGGCGGCGCGCTGCTCCGCGCGCCGGGTGGTCGCGAGCTCGTCCGGCGTGATGTTCGGGTCCTCGGTCCCCTTGCTCCCATCCGTCGTGACCACGTAGTCGACGCTGACGCCGGCAGCGGTCAGAGAGGCGATCGTGGCTCCGGCCCCGAACTCAGCGTCATCGGGATGGCTGATGACGACGAGCGCCCGCTCGAGAGGGCTGATGAGCTCGTGGCGTTCCGGGATGACCATCGTCCAATGCTACCGGATTGACCCCTCCGGGCTGCCGGAACATACTGCCCGGTAGTATGGACACGAACGATCGCGCGACCCATTTCCGCCATTCCTACACGAAGGACAAGCGTGACCTCGTCACACGCCTCCGGCGGATCGAGGGCCAGGCCCGGGGCCTCCAACGGCTGGTCACCGAGGAGGCGTACTGCCTCGACGTCCTCCAGCAGGTGGAGGCGCTCACGGCCGCGGCGGACCAGGTGGCTCTGCTGCTGGTCGAGGATCACATCGACGGGTGCCTGACGCACGCCATCGAGTCCGGGCAGGGCCGACCCTACGTCGACGAGGTGATGACCGTCGTCAGGCGCACGATGGGCCGCCGAGCGCCACGCAGGACGCGTTCCTGACGAGCGAAACTGGGAGTGCCGCAGGGGGGAACCACGGCACTCCCGCGCGAGTCTAGCGCCTCGTTCGTCGGGCGAGCAAGCAACCCGAGCGAGGGCCGCTCCTACTCGCCGAACATCGTCAGCTGCTCGCCGCCGCGCTCGATCAACGGGTCCAGGCCGAGCACCGGCTCCAGCCACTCCATGCGGGCGCCGGACCGTGCCGCGAGCGTGTCGAGGTGCTGCCATTTGAGGACGTGCCAATTCTGGCGCTCGATCTCGGACCGGAGCCAGGGCGAGCGCTGGAGCTTGAGGCGCAGCAGCTCGGCGCGCTCTGCCGGAATGACGATGAAGCGTGCCTGCTGCTCCCCGACCGGGATCTCCCGGCCACGCTGAAGCACGGCCTCGCCGATCATGGCAGTCCACTCGACCTCGAACAGGAACGCGAGCTTGCCGCGCACGTACCAGATGACGTCGACGGCGCCGAGCGCGTCGGCAGGGGCGCGAAGCACGAGCGGGAGATAGACCCGGCGCTCGTCATCGACGAGACGGTCCACCAGCGTCCCGCCCGGGACGGGTCGGTCGTGCTCTCGCGCGGCAATCCAGGCGCGCAGCCCGAGGCGGTGGGCGTAGTCGGCCAGGACCCCGATCACGCGGGCATGATCCGCGGCGCGGCGCGACGGGTCGTCATCGGTCCCCAGCGATCCAAGCTCGCCGGGGACGGCGTACGAGCCGAGGCAGGCCCGGACGAGCTCTTCGTCCGGGGCCGCCAGGCCTGGGAAGAGCCGGTAGATGCGGTCGAAGAAGCCTGCCTCGTCGATCCGCCCGGCGGTCGACAGGATCGACCAGGTCGCCCACTCGACGCGGTCGGCCAGGGGGCGCTCGGCCAGCTCCGGCGAGCGGAGCCACCATTGCGGGTGGTCCTCGTCGCCGATGCGGACGAGCGTCGGATGATCCTCCCGCCACAGCTCCTCGCGGACCAGGCTGGCGAGGAAGTGCGGGCCCGCGGTGTCGATCCGATCGGCGGATCCCTCGTCATCCCCTTGGCGGGTGGCCGCGACGCGCCGAAGGAGCCCGGTGCGACCGAGCTCGGCAACGACGGCGGCCACGACGCGAGCCAGGCCCGCGGGCTCACCCCGATCGCGGAGCAGCTCGACGGCCGCGCGGTCGATCGCGTCCGCGAGCTCCGGGTACGTGAGGTGGCCCCCCTCGACGCCCAGGCGGAGCGGGTTCGGCGACACGGCGCGTCGCAGTCGATCCTCCCCCGACGGCTTGCGCAGGTGCAGCACGAACCCGTCGCCGGCACGGGCCGACTCGCGGTGGATGACGTGGACGAGCTCGAGGCCGCTCGCGGTTGCCGCGACCGCCGTCGACAGCAGGCGCTCGGGCTCGGGGCCCTCGACCAGCAGGCTGCACCAGCCGCCGGGCTTCAGCGCCTCGACGGCCGAGGCAAGGCCGTGCCGCAGGGCGGTCGCCTCGGCCCCGTCGCCCTGGCCGCCCGCGCCGAAGATCGGCTCCAGACGCAGGGTCTCGGCCGCCTCCCGGCCGATGATCCATGACGTGGCGAGGTACTCGTAGGACAGCTCGTCGATCGTGGGGCTCGCCGGCGGGGCCGAGAGCACGAAGTCGACCCCCTCGGACGGCAGGTATTGCCCGACCACCGCGGCACGCGATCGAAGCCAGAGCAGGTTCGCGGCGCCCATGCCGCCCAGCTCGCCGTAGTCGGCGGCAAATCGAACCTCCTGGCGTCCGCGTGGGACAGCGGCGATGGCGGTCCTGACGTCCCGGTAGGCCTCCTCGAACGCGCGCCACGCGTTGACCTCGCGCTGATGCCTGCTTGCCGGCTGGCGCACATGGCCGGCGGTGATGCGAAGCGACGCCACGCGGCCGGGGTACCCATTGAGCCGGCTGGCCGGAAGCAGGCAGGCCGCGAGCGCGATCCGGAGGACCGCCGCGGTGCCCGCGTCACGCACCTCTGTATCGATCTTGGCTCCGATCGCGTGCAGTGCGTAGAGGTTCCGCGGGGTGTAGAGGTCGAGCAGCTCCTCCACCAGGTCGTCACGCTCGTCGAGCACGGGAAACCGCGCCTTGAGCTCGAGGTACTGGGGACTGCTGCGCACCCCGCCGGCGGCGGCCACGGGAACCGGCTCGGGCCGCACGGTCGACGCGAAGCGTGGGCCGCCGCTCTCGGGGCCGGTCGGCGGATCGGCCCGATGCGCCGGGGGTTCAGGAGGACCGCCCGGCTCGCCGAGCGGGGCATCCGCCGATGAGGGCCGGGTGGCGTCATCGGTGTCCGGCGGGTCGGCACCTCGCGGCTCGTCGACGGGCTCCGGCCGGATCAGACCCACCGGCGCCGGTGGGAGCTCATCCGCCATGGCCGCGTCGACCGCGATGGGCCCGGGCCGCGTGGCGCGCTCGATCCCGAGCTTGGCCAGGTCGATCTCGTCGACCGGAGCGACGCGCTCCTCGGCTCCCCCGAGTGACGCGTCGCAGCCGGCGCAGCGGTAGACCTTGCGGCCCGGTGCATCGCCGTCGCGCGGCCAGATGAACTGGTCGACCACGATCGGCCGTCGGCACGCGGCGCAGCGTGACGCGTACAGCTCCTCGATGTGCTGGCGCAGCGGGACGTCCACGCGACGGGCGCTCGCGAGCTGCGCGAAGGCCGCATCCAGGACGGCCGGCTCCGGTGCGGTCAGGAAGGCGATTGCGGCGAGCTGGCCGAACGGGCTCGGATCGGCCGCGACGGAACGCATGTCATGGGCGATGGCACGCCGCGCGGTCCAACCGATCCCGGCCCATGGGTCGAGGACCGTATCCCCCGCCGAGGCGAAGGCCGCGAGCTCGGCGTCGATGACGTTGTCGGCAGGCGACGGTCGGTGGCGTTCGAGGAGCGCGAGACCGGCGGTCCGTCGCGGAAGGACGACATGGTCTGCTCCTGTCCGCTCCGGCTCGGTCATCGATCGCTACGTCTCTTCTACCAGCTCCTCTTCGAGCTCGGGCTCCGCGGAGTACTCGGGGAGGGTCGTGTCGAGCTCCTCGACCTCCTCGGTGTCCTCATCGGCCTCTTCCGTCTCGTCCTCGTCATCGTAGCGAACTGCGCTGCCCTTCATGTAGGGACGGACGCCACCGCCCGCCTGGCCGGCGGTCGGGAACGAGACCTTTCCGAAGTTCGACGGGTCGGTGAACGACTCCCGGATGATGATCATCACCTCGTTCGTCGCCTCGTGGACCGTCGTGATCGCCGCCTCGTAGCGGTTTCCGCCGGCGATCAGCTTCAGCAGCCGCGCGGCGACCCGCGGTTCGACGGAACCGATCACGGACCCCGCAACGCGCGCCTCGAGCACGTCCTTGGCGACGTGGAGCTCGACCGCGTCGCCGGGCGACAACGGGGCCAGCACGCGCGGGGAGGCCACGTTGATGATCCGGGCGCGACCGGTCTTGCCCATCTCCTCGATGAAGAGCGCCGCGGGAGCCTTGTCCGTGCGGGACTTGCCGTTGCGTGCGGGCTTGTCGGCGGCGAGCAGCAGGCGGAGGCGCTCGACGTTGCGCTGAGCGATGCGATTCGTCCCGTCGCGTTCGAGCGCCTGCTCGTAAGCCTCGAGAGCATCCGCGTCGCGGCCGAGCTCGGCGAGGGCCTTTCCGAGCCGATTCGATGCGTCGATATCCGGTCCCAGCTCGAGGAGCTGGCGGTTGGTTTCGACCGCCGCCTCCCACTCGCCGCGGGTCGCCTGGGTGATCGCCGCCTCGCTCAGCTGTCGCCGCTGGCGGGTGGTCGCGTCCGCATCTCCGGGCGCCATGGACGTAGTCGATCCCTCCGAGTGCAGGTGGTGACGAGAAGTCTCTCGGCCAAGAGCGCCCTCTTGTACCACCGGTCCCGAGGGGTGTCAACGCGGGGTCGTCCGTGACCCCGTCAGGGGCGGAACATGAGCAGCCCGACAACGATCCCGAAGACGAGGAGCCCTCCGAACTCGACCGCGACCGATCGGCCCTGGTCCTCGCTGCGCAGGGCGTCGACCGCCCCGGCCCACGCGTAGAAGGCGAGCGCCACGAGGCCGGCCAGGACGGTGGGCTGAAGGTTGAGCAGCGTCGCGGCCAGCCCGACCTGGGTCACCACCAGCACGTGCAGCAGCGCCTGGCCGACCGCCTCGACCCCGAGGACGCCCCGCGCCTCGGCCGAGCGCATCGCGACCGGCAGGGTGAGAACGGCCACGACGATCATCGGAGTCGGCCAGGCCTGCACGCCGAAGAGCGAGATGAGCCCGGCGGTGCCGCTGAACACGATGGCCATGAGCAGGAGGTCATGGATCGTGCGACCTCCGGTGCCTCGAGCCAGGCGCAGCTCGAGATACGTCACCGCCCACAGCAGAACCGCCACGAAGGGGATGAGCAGCAGGCTCAGGCCGCCGGGGAGGAGCCGGCCGAACAGGGTCGCCGCGATGCCGGCCGCCGACGGCATGGCGTACCTCGCCAGACCGAGCTCGGGCTGGACCGGACCGATGACGTACACGGCCGCGAGGCCGCCGAGGAAGAGCTGCGCGGCGATGGCCACGGCGAGCCAGACGGGGTCCGCGAACCAGCCCGCCGCGGCGACCCCCGCCTGGAGCAGCGCGATGACCACCGCGGCAAGCCGATCGGCCCGCCGCGTGGCCAGGAGCCGCTGCCGGTCCGCGAAGAGACGACCGATCACCCGACCATCCTGACGAGCTCGTCGGCCGATCGGGTGGCCAGGATCTGATGGGGACCCAGCCACGCGCGGCGCGCAAGGTCAACGGCGTATCGCTGCTGCGCCAGCTCCTCCGTCCGATGTGCATCAGAGGCGAGCGTCAGACGCGCCCCCGCCTGGCCCGCCGCCCGGGCCAGCGCGTCGTCGAGGTCGAGCCGCGGGCTGCCGTTGATCTCGAGCGCCGTCCCGGTGCGCGCGGCCGCGGCGAACACACGCGGCCAATCGAGGGGCAGCGGGTCTCGTCGATTGACGATCCGGCCCGAGGGATGGGCAAGCACGTCGACGTGCACGTTGTCGATGGCGGCCATGGCTCGCGCGGTGAGCTGCTCGCTCGACTGACTTCGGCCGGTATGGATGCTGGCGATCACGATGTCGAATCGTGCCAGCAACTCGTCGGGGTAGTCGAGCGAGGCATCGGCCCGGATCTCGAGCTCCGTCCCATGCAGGATGCGGAATGGACCGAGCTCCGCATTGACGCGGGCGATCTCGACACGCTGCTCCTCGACGCGCTCAGGCGACAGCCCGCGGGCCACGCCCAGTGACGGCGAGTGATCGGTGAGCACGATGTACTCGTGGCCGAGGTCGCGGGCCGCTCGCGCCATCACCTCGATCGAGTCGACCCCGTCCGTCCAGCTCGAGTGCGTGTGCGTGTCGCCGCGGACGTCCTCGGCCGTCACGAGGACGGGCAGGGCATCCGCGCGCGCGGCCTCGATCTCCCCCGTGGCCTCTCGCAGCTCGGGTGGGATCCAGGGAAGGCCGAGTCGCTCGTAGACGTCGGCCTCCTCGGGATCGGTCAGGAGCTCGCCAGTCTCGAGCACGGAGAAGCCCTTCTCGCTGAGCGACCAGCCACGATCGAGAGCCATTCCGCGCAACGCGATGTTGTGATCGGCGTTGCCCGTGAAGTGGACGAGGTGGCTCCCCCACGCGGCCGGCGCGCACACCATGAGATCGACCTGGGGGCCGTCGCGCAGGACGATGCTCGACTTGTCCGTCCCGGCGGACAGGACCCGATCGACGACCGGAAGCGCATCCAGCGCCGCGATCAGCGCGCCCGGATCGTCGACCGCGGCAAGGAGGTCGATGTCACCGATCGTGGCCCGCCGGCGTCGCAGCGAGCCGGCCGCCTCGATGCGCCGGACTCCCTTGACATCGCGTAGCGCGGCGATGAGCCCGGCTACGAGCGCATCGGCGTCGTGGAGGAGCAGCCGCGTGCTGCGCTGGGCGATCCGGCCGATCCCGTCGAGGACGTTCTGCTCCGTACGCGCCGACAGTCCCTTCACGGACCGCAGACGGCCCTCCTCCGCCGCCGCTCGCAGCGCGTCCACCGAGTCGATCCCGAGCTCGACGTGGAGCAGACGAACGGTCTTCGGTCCCACCCCGGGAACGCGCAGCATCTCGAGCAGTCCCCCTGGCACCTGGGCTCGCAGACGCTCGTGGTACTCCAGGCGCCCCGTGCGGGCGAGCTCCTCGAGCTTCGCCCCAAGGGCGGGACCGGCGCCGGGGATCTTCGGCGGCTCACCGCGGACGTAGAGCGCGGCAACGTCATCGGGGTAGCGCTCGACGACGTCAGCCACCCTGCGGTACGCCACGCCCTTGTAGACGACCTCGCCGAGGATGTCGAGCATGTCGCCGATCTCGTTGAAGATCCGCGCCAGCTCCGAGTTGCTGATGACGGTGTCGTCCGTGCGCGACACGCTCCGGGGTCGAGGCATCGCCGGCCATTCTACGGCCGGCGGGCGGTGCTGCCGATCAGCCCTGCAGGCGGCGGACCATGCGCAGAAGTGGAGCACGGGCGGGACGTCGCATGGCCGGCCGATCGAGGCGGGGCTTTGGACGAACCGTCTCCGACGGCGGCCGCGACGTGAGCTCGGCCCTCAGCTGGTCGATGCGGGTGGATCGGAAGCGGAGTCGTTCCATTGGCTCAGATGGCGCGGTGCGGCTCGTCGTCGATGCCCAGGCGGCTGTCGGCACCCCCAAGAATGGCGGCCAGGTCGATGGCGACGATGATCATGATGGCGACGACGAGTTCCATGGCGTTTCCCTGCGTAACTGCCAAAGGCGGTTCTATCGGTTACAAGGCGATGCTACGCCGACGCTTGTAACCTGTCAAGGCTTGATATATGGTTACACGAACATGGCCGATGACACCCAGACCCGTTCGTCGCATCAATCCGAGGAGCTCTTCGTCGAGTTCGCCAACGCGTCCTGGCGCACGGACGACGAGCTCAGGTCCTGGCTCACGACCGCAGGCCTGGGCAGCGCTGACCCGTCCCCGTCGTCGGTGCCTCGGGAGCTTCCCGCATTCGTGACCCTGCGCGTGCTGGTGCAGTCGATCGCATCGCGCGCCGATGCCGGCCTCCCGCCGACGCAGGATCAGGTGAGCTCATTGAATCAGCTCATGCGCGATGGACCGCACCACCACGAGCTGATCGCCGACCCGGGGCGGACCGCGTTCACCGTGGTCGCAACCGGGGAAACGCTCGACCAGGCGCGATCCGCCATCGCGCTCTCATTGGCCCGATTCCTGGCCGAGGACGGGCCAGGACGGCTTGGGTTGTGCGCCAGCGAGACGTGTCGATGGCTGTTCGTCGACCGCTCCGCCGCGGGCCGGCGGCGATGGTGTGACATGCGCATCTGCGGCAACCGAAGCAAGGTGCGTCGACATCGCGAGCGAGCTCGGCGCCTGCCGGTTCCCGGCCCGGACGACGCGCAACCGCGCCAGGTACTCGACACGCTGGCCTAGAATGGCGCTGATCGTTCGCGATCGGTACCCAAAGGCCGCAGATGAGGCGCCCACGCTTCCGTGGATACAGGATCCAGACGACGATTCCGGCTCGATGACGGGCCGGTTGTCAGCGAGGCCGGCGACCGCTGAGCGTCGGGCCTGACGCCTCGATGACGACCACCCGCCCGGAGCCGGCTGCGAGGTGGTCGAGATGAACAACGCAGATATCCCCACGCGCCGCCGCCGTGTGCCGGCCGTTCCGCGCCTGTTCGGCGCGCGCGGCGCGGTTGCCACCGACGAGCCCGAGGAGGAGGCCTTCGGGGAGCCGCGCCCGCAGATCATCGAGGCGCCGACGCTTCGCTGGGTCCACATCGATGAACCGCGCCTGGCGGATCGCGTGTGGCTGGCGGACACCTTCGACTTCCACGAGCTCGACCTCGAGGACGTCGCCAGCCACAACCAGCGGCCCAAGGTCGACGAGTACGACGAGTACCTGTTCCTGGTCATGCAGTTCCCCCGCTTCGACAAGGAGACAGGGCGCCTGCACGCGGCGGAGCTCGACATCTTCCTCGGCCCCGACTATGTCATCACGCTCCCGAACGATGAGATCCTGCCGCTCCCGGCGCTGTTCGAGCGCGCCAGGACGCGCGAGGACGTGCGGGCCGAGATCATGGGCCAGGGATCCGGCTTTCTCCTGTACGAGATCCTCGATCGATGCGTCGATGCATCGTTCCCCATGCTCGGACAGCTCGGCCGCAAGCTTCGGCGACTCGAGGACGACATCTTCGAGGGCGGGCGCAGCTCGGAGATCGTCCGGGAGCTGAGCAACGTGAAGCAGGAGATCATCAACTTCCGCTCGGTCATCCGTCCGCAGCGCGCGGTCTTCCGCGCGCTCGAGCGCGCGAAGCAGCGCTACCTCACCGCGGAGCTCGACATCTACTTCGACGACCTCACCGACGCGTCGGAGCGCATCTGGGACGTGCTCGAGAACCACAAGGAGATCGTCGAGGGCCTCGAAAGTTCGAACGAGGCGGTCCTCTCGCACCGGTTGAACGACGGCCTGCGCGTCCTCACCGCCGTCAGCGTGATCCTGCTGCCGCTCACGCTCCTCGCGAGCGTGTTCGGCATGAACGTCCATTTCCCCGGTGAGGGCAGCCCCGTCGCGTTCTGGCTGATCCTAGGCGGCATGCTCCTCATCCTGGTGGGGATGGTCGCCTTCTTCCGTCGTCGGGGCTGGCTCTAGCTACACGAGCCCGAGGGTTGCCGAGACGCCGTCGATCGGCACGAGCAGCTCCGGGCCGTCGGTGCCAACGCGGTTGACGGCGGAGCTGACGGGCCAGATGCGGATCGCATCATCGGGCGCCGGAGCCAGGAGCGGCAGGATCTCCTCGAGCGGCGCGTCAGGCGCCAGCCACGCGTCGAGGTCGGCCGCCGACAGGACGACCGGCATGCGGTTGTGCAGCCGCTCCATGGCCCGGTTGGGAGTCGTCGTCAGGATGGCCGCGCTCCTGTGCTCGCCATGCTCGGCGCTCGTCCAGATCCCGGCCAGCGCGAGCATGCCTCCGGCCCCGCTCGGGCCGATGGCATACGGCTGCGGGGGACGCGGCGCTCGGTCCCACTCGTAGAAGGCGTCGACCGGGATCACGCAGCGCGTGCGCCTCAGCGCGGGACCGAACGCCGAGGATTCCGCCGCGGTCTCGGCTCGCGCGTTGATCCACCCCGGCGCCCGCCGTCGGTCGCTCCCCCGCCAGAACGGTCGAAAGCCCCAGTCGGCGCCGAGCAGCTGTCGCTCGTCCTCCGAGTCGACCACCATCGCGAGGCGATCGGTCGGGGCGACGTTGTAGCTGCCGTCACCCAGGCCGGGTTCCGGATCGGCTCCGAAGATCTCCGCGATGCGATCAACACGCTCTGATTGCGAGAACCGCCCGCACATGCCGAATCAGGCGCCGATCGGGTGCCAGACCGTCTTGATCTCGACGAACTCGCCGATGAGGTACGGCGACTGCGCGTCGGGAGCCAGCCAGTCGTACCGGCCCAGACCTGGTGCCGGCGGTCGGACGAATCGCTTGACGTTCTCAACGGCCGCGATCTCCAGCGCTGTGATCTCGTCCGCTTCGGCGCCGAATGCGTCGAGCGCGTTCACGTCCATGTGGCTCGCCAGATGGCCCACCAGCTCGCTCCGCAGCCCGGTGATGAGGTTCACGACACCGCCAGGCACATCGGATGTGGCGAGCACCTCGGTCAGCGTGACCGCGGGCAACGGCCGCGTCTGCGATGCGATCACGACGGCCGCGTTGCCGCTCACGATCACCGGGGCCAGGCGGCTCACGAGGCCGAGCAGGCTCGACTCCTCCGGTGCGATCACGCCCGCAACGCCGGTCGGCTCGGGCACGCTGAAGTTGAAGTAGCTGCCCGCGACCGGATTGACCGTGCCGATCACCTGCGGGTACTTGTCGGCCCACCCGGCGTACCAGACCCAGCGGTCGATCGCGGCGTCCACCAGCCGCCCGCCACGAGACCGACCGACGCCCTCCGCGGCGATCACCTCCGACACGAACTGGTCCCGCCGGCCCTCCATGAGCTCCGCGATCCGATACAGGATCTGCGACCGGTTGTAGGCAGTGCGGGATGCCCAGGCCGGCTGGGCCGTGCGCGCGGCCCGCACGGCGTCGCGAATGTCCTTGCGCGTCCCGCGGCTGGCATTCGCCAGGAGCTCGCCCCGGGCGCCCAGCACCTCGTAGGCGCGCCCCGACTCCGTCCGGGGGAAGGCTCCGCCGATGTAGAGCTTGTAGGTCTTGCGCACCTCGATCCGCTCGGCTGCCAGGGCCCGCGTGGTCGCCGGAAGCCGTGGCGGCCGCGCCCTCGCCGGTCGAGTGGCCATCAGACGCCGGTCCCCTCGCCGTACTGCTTCGTCTCACTCCGCTCGACGAGGACGGCGTAGGCCGGACCAACGTCCGCCACCGGTCGATGCTCGGTGCCGCGCGGGACGACGAACAGCTCGCCCGCCGACAGCTGTATCGAGGTTCGCTCTCGCATCTCGAGACGAAAGATCCCGCGCCAGCACAGGAACAGCTCATCCTCGAGGTGCTGATGCCAGGGAAAGTCTCCCTCGAGACGAACCAGGCGGACGCTCGCCTCGTTGACCGCCGCCAGGTCGATCGGCTGCCAGGGCTCGGCGAGCCGATCCGCCACGGCATCCAGCGAGACCTCCCGCCCCGGTACGATCATCGGCCGTTCCGGTGCGACAGGTCGAGGTAGGCTCCCAGGCCGTGGATACCACCCTCGCGCCCGTAACCGGACTCCTTGTAGCCGCCGAACGGGCTGGTCGGGTCGAATCGATTGAACGTGTTCGCCCACACGACCCCGGCCTTCATGGCGTTCACCATCTTGAAGATGCGGCTCCCCTTCTCGGTCCAGACACCCGCGGAAAGCCCGTATGGCGTGTTGTTGGCCTTCTCGATGGCCTCCTCGGGCGTTCGGAAGGTCAGGACGCTCAGCACGGGCCCGAAGATCTCCTCCTGCGC
Source organism: Candidatus Limnocylindria bacterium (assembly GCA_036560105.1). Taxonomy (GTDB): domain Bacteria; phylum Chloroflexota; class Limnocylindria; order QHBO01; family QHBO01; genus JACDBZ01. The sequence goes on along the minus strand of DATBRU010000114.1, from coordinate 961 downwards.
GATGCGGTGGCTCTGGCTCACGCCGGTGAAGAGCGTCGGCCGGAAGAAGAACCCGCGCGTGGGGAGCTCGCAGTCGGGCTGGAAGATCTCGGCGCCCTCGGCGATCCCCGACTCGACCAGCTCCTGCACCTTGGCGAGCTGGCCGGCCGAATTGATCGCGCCGACATCGGTGTTCTTGTCGAGGGGGTCGCCGACGCGCAGCGTCCCCAGGCGGGCCTTGAGCTTGTCGATCAGGGGCTCGTACACCGACTCCTGGACGAAGAGGCGAGAGCCGGCGCAGCACACCTCGCCCTGGTTGAAGTAGATGCCGTTGATGATGCCCTCGATGGCCTGGTCGAGCGGCGCGTCGTCGAAGACGATGTTTGCCGCCTTGCCGCCGAGCTCGAGCGTCACCTTCTTGCCGGTTCCGGCAACGGCGCGCGCGATCATCTTGCCCACCGCGGTCGAGCCGGTGAACGCGACCTTCGCGACGTCCGGGTGCGTGACCAGCTCCATGCCGATCTCGCCGGGCCCGGTGATGATGTTCACGACGCCCGGCGGAAGGTCCGCCTGCCGCACCACGTCGGCGAACAGGTACGCCGTGAGTGGCGTCGTCGATGCCGGCTTGAGCACCACGGTGTTGCCGGCGGCCAGCGCCGGAGCGATCTTCCACGCCAGCATGAGCAACGGGAAGTTCCAGGGGATGACCTGCGCGGCGACGCCGAGCGAGCGAGGTGTCCGGTTCGGGAACGCGTACTCGAGCTTGTCCGCCCACCCGGCGTAGTAGAAGAAGTGCGCTGCGGCGAGCGGCACGTCGACGTCGCGCGACTCCTTGATCGGCTTTCCCGAGTTCATCGACTCGACCAGCTCCTGCACTTTGGCGAGCTGACCCGCCGAGTTGATCGCGCCGACATCGGTGTTCTTGTCGAGGGGGTCGCCGACGCGCAGCGTCCCCAGGCGGGCCTTGAGCTTGTCGATCAGG
>DATBRU010000113.1:0-4942 GCA_036560105.1 Candidatus Limnocylindria bacterium | reverse complement strand
CCGGCCGCGGCCGTGCTCGACGGAGTCCGCGCCTCGCGCGATGCCGGAAGGATCGCCATCCTCAACCCGGCGCCGGCGCGGGCTCTGCCCGCCGAGCTGCTTGCCCTCGGGCCGCTCCTGACGCCGAACGAGCACGAGCTCATCGTCGCGATCGGCAACGACAACACCGATGCGGCCCTCGACGAGCTCGCCGCGCGGAACACCGGTCCCGTCATCGTGACCCAGGGGGCGGCGGGCGCGCTCCTCGCGGCAGGTGAACGACGCGAGCGGTTCGCCGGCTTTCCGGCCCTCCCGGTCGTCGACACGACCGGGGCGGGTGACACATTCTGCGGGGTCCTCGCCGCGTGGCTCGCCGAGGGCTCGGAGCTCGGGGCGGCCATTCGTGCCGCGAATGCGGCCGCGTCGCTGTCAGTTCGAGCCGCTGGCGCGCGCGATGGGATGCCGGCCCGTGGGGAGATCGAGGGCCTGCTGAGCGGCTGACCGCCGTCAGCCTCCCGTCAGCCCGAGCCCGGCGTCCCCGGCGTCCAGCGTGAGCGAGCCGGCCTCGATGGTGACCTCGATTGCATCGGCGCCGAGCACGGGGATGACGGCAGCCTCGAGCGCGCCGCCGGCACCGGGGCACGCCATCTCGGTGATCGCCACGCCGCTGAATCGGAGCGTCGTTCCCGAAAGCTCGTAGCGCCCGCTGCCGGTGTTGCAGCCGGTGTTCACCGCGACCGTGCCGTCCTCGGCGAACTCGAAGGTCGCCACGGCCCCGTCGGGAACGGTCGATACCGCGTCACCGCTGATGATGGAGGTCACGGTCCAGGTTGTGCCGACCAACGGCAGGTCCGGATCGGCGACCTCTCGGTCGAGGAGCGTCATGGTCACGCCGCCGGAGCTGAGCGTCAGCTCGTTGCCGTCGAGCACGATGTCGGGTCGTGAACCGAGGAACTCGCTCAACCAGTCGTCTTGCGCGTGCCGATCGGCGTCACAGCCCATCTCGGTCATTCCACCGCCGGTGAAGACCAGCGTATCGCCGTCAATCGTGTACGTGCCGCCGATCGTGTTGCAGCCGGCAGATGCGCTCAGCTGGCCATCGGTGAAGACGAGCCTCACCTGGGTGCCGTCCACGAGCGGTCGCTCCGCGCCGTTGTCCGTGATCGACGTGGACAGGAAGGTCCGGCCATCGAGGTCGGATCCACCTCCCTGGCCCGCGGGGGCACAGCCAACGAGGAGGATGGCGAGAACGACGCAGGTGCGAGTGAGTCTCATGCGCCGGTGACGCGATCCGACGCCCAATGGTTCCGCACGTTCGGTGATCAAATCCCGCTCAGCCCTACGGGCCCGGCGGTGGAACGACCTCGAGGACGTAGCCCTCTGGAAGTCGCTCCCGCAGGACCGCCAGCGCCGCATCGGCGTTCGTCCCGTGCGGTCCCAGGAGCCGGAGGATGACGCCCGCAGGGATCTGGGCTTCGGGCTCGGACTCGGCCACCGGCGGCGCGGTACCAGCACGAAGGGCCTGGTCTCGACGCAGCGCCAGCCCGTGATAGACCGCGACGGCCGTGGCCACGATGACGCTGCCGATCGCGAGGCTCAGCTCGGAGAGCATGTTCGCCGGCGCCTCGATGCCGAAGATGCTCCCGAAGAGCCGATACAGGATCACGCCCGTGCTTGCGATCCCGGCCAGCACGCCGCCCGCCAGCGCGAGGAGGAGCGTGGTGCGGCGCGTCGTCGACGCGGCCTCCTCGATCGGCGACCGCGCGTACCGAGCTCGGATGGCGGTCCAGCTCCACAGCCAGATGGTCGCGCCGACGACCGCGAGCGGGAGGAACTGCGCGAGCTCCCTCCGCCACTCGTCTCCCGTCAGCACCGTCCCGCCGAGGGCCGCGAAGTCGATGAGCAACGCGAGGAGCCATGCGACGCCGATCGATGCGTAGGCCAGGCCAACGAGAGCGGGGGCGTGGAGCGCCAGACGGTCCGCGGTCCGCAGTCGGTCGCCGCTGTCGAAGGTGGCGGCCTCCTCGTGCATCTGTCGCACGTGCATGACCCACGCGATCGCGAACGGGATCGCGCTGAGGATCGGCAACACGACCAGGCCGGCCTGCTGACCGAGCTCGGTCGCATCCGACACGCCCAGCAGTGAGCCCAGGATCGCGCGCCCTCCCATGCTGAGGAAGAAGGCAACCGCGATGACCGATGCCGTGATCACCGCGACGAAGTACGCGAGGCGCACCTTGGCGGGGCGCTCGCTCCGGCCGCGCCAGCCGGGGTCCGCCCGCAGCCGCTCGGCGTAGAGGCTATGCCCGAGCCAGACCGCGCCACCGACGACGACCTGCGAGAGCGCGGATGCCAGCGAGTACGCCCACCACGGGCCCACGCTATCCCCGATGAACTCTGGAGGCTCATCGATCGCAATTCGCCCGACGAGCTCGATCAGTCCGTCAATGCCGAGGGTGAGCGCGAGCAGCCCGGCGAAGGCGGCCGTGTACAGGTACGTGCGGGGGAGGAACGCGGCTGCACCCTCGATCGGGCCAATGGCCCAGTCGCGACTCCGCAGCGCCACGTGGTATGCCCATGCCGCACCCGCCACGATGAACATCGCCAGGTCGGCCGCTGGACTCCGGAATGCCGTGTCGCCTCCGGTGACGGTGAGCAGGGTCGTCTGGAGCAGGCCGCTCAGGGCCGTGGCTGCCGCGACCAGGAGCAGGCTCAAGGTAATCGCGAAATAGAGGCCGCGGACCACCGAGTTGCGCTCGACCTCGGCCGTCGGCCGGCCCGGTCGGATGCCTCGCTCGGCGACGAACCAATGGATCAACCAGAGGGGCAGCGACACGGTGACGACTGCGAATGCCAGCGTCAGCTGCTGGCCGGTCGCGTCCGCGCCGCCGAAGTTGGGGCCGTCAGCCGGGGCCAGGCCCAGCCGCTCGAAGAGGACGGTCAGCAATGTGCTGAGGCCGAACACAAGCACGCCGAGGCCGATTCCGGTCATCGCATAGATGTAGAGACGTCGTGCGGTCTGCATCGGTGGGCTCCTGCCTAACGGGCTTCTTCGATGATCGGCTCGGGATCCGTGAGCGGAGTCATGCGGCCAGCCTATCCAGCTGCCCTGCGGTAGGACTGCGGCGAGAGGCCGCTGAACGATTTCGATGCTCGCGACCCTCATCATGAGTAGACAAGGTCGAAATGACCGCGTCGGGAGGGTCGGTTGGACCGAGATATGGTGGAGCGAGCCCGCTCCGGCGATCAGGAGGCGTTCGAGGTCCTGGTGCACCAGGTCAGTGACACGCTCCTCGGCGTCGCCCGGCGGATCCTTCGCGATCCCGGCCTCGCCGAGGATGTTCTCCAGAACACCCTCCTGACGATCTGGCGGAAGCTCCCCCACCTCCGCGATGCCGATCATTTCGAGGGATGGGCATTTCGGATCCTCGTCAACGCCTGCTACGCGGACGCACCGAGGAACCGACGCTGGACCGCGAGCGTTCGCGTGCTCCATGCGGAGCCGGCAAGCGACGTCGACGCCATCCAGGGCATCGCCGACCGCGACGAGCTGGATCGGGCGTTTCGACGGCTCCCGATCGACCAGCGCGCGGTGTTCGTCCTGCATCACCACGTGGGCCTGCCCCTCGTGGTGGTTGCCGAAACGCTCGGCATCCCGGACGGGACGGCCCGCTCACGACTGCATTACGCAACCAGGGCGCTTCGCGCGGCATTCGACGAGGCACGTGCATCAGACGCACCACTCAGACAGGGGCGACCGGCATGAACAGCGATCGAGAGTTCGAGCGAGCCACGGCGGAGTGGCTCAACGCGGGGACCGACACGACCCCACCTCACGTCCTCGACGCCGTCGTCCTCGCCGTCCGAACAACGCCACAGGAACGGGATCTCCGAATCCCGTGGAGGACTTCTCCGATGAAGCATCCGCTCCTTGCGATGGCGGTGGTCGCGCTCCTTGCGGTCGTCGGTGTCGCCGCCTTCTTCGCACTTGGTCCGAGACTGAACATCGGATCGGGTCCGGTTCAAAGCCCAACGACAGCGCCCACCGATCGCCCGTCGCCGACGGCCGGTCCAACGCCGGCCCCACTCGACACAACGTTGTGGGCGACGTACAGCTCATCGCAATACGGCTTCCCCATCGGTCATCCGGCCGACTGGGACGTCGAGCCTGCGGAGCGAGCCTGGGACCTCGACAGAGATGCCGCGGATTGGCTCAGCCCTGCCATGGACGACTTCACCTCGCCGACCGGTGACGTCCGTGTGAGCGTGTGGGCGGTACCCACCGATGTTGACGGGTTCGCGCCTCGGAGCGACGTCGAGACCTGGATCGAGGAGTACTGCGGGAAGACCGGTAGCGGTTCCTGTGCCGGGATTCTGGACGGGGCCGTCCCCATGTGCGTCGAGGTTCGGGACTGCCACCCGGGCGTTCTTGTTGGCGTTACTCCGCCGTTTGAGAGGGAGGTCCAGGCATTCTTCACGGGCGGCGAATACGCCGGTCAGATGGTTGTCGTCACTGTCTGGCGTGCGGAGAACGACCCGAGCGTTGCACGGTACGGCGGCGCGCGGCGCCTTATCGAGGCCTTTCTCCTGACGATGTGCGTGAGTCCCGACGACACGAGGGAGCCCTTCCCCTGCGGCGGATGACCGAACCGCCGATTCGGGCTCGGGGGCGGCCGACGGAGCAGTTCTTTGCGCAGCAGGGGTTAGTGGTGGGCGACACTGGACTCGAACCAGTGACCTCTTGCATGTCAAGCAAGTGCTCTAACCAGCTGAGCTAGCCGCCCGTCGGGACACGAATTATGCGGGACCGCCCTGTGCTGGGTCAATTCGGCCCGGGGGTCCAGGGTGAGCGGGTCGCTTGACCACCGGCCGGCTTCTGACCGCCAACGTCGCGGTGCTAGGCTCGCCGGGTGCGGATCAAGGCCGGGTCGGTAGCGTTCCTGGTCGCGGCGCTGGTCGGGGC
>DATBRU010000112.1:0-11781 GCA_036560105.1 Candidatus Limnocylindria bacterium | reverse complement strand
AGCCCGCTCTGCACGCCAGGGGCCTCAGACAGGAACGCCGGCAAGCCCGACAGATGAGCGTCGACGAGACGGGCCGTCCGGCGCTCCGAGATCGATGCCAGCTCGGCAACCGCCATCGTCGCGTAGTCGAGTGCCAGTGCCAGCGGCTCACCGTGGAAGTTGCCCCCCGAGACGACCTCGCCCGAGGGCAGGACGAGCGGGTTGTCGGTGGCCGCATTGATCTCGACGCGCAGCACGCGCTCCAGCTCGGCGAGGACATCGCGCGCGGCGCCATGGACCTGCGGCATGCACCGCAGGCTGTATGCGTCCTGGAGCCGATGCACGGTATCGGCCTTGTGCGAGGCCCAGATGCCGCTGTCGGCCATGAGCTCCCGCAGGTGGCGAGCCACCGCGACCTGGCCGGGGTGCGGGCGTGCCGCGATGAGCTCCTCGTCGAAGGCCGCGCCGGTGCCGAGCATGGCCTCGAGGCTCATGGCCCCGACCACGTCGGAGGTCATCGCCAGCCGCAGTGCGTCGTGATGCGCAAGACAGCCGATCCCAGACATCAGCTGGGTGCCATTGAGGAGTGCCAGGCCTTCCTTGGCACCCAGCTCGAGCGGTTCCAGCCCCGCACGCGCAAGGGCCTCGGCACCGGGTCCGGGGCCGGCGCCGTCGAGGGTCGCCTCGCCCTCGCCGATGAGCACGAGCGCGATGTGCGCCAGCGGCGCCAGGTCGCCCGACGCTCCGAGGCTCCCGCGAGATGGGACGACCGGGTGCACCGCCGCGTTGAGCATCCCGACGAGGAGCTCGACGGTCTCGGTGCGCACGCCGGACATCCCCACCGCAAGCGCGTTCGCGCGCAGCACGAGCATGGCGCGCACGACCTCATCCGCCAACGGATCCCCAACGCCCGCGGCGTGCGAGCGCACGAGGTTCACCTGGAGATCGGCGGTCTGCTGGGGGTCGATCCGCACGTCGGCGAGGTCGCCGAACCCGGTCGTCACGCCGTATACGGTGGCGCCGTCATCGACGAGCCGCTCGATCACGGCACGCGACGCCCGCATCCGCTCGGCGGCCGCTGGAGCCAGCTCGACGGCCCGTCGGCCCCGAGCGACTTCGATCACGTTGTCGATCGTCAGGTCCCGGCCGGTGAGCGGTAGCGGCGGCATCGATCCCTATACTACGCACCGTGCGACGGCTGCCGGACCCCATGAGCCGCCTCGTCGTTCACGACGACGCGGAACACCGCCTCGGCAGCGCGGTCCCCAGCCCGGCCGCCGCCTTCCTCATCGCCATGATCATGCTGCCGGCCCTGTTCTGGCTGGTCATGCTGAAGCGCACGACCGTCTCGACCGCGCCCGAGGAGTGGCTGATGGGCACGATCGTTCCGGCCGTCCACTCCTGGGTGGAGACGAACGTCCCGCCGCTGGAGATGGTCATCGTCGCCATCAGCGCCCTCGGCAGCGGCTGGTTCGTGGCCCTCGCGTTCGCACTGCTGGGACTCCTGGCGCTCTCTCGCGGGCGGCGCGACCTCGCACTGCTGCTGGCCCTCGGGACGCTCGCGTTCCCGATGGAATGGGCATTGAAGTACTTCGTCTCGCCGGAGGCGATCAGCCTTCAGACGCTGGTCAACTCGCTCTTCGACGTGAACGGCCAGGGTCTCGACGACATCGCCGACTTCCCTGCGGGCCACGCCCTTCGCGCGACCGTTCTGTACGGGCTCGTTGCCTTCTGCATCGCTCGCCTCGCCGACGATCGGCGCCAGGCGTACCTCGCCTACCTCGTGGCCGCCATCGTCATCGGAGCCATCAGCGCGACACGGATCTACCTCGGCGCTCATTATCCGATCGACGTGCTCGGAGGCTGGATGGCGGGAGGCTCGCTGCTCGCGATCCTCGTGGCCATCCACGTGCTTCGCGTCGACGAAGCCGCGCGCGTCGGGACCCGGCCGCAGCGTGGCCGCGGCGGGCGCCGGCGCGTTGCCGTCCCGCTGCACGACCGCGCCGGTGTCGCGGCGCCGATCTCCACCCCCGCCGAGCCCGGCGGCGAGGGCTGATCACTGCTCGACTTCATCGACCGCGAGGTCATCCCCTTCGTCCTGCGGATGTACGACGCGGTTGGCTACCTCGGGGTCGCTGCGGCGGTGGCGCTCGAGACGATCGTCGCGCCCATCCCGTCCGAGGTGATCCTGCCGATGGCGGGCTGGAAGGTGAGCCAGTCGACCGCCGACCCGAGCATCGTCGAGCCGTTGACGAACGCGCCGTGGAGCTTCCTCCTGACCGTGGCGTTCGCGACCGCGGGAAGCCTCGTTGGCGCATTGGTCGGATATGCCATCGGCGCATGGGGCGGCCGGCCGCTGCTGGACCGGTACGGTCGCTATGTCGGCATCGGCGCGGCCGAGCTTAATCGGGCCGAGGCATGGTTCGAACGGTGGGGCGCATGGGCGGTGTTCCTGGGTCGCATGGTTCCACTCGTGCGCACGTTCGTCAGCTATCCGGCCGGGATCAGCCGGATGCCGATCGGTCGCTTCGTCGTGTTCAGCACCCTGGGCTCGCTGCCGTGGAACGCGGCGCTCATCTATGCCGGATGGGTGGTCGGCGAGAACTACGTCCAGATCGAGGCGGCGCTCAAGCCCTGGGAGTACGTCATCTACGCCGCCGTCCTGGTCACCGGCGCGCTGCTCGTCGGACGTTGGTGGTGGGCTCGCCGCGCGACGGGTTGACCCGTCCGGTGGCACCTGCGACCATCGGTCACAACCAGATCCATCGTCTTCGGGGCGGGGTGTAAGTCCCCACCGGCGGTCGGCTCGTCGACGGCGAGCCAGCCCGCGAACCGCATCGGTCTCGAGATGACCGAAGCGGCCGACCTGACCCCCGGCGCACGCCGGGGTAGACAGGGCCGACGGTCACAGTCCGGAAGGGAGAAGACGACCGCGCCGGCCGGCGCATCGCCTCCGCGTGCGGAGGGCGAGCGCGTCGCGTCCATCGGCGGTGATGCCCCGTGGCGATGTCAGGCGACGAACGGGGATGACCGATGGCCACGGCTGGACGGGATACGACGGCGCTCGAGATCGAGGTCGAGGACCTCGGTGTGCGGTTCGCCTCGCGCGACGGTGAGGTCGTGGCGCTCGATGGCATGTCGCTCTCCGTGGCGGCCGGCTCCCTCGTCGTCGTGATCGGGCCCAACGGGTGTGGCAAGAGCACGCTGCTGCGCGTGATCGCGGGATTGATCACCCCCGGCGCCGGCCGCGTGTCGATCGGTGGGACGACCCCACGGCCGGGCGACGGGCGCGCCGGGATCGCGTTTCAGCAGCCTCGCCTCGTTCCGTGGCGCTCCGTTGCGGACAACGTCTCCCTGCCGCTGGAGCTCGATGGTGTCGCGGCCGACGAGCGCCGGCGGCGTGCGGCCGTCTCGCTCGAACGCGTCGGCCTCGGCGACGTCGGCCATCTCCGGCCGCGCGAGCTGTCGGGCGGCATGGCCCAGCGCGCCGGACTGGCGCGCGCGCTCATCGGCGACCCGCCGGTTCTCCTCCTCGATGAGCCCTTCAGCGCGCTGGATGCCCTGACGCGCGAGACCTTCGATGCCGAGCTCGAGCGCCTGTGGCGGGATCGGTCTCGGACGATCGTGCTCGTCACCCACAGCGTCAGCGAGGCCGTCATGCTCGCCGATCGGGTGATCGTCATGACGCCGCGCCCCGGCCGCGTCCAGCGCGTGGTGGACGTGCCCCTGGCGCGGCCACGCCAGGCCGATCCGGCCGGGGACGCGATCGCCGCCGCGTGCTCCGAGGAGATCAGGCGTGCGCTCGCCGACGCCCACGCCGACGAGCTGCGGCCCTGGGTCGAGCGCAAGGACGCCGCGTGAGCCGGGTCGCCGCCGCCGTGCTCAGCCTTACGGCCTTCCTCGTCCTATGGAAGGTCGTGGCAACCATCGGCGGCTACCCGCCGTACATCCTGCCGGCTCCCGAGGTGGTCATCGAGCGTGGTGTGCGGGCCGTCGCCTCGGGGGTTCTGTGGGAGCACACCGTGGCGACCATCGTCGAGATGGTGCTCGGCTTCGCGCTCGGCGCGACGCTCGCGATCATCACCGGCATCGCCCTCGGCAAGTCGATCTTCGTCGAGCGCGCTCTGTCGCCCTACATCGTCGCCGCCCAGGCCGTCCCGATCCTGGCACTGGCGCCGCTGCTTGACATCTGGTTCGGTGGCGGTCTCTCGGCCCGCGTGGCCATCTGCGCACTGATCGTCTTCTTCCCGATCGCCATCGCCACCATGGTCGGCATCCGATCGACCGATCCGCTCCTCGACGAGATGATGAGAAGCCTCGGCGCCGGCCCGTCCCAGCGAACGCGGCTCCTCGAGATCCCGAGCGCGCTGCCGGTCGTCTTCGGCGGACTCCGCGTCGGGATCACCCTCGCCGTGATCGGCGCCGTCGTGGCCGAGTGGGCGGGAGCCAGCGTCGGGCTCGGCGTCCTCATCAACATCGCCAACCAGGGGCTCTTCGACACCCCGCTCATGTTCGTCGCCCTCGCCACGCTGGCGATCATCGGCCTCGTGTTCTACGGGCTGATCGTCCTCGCCGAGCGCCGATTCGTCCCCAGATGAAAGGAAGACCGATGCGTCCGTCACGCCTGTTGGCCGCGATCCTCATGCTGCCGATCCTGGCCGCCTGCGGCGAGTGTGGCCCGTTCTCCTCCTGCGCCACGTCACCGCCCGAGCTGCGCCCGGTGACGTTGCTGCTCGGCTACCGGCCCGACGTTCAGTTCGCCCCGTTCTACGTCGCCCAGCAGGAGGGCTACTACGCGGCTGCCGGCCTCGAGGTCACCATCGAGCACAAGCAAGCGCCGGACGTCCAGCGGCTCGTGGCCGACGGTCAGGCCCAGTTCGGCGTGGCCGACGCGACCGATGTCATGATCGCCCGGACCGCGGGCATCCCGATCCGCTACGCGTCGACGCTCTACCAGCGGTTTCCCGTGGCGATCATCGGCGCGGCCGGCGATACCCCCGTCGTTCCGGCCGATCTGGCCGGGCGAACCATCGGCACGCCGGGCATGTTCGGGTCGTCATGGCACGCCCTCCTCGCGCTGCTGGATGCCGGTGGGCTGTCGATCGATGACGTCACGATCCGCGAGTACCCGCAGTTCAACCAGGTCGATGGCCTGGCCAACGGTGACGTCGAGCTCATCACCGGCTTCCGCAACAACGAGCCGCTTCGGCTCGAGGGTCTCGGGATGACACCCGAGCTTCTCACCGTCGACGACTACGCACCGCTACCAGGCCCGGGAGTCATCGTCGGGGACGAGCTGCTGGCCGATGAACCCGATCTCGTGCGGGCCTTCGTCGAGGCGACCGCCGCGGCCCAGGCGGCGGTGATCGACGATCCGGATCTCGGCTTCGCCGCGGCCGAGGTGGCCGTTCCGACGATCGCGGAAGCGCCGGAGGTGGCGCGGGCGGTCCTCGACGCCACGATCGAGCTGTGGCGCGGCGACGGATTCGGGAACGGTGCCATCCCGCTCGACCTGTGGTCCGACGCCTACGCGACGATGATGGAGCTCGGGTTCATCGACGGTTCCGTCCCGGTCGAGGAGATGATCGTCCGCTGACGCGCAGCATGATCCTCGCCGGAGGACAGCGAGCCGGGAGGCCGAACTCGACCTCCCGGCTGGTATCGCACGGTCGCTCCCTACTCGGGCTGCGGCGTGATGTTCCTGGCGGGCTCGCTCCGGGTCTCTTCGACATCCGACGCGCGCTCGTCCTGGGTCCAGGCGCTTCCCGCGGCGGTCCCGGTGGCGGAGCCCGCCGCCGCGGCCGCGAGCGGACGCTCGTCCTGGGTCCAGGCGCTCCCCGCCGCCGAGCCGGCGGCAGCAGCCGTCGGCGCGTCGGTGCTCGCGAGGTTGGCGAACCCGATGCCGCCGACCGCGCCGAGCGCGACGCTTCCGGCGAGGACCCCGGTCACGAGGAGGCGCTTGCGAAACGCATCGGCCTCTTCGACGCTCGGGAATCGCATCGAGATCGCGTGGCCCTCGGTGTCGTCGGTCTCGACGATGACGCCGATCCGGGCGGTGGCGCCGTGGCCCTCGGTGTCCGCGTCGTCGTCCGATCGGACGCGGAGCCGTGTCGAGCCGGGCTCCCCACGCAGCTTGTCGCGAAGCCAGGCGGCATCCTCGCCGTCGACGATCGCGCGCTGGTCCCCCTCGAGGTCGATGAAGTACTGCGGTTCGCTCATCCCATTCTCCTCTCGGCTCCCGCGGCCCGACGGGTCGCCCACGAAGCTCGAGTCCAGTCTTCGCCCGGGCCGATCCCGCGCTCAATCGAAGGGGAGACGCCGGGGTTGTCGGCGATCAGACAGGCTGGCTCACCGAGCGAGCGGCGGCCTCGGCCGCCTCGATCAGCTGTCGCAGCACCATCATGGGCGTGACGGGTCCGATGCCGCCGGGAACCGGCGTGATGGCACGCACCACCGGCGCCACGCCTGCGTAGTCGACATCACCGGCAATGCCGCCCTCGACCGCGGTGATGCCGCAGTCGATGACGACGGTCGAGCGGTTCACCATCTCGGCCCGGATCAGGCCGGGGACGCCGGCGGCGGCCACGAGAATGTCGGCTCGCCGCGTCTCGCGCGCGAGGTTGCGGGTCGCCCGGTGGCAGATCACCACCGTGGCATCGCGCGCGAGGAGGAGCGACGCGACCGGACGGCCGACCACGGCCGAGCGACCGACGATGACGGCTCGCCGCCCGGCGGGTGAGATGTCGTGGGCATCGAGCATCGACACCACCGCGAGCGCGGTCGCGGGCACGAAGGCCGGTTCGCCTCGGGCGAGCCGGCCGGCGTTCGTCGGCGTCGCGCCATCGACGTCCTTAGCCGGGTCGATCCCCTCGACCAGGCGACGGCCGGCCGCGGCGTCGCTGAAGGGCTGGGCCACGACAATGCCCGCGATCCCCGCGTCGCGATTGAGCTCGTCGATCGTCGTTGCCGGGTTCGCGACCCGCACCAGATGCGCGACCCGCACCCCGATGCTTCGCGCGGCACGGTCCAGGCTGGCAGCGTACAGAGCCGCCTGCTCACTGTCGCCGTCGGTGAGGATGGCGAGGCAGGGCAGCGCATCCGCATCGGTCGCGTCGTCGGCGCTCGCCATCAGCCGGTCGACGCGATGGCCAAGCTCGCGACGCAGGTGCGAGGCCAGCTCCCGGCCGTCGAGGACCCTGCCGCTCATCCGATCCCGGCCTCGATGGCCTCGAGGACCGATGCCGCCCGTCGATCAAGGCCTTCGAGCCGCTGAGCGATCTCCGCGCGCGCCTGGTCCGCCAGCGGGTCGCCATCGGCAAGATAGGCGAGGTTGATTCGGACGTTGAGTGCTGCGCCGTGGGCGGCTGTCGACGCGAGAAGTGCTGCGACCCCGACGTCGCTGCTGGCGTTGCGATTGCCGATCGGCGCCAGGCGCTCGGCGAGGTCGAACACCTCGGCTGCGGCGCGCAACGTTCGGAGTGGGATCAGCGTCGCCTCGATGGTCGCGTCCCCGAGGCGGGCATCGCGTTCGATGCGCTCGAGATCGGTGGTGCGGCTGAGGCGCCTCGCCGCGACAACCGCCTCGTAGGCACTGGCATCGGCGTCGGTCAGCTCGACGAGCTGCTGGCGCAGCGCCATGGCGTCCGAGCCGATCGAGGTGAGCTCGGCTTCATGCTCCGCGGCCGCGGCCCGGCCAGAGGTCAGCGCGACGACCATCTCCACCAGTCCGGCTGCCAGGGCGCCGGCGAGCGCCGCCGCACTCCCGCCGCCCGGGGCGGGGTCGCTGGTCGCGAGGCGAGAGATGAGCTCGGAGGTTCGCAGCTCGGTCAGTCGGTCGTGCATCGGCCTGGCAGGTGTCCTGGCGTGATGGATGGCGCCGGGCAGCGGAATCGGCCCGACGGGGGTGCCGGGCCGATTGTAGGCGGGGTCAGCGGGCGGGTCAGGCGGCCTGCTCGATCGCCTCCAGCGTCCAGCGCCGTCCGTCATAGGCGACCGAGGCCCGGCCGCCGTCATCGATGCGGACGACGAATGTCAGGCGCGGGCCCCGATCCGCCGGATACGCGGCCCGCTCGTCCCGCACGCTTTCGAGCCCCACGACGCGATGATGATCCCGCCCCCAGCGCACCTCGCCGGGCCGGTTGGTCGATCGATCCCATCGCACGCGGGCTTCGATCGGTCGAATGTGAACGAGTGCCATTGCTGCAACTCCCTGGTCGCACGACCGTGATGCGTCATGACCTGCCCGGGCACTCGAACAGGTGTTCGATTCAGGAGCCGAGCATACCGAACGAGTGTTCGGTATGTCAAGCCTCGTCCTCGTCGCCGGGCGAGGGCGCCGTGGGACGCTCGCCGAAGTCGAACCGACGATGCGGACGGTCGGTCAGCAGACGGGCGCGCGTGATCGCGCGGTCGCCGAAACGCTTGCGGACCGCGTCGATCGACCGCACCAGGCGGTCGGTTCGCCCCGGCGCGTCGAAGAGCGTGAGCTGCTGCGTGTCGCTGAGGTTGATCGCGGTCAGGCCGACCAGGCGCACCCCGCGTCCCGGGATCAGCGTGCGCATGAGGAGGGCGAGCCCTGCCTCGTAGAGTGGCGCGGACTCCCGGGTCTGGCGTGGCAGCGGTGCCTGTCGGGTGAGCGTCTCGAAGCCTTCATAGCGCAGCTTCAGCTGAACCGATCCGGCGGCGAGGTCGTGGTGTCGGAGCCGGCTGGCCACCGACTCGGCAACGTCGAGCAGCGTGGCCTCGAGCTGTCGCACGTCGATCGTGTCCCGGTCGAACGTATGCTCGTGGCCGATGCTCTTCGGGCGCGGCGCGGTGGCCACGGTCGAACGATCGACGCCGCGGGCGCGTGCTCGAAGCTCCTCGCCATGCTTGCCGAATCGGCGATGCAACGTCTCGACCGGCATCGCCGCCAGCTCGCCGACGGTGGTGACGCCGTACTCGCCGAGAACCGCCTGGACCTGAGGCCCGACCCCCCACAGCCGCCGGATCGGCAGTGGCGCCAGGAAGTCTTCCTCACCGCCGGGCGGGACGACCACCAGGGCATCGGGCTTGCGGAGGTCCGAGGCGACCTTTGCGCACAGCTTGTTGGTCGCAACTCCGACGCTGACCACCAGCCCGACCTCGTCGAGCACTCGCTGTTTCAGCTGCCGCCCGATCGAGGCGCCATCGCCGAAGACGGCCGTGCTTCCTGAGACATCGAGGAAGGCCTCGTCGAGGCTGATCGGCTCGACCATCGGCGTGTAGCTCGCGAAGACCGCCATCACAGCTTCCGAGAGCTCGCGATAGCGTTCGGGGCGTCCGGGCAGGAAGACGCCCTGGGGGCACCGTCGCCCGGCGGTCCGGAGCGGCATGGCGGAGTGGACACCGAACGCGCGAGCCTCGTACGAGGCGGCACTCACGACGCCCCGCTCGTTCGGGCCACCACCCACGATGACGGGCCTTCCCCGGAGCGACGGGTCGTCGAGGACCTCAACGCTGGCATAGAACGCGTCGAGGTCGGCATGGATGATTGCGCGTCCGCCCATCGCCCCGCTCCGCATCAGGCCCGGACAGTGACGGCGAGCCGCGCACGCGGTGCGAGGAGCCCGAGCACGCGTTCCGCTTCGTCGAGGAGCGCCACCCGATCGCGACGCTTCATCACGTCGAAGGGCCGCACCTCGATCATCGCCGACCCGTCGTTGCGGGTGAGCGCCCAGGTTCCCGCCACGAAGCCGTCGACCAGGAACGTCGGGTGCACATCCGCGTTCTTCGTGAAGACCGCGGCTCGATGATCGTCGGCGATGATGCGGCCTCGGTGCCGGGTTGCGTGAGACAGCAGCAGGCTGTCCCATCGAGCCAGGAGGCGTGGCCGCGCCGCCGTGTCGTCGTCGGGCCGAGGCGCGTCGGCCATGTCATGGATCAGCCTGCCGTCCTCGTCCTTCAGCTCGATGAGCTCGTCGCCAAGATCGGCGACCGCCGCGCGCCATGGGCCGATCCCGCCCTTCCCGCGCCCGACGTAGGCGGCGAGATCCTCGACGCTCGCCGGACCGAAGGCTGCGAAGTAGCGCCGAGCCACCCACGCCCTGGCCGCGGCGATGTCGACGGCCGGCCGAGTCTGTCCCAGCCACGTCTCGGCCACCGCGTAGAGCGACCGTCCGTATCCCTCACGCTCATGAGGGACGTGGACGAGCGGCACGAATGCCGCGAAGTGGCGCCACGCGGCACGGGCCACGATGCGAACGTCCGGCTGGCGCCAGGCGGGGCGCGTGACCGCGGTGGCCTCGGGGCCAACCTGCGCCGACATCAGCCGGTCAAGCTCGAGCGAGGTGCGCGGACGCTCAGCAAGTGCCGAGAGTGCCACGGCGTGGGCATCCGCCATCCGACGACCGAGCGGAGAGTCGACGGGGTCGGCCTTCATGATGAGCCGCCATTGGTCCAGGCGCAGGGGCTGGCAGACGGTGAACATCGGCCACATGTCGTCGGCCGTCACCACGTGGATCGTGTTGCGCATCAGCGAGCTGCGGACCACGGTCCGTTCCTTCAGGGCTGCCGACAGGTCCGCGCTGGTTCGGTCGCCCGCGCGGGCCGCAAGGGCGACCGGTGGCCAATCGGGATGCTGGGCCTGCAGCGAGCCCACGCCGCGCACGATCCGGTCCGGGCGAGTGTCTCCGAACGGGTCGAGCAGTCCCTGGCGCGCGAGCGTCGCCCGGTTGAGGGCGCGTCTCGTCAGCGCGGCGGACGGCGCCATCGCCCCGGCCTCAGGCGAGCCGGACTCAGGCGAGCCGGCGAATGACGCCGACGACCTTCCCCTGGATCTGGACCTCGGTCGCGTAGATCGGCTCCATCTCCGCGTTGGCGGGCTGAAGGCGGATTCGGTCCTCTTCCCGGAAGTAGCGCTTCAGGGTGACGCCGTTGTCCTCGAGGAGGGCGACCACGATGTCGCCGTCCCGGGCGGTGGCCTGCGGCTGCACGATCACGAAGTCGCCGTCGTCGATGAGGGCGTCGATCATGCTCTTGCCTCGCACGCGAAGGACGTACGAGTCGGCTCGGGCCTCCATCGACGCCGGCACGGCAAGCGTCTCGGCCGCGTCCTCGTACGCCTCGATTGGCTGGCCGGCCGCGATCTCTCCCATGACGGGCAGCGTGAGGGTCTCGCGCTCGACGGGCATGCGGAACGGGGTCACCTTGGAGACCGGCGCTGCCGGTTCGGCACGCGGGGTAAGCCGCAGCGCGCGTGACGCGTGACCGCTGCGCTCGATCAGCCCGTCGCGCTCCAGCGCGATCAGGTGATGGTGAACGGCGCTGGTCGAGGCCAGGCCGACCGCGTCCGCGATCTCGCGGACCGACGGCGGATAGCCGCGCTCCTCGACCGTGCGCGCGATGCAGTCGAGGATGCGCTGGCGGCGCTCGACGTCATGCCTGGTCACGAATTCCTCCACGTGGGCTACGTGGAGCGACCCTAGCAGAACGGATGTTCTAATGTCAAACCGATGCGCACCCCGGCAGGCGTGCTCAGTCGGTCAGCCCGCGTCGCAGGAATGCAGCCATCTGGCCACGGGTCACGACGCCGTTCGGGCAGAACTGCGTGCCGCCACACCCGGCCGTGATCCCGGATGCCGCGAGGCGGTTGATCGACGCCTCGTGGGTCGATGCGTTGTCATCGGTAAAGTAGTCGTGGCCGGTGGCGGGCAGGCCGAGCGCGCGCGTCAGGAACGAGGCCATCTGCGCGCGGGTGACGAGCCCGTTCGGGCAGAACCGGGTCCCGCCACAGCCGGCCGTGATCCCGGATGCCGCGAGGCGGTTGATCGACGCCTCGTGGCT
>DATBRU010000111.1:0-2132 GCA_036560105.1 Candidatus Limnocylindria bacterium | reverse complement strand
GGTGGCGGACAGGCCGCCGATCTGCTCGAGCGACACGAGCTGCTGATCGCGGAGGGCCGCCAGCCGCACCTTCTCGGCCTCGGCTTCGGCCACCCGCTCCTCGGCCAGGGCCTCGCGTCGGTCGAGCGCTTCCGACTTGCGATCCAGGATTTCGGAGCGGTCCAGCAGGAGGCGCTCCTGGCGCTGGAGATCGGCTCGCCGCTCGCGGGCCTCTTCCTCCGCCGCGCGCTGGGACTGGAGGACCTCGTCCTTGCCTTCGAGGACGATCTCCTTCTGCTTCGTCCGCGCATCGGTGACGAGCCGATCGGCGTAGGACTCCGCGTTCCGGATCTTGGTCGCCGACCACACCCGGCGCGTGACGTAGCCGAGGATCGCGCCGAGGATGCCGGCGATCAGGGCAATGGCGAGAATCGCCATCGTCTCAGGCATGGCTCCTCCCTCTCAGGAGCTGGGTTTTCGGTCCCGGCGTGCCCGGTCGGGCCCGCAAAATGTCGTATCAAACCGATGACGGCAGCGTTCCGTCGATCGGTGCCGGGTACTCTACTCCAACTGCTCGGGGCGGTCCCCGCGCACGCTCAGCCGGCCGCGATTCGGCCCAGGAGCCCGATCATGTCCAGGTCGCGGGGCAGGAAGTCCTGGAGCATGATCCGCTGCGCGCCGGCCGCCTCCAGTTCGCCGATCTGCTCGTGCGCCTGCTCGGGCGTGCCCATGATCCACCGGCCACGCCGGTCCGCCAGCCACGTGTCGGCCCCTTCGTCGCTCCCCAGCATCCGGAGCTGGGCGTGGACCCGCTCGCCGAGCTCGGCTTCGGTCTCCGCCACGAGCACCCCGATCATCGCCGAGCGCACGACGTCATCCGGGTCACGCCCGATGACCACGCATGCCTCGCGAATGCGCTCGTAGCTGCGTCGCAGCCGATCCGGCGTGGCCGAGCTGCGGTTGAACTCGTCCGCGAAGCGGGCCACGAGCGCCGCCTGGCGAGGCAGGCCGTCGCCGCCCAAGATGAGGTGCGGATGGCGCTTTCCCGAGAACGTGGGTCGGGGCCGGAACAGCGCATCGGTCACCTGCCAGTCCTGTCCGGTGAAGCTCCAGCCATCGGGCTCGGTCCACAGGCCATGGATGACGGTCAGGGCCTCCTCGAACTGGTCGTAGCGCACCGAGATGGGCTCGCGGTACGGGATGCCGTAGCTGGCATGCTCCTCGGCGAACCAGCCCGAACCGATGCCGACCTCGACCCGGCCGCCGCTCATCTCGTCGACGGTGGCCACGACCTTGGCGAGGTTGCCGGGCACGCGGTATGTGAACGGCGAGACGAGGGTCCCGAGATGGATGGTCGTCGTCTCACGGGCGAGCCCGGCCAAGGTCGCCCACGCATCGGTCGTCGGGTTGTCCGCGGGCCCGGGGAAGCTGCGGTAATGGTCGGATCGGAAGAACGCTTCGAGCCCGGCGTCCTCCGCGGCGCGGGCGGCGGCCAGGATCTCGTCGTACGACAACCCCTGCTGAGGCTCGGTCATGAGCGCGTATCGCATGGGCGCGATTATCGGTTCAGACCCCGGCGCCGCGTCGGCGGAGCGCGGCCCGAGCGGTGGCCGGGTCGAACCCGCGGCGGACGAGGTACATGCCCAGCCGCTGGAGCGCCTTCGGGTCGTCCGGCAGCGGCCGTCCCTTCAGGTGCCGTTCGAGGGCCGCATCGGCGCGATCGTCCTCGCTGATCGGCTCCTCGTCAGGCGGGACGTCACGGAGCGCGGCGATGACGACCGGCGGGATCCGCTTGGCGCGGAGCTCGGTCTCGAGCGCCATCCGTCCCCGCGGCGAATGCCGATCGCGCTGCTCGACCCACCACCGGGCAAACGCGGTGTCGTCCACGAAGCCGATCCGCTCGAGGCGCTCGAGGGTGGCGGCGACCACCTCGTCAGCCGTGCCCGATCGGCGAAGGCGCTGCTCGACCTCCCAGCGCGAGCGTGGCCGCGTCCCAAGGAAGCGGCCGGCGATTTCGAACGCCTGCTCGGCGTCGGGCGGCGGCTTGGGCTCCCGGGGTGTTCGGGATCGGGTTCGCGGCGTGGTCACCCGGTCAGGCCGGGGTCGCGGACTCCGACTCGGCCGCCGTCACGTCGACCGTGATCGACGCCAAT
>DATBRU010000110.1:0-1809 GCA_036560105.1 Candidatus Limnocylindria bacterium | reverse complement strand
GAGCAAGAGCCAGCGCGAGATCTTCGAGGCCCAGATCGCCGGTGAGCGGGACGAGGTCGTCAACCGGCCGGGCGAGGCCCAGGCCGAGGTCGCGTACATGTTCGAGGAGGACGGCCTTCCGCCAGCCGAAGCGGCGGAGGTAGCCGGGATCGTGAGCCGCCATCCCGCCGTGCTGCTCCGGACGATGGTCGAGAAGGAGCTCTCGCTCCATGTTGAGGAGCACGCCGGATCGCCGATGCAGGGCGCCCTGATCATGGGTGGTGCGTTCGGCATCGGGGCCCTGGTCCCGATCCTGCCCTACCTCCTGCTGCCCACGCCGCAGGCAATCTGGACCTCGCTCATCGCGACCGGCGTGGTTCTGTTCGGCGTCGGGGTGGCCAAGGCCCGGTGGACCCGGCGGGGCGCGCTCCGGTCGGGCATCGAGATCCTGGCCATCGGCGCGCTGGCGGGTATCGTCGGCTACTTCCTCGGCAACGTCCTGCCGCCGCTGCTCGGGGCGCCGGCCGTCTAGCTCGAGCTCGCCGTCTCGGTGGGTCGGTCGAGCGCATACAGGGTGCGGGCGCCGGTGATGCCCTTCAGCTCAAACGAGCCCCTCTCGGTGAAGGTGAGATCCGTGCCCGCGGCGAGCTCGTGGACGGTGGCCGAGACGAGGATCTCCGATCCGGCAGCCGCCGCCATGATTCTCGCCGCCAGGTGAACCCCCACTCCGCGCACGGCGTTGTCGCTGAGCTCCACCTCGGCGGTGTGCACACCGGCCCGAACCTCGATCTCCTGGCGACGAGCGGCCTGGACGATGGCCAACGCACAGCGGAGGGCGTCCGCGGGGGTGCCGAATCGCGCCACGACGCCATCGCCCGCGGTGTCGATGAGCGTCCCGCGGAACGCCGCCAGCAGGAGGTTGACGTCCTCCAGATGCGCATGAAGGATCCGCTTCCACCGTGCATCGCCCAGGCGCTCGGCCATCGCCGTCGAGCCAACGATGTCGGTGAAGAGGATGGTGGTCAGGATCCGAATCGACGACCCGGGCGTCGCCGCGTAGTCGGAACCCTGGAAGTCGATCGTCACCGAAGGCTCATCACCGAGCACCCATGAGTCATGACCGGCCGCGACATCGAAGGCGTCGCCCGGGCCGATCACGACCTCGCTGCCGTCGCGGGACGCGCAGACCCACCGGCCGCTTACCTGGAATCCGACGTGCCGGACCTCGCACCACTCGGTCCCGACGATGGGCTTGACGTGGGTTGACCACTTCCAGCCGGGCTCGAGGAACTCACGACCCATCGTCAGCGCGCCGACGGTGATGAGCTCGTAATACCCGAGCGCGAATTCCTGCCGTTCATCCGGCGTATCGAAGCGCTTCACGATCAAGTTCGGCACGGCGGGAGTGTACCGAGCGCGATCGGGCGTCAGATGACGCGGAGCGTGCCCACCATTCCGTAGGCCTCGTGGCGTGGGACGTGGCAGATAAACGCGAGCTCCCCGGGCTGCTCAAAGATCAACGTTGTCTCCACGGTCGTGAACGGCGGGATCGAGACTTCGTCCGGCCGCGCACCGTGCTGCGGCTCCGTTCCATGCCGGTGCCGCTCGTGAAACGCCGCGTCGCCGATCAACCACTCGTGCTCGATCGGGTCCTGGCTGATCAGCACGAAGCGAACCGGAACGCCGTGCGGAACCGTGATCTCGGACGGGGTGAAGTGCGAGTAGTGGATCACGATCTCCACCCGGACCGATGTCGGCGCGGGCTGGCAGCCCGCGCCGATGGACATCGCCAGCAGGATGGCGAGCGTCGCGACGACGCCCCGGGTGCGC
>DATBRU010000109.1:0-18783 GCA_036560105.1 Candidatus Limnocylindria bacterium | reverse complement strand
GACGGACGCGAAGAGCCCGCATAGCGGTAGCCGACACCGGCGAGCGTCAGCGTCATGGCGCGAAGCCCGCGATGCGGGCCGCGATGAGCAATACCAGCGCAAGCACGAGGCCCCACCGCAGCATCGCCTGCCACGCGCGGTCGGGCGGTGCCCACAGCAGCGTCCGCCGCCCCGGGCGGGTGAAGCCGCGCGCCTCGAGGGCCATGGTCCGCTCCTCGACCTCGGCGATCGAGCCGAGGATGACCGGTCCCACGATGGGGAGGATTCCCCGGAGTCGCTTCCAGATCGAACCCTCGGTGTCCAGACCCCGGGCGCGCTGGGCGGCCGTGATCTGCGCGGCGCGCTCCACCATCGCTGGCACGGTCTGAACCGATGCGTTGGCCACGAAGCCGACCCTCGGGCTCACGCCCCGCCGCTCGAGGTCCACGACCAGGTCCGCCGGGCGCGTGGTCAGGTAGAACAGCGTGACCGCGCCGCTGATGGCCAGGATCCGGACGAGGATCTCGAGCGAGAACCGCAACCCCTCGGCCGTTGCCGTGAACGGGCCGATGCGAAACAGCACCTCGGTGCCGCCGGGGAAGAAGAACAGGTTGACCAGGAAGGCCGAGACGGCGATCGGCAACGCCAGGAGCAGGCCGAGTCGCAGCAGCTGACGCACCACGCTCGCGATGAGCGCCGGCAGCACAACGGCGAACCCCATGAGCAGGAGGGGACCGATGAGCCCGCCCAGGACGACCGCGGCCACCGCTGTCACCGTCGCCAACGTCGCCTTGGTGAGCGGGTTAAGGCGATGGAACGCACTGGGGCCGGGGCGCCCGACGAACTCGGGAATGCCCCGGCCCGGCTGATGAGCTGGGCTCAGGCGGTCGCTCCCCGCCACTCGCCCTCTTCTCCGCCTTCGGTACCGTCCTTCTGCATCAGCTGCTCGCCCTGCGGGAAGCGCGCGAGCGTCCGCCGTGCCATTGCCGACACGATGAGATACACGACGAAGAAGGTGGTGATCTTGTCAATCGGGTCGCTGATGAGACCCTGGCCGAGTGTCGCCGCCCCGATGTCAGCACCGCCCTGGCGGAACGCAGCCACAAGGAAGTCCGTGCCAGACCCGGTCACCCCGCCAAACACGCCGGCGGCGATCGGGGCGCTGATGAGCGCGGCGACGATCCCGGTCACCATCCCGACGACCACCACGTACGTCGCGGTCAGGTCGCGCCTGATGACCAGCAGCGCGAAGAGTCCGACGACCGTGGCCACGACCAGCGCAAGGGCGAGCCAGCCGAGCACGACGAAGATCGTGTTGTCCGAGCTCGGCGTGAGGTTGGTCGGTCCAAGGACCGCGGTGTACCCGAGATAGGCGAGGTAGGCGAGGAGTCCGACGATGAGCGCGGTGATCGCGCCGCCGATCGCAAGCTGGGACACCGGACGGCCCACCCGGGGACGCAGGAAGCCACGCTGGCCCGCCACGCCGGCCAGGAGCCCGATCACCGCCGCCACGACGGCGAAGGCCGCAGCGGGCGGGTACTGGAAGGGCGGCGGGATCACGTAGGCCCACAGGACATTGGCCAGGAGCCCGGTCGCCGCCCCCGCCAGCGGGCCAGCCAGCACGCCGACCAGGATCGTGCCGATGGAGTCCAGGTAGATCGGGACCTTCAGGGCGGCCGTGACGGTCTGCCCGAGAATGATGTTCAGGGCGATCGCGATCGGCATGAGCATCAACGTGCGGGTGGTGAACTGCGTCGTCAGCGAGGCCACGGTCCCGGTCTGCATCCGCTCGACCACGAGGTATGTGGCGATGGCGGCCAGCAGCGCGATTCCGAGAACCAGCGCGAGCACGTCGGCAACGGCCTGGTAGGCGAACGTGACCGGATCAGCCTCCCCAGCCTCGGGGAACCCCCCGGCGATGACGATTCCCGCCCCGACGACCACGACGAACACGACCATGGCTGCGACCCAGCGAATGATCATGAGACAACCCTCCTCCAGGTATTGATGGCGTTCAGCTCACAGGGGCGCTGACGGCCCGGCTCAGCCGCGAGATGAGCTCGGCCCTCATGCCCTCGGCGTCGATGGCGGTGGCGACCGAGACGGGTTGTCGATCGGGAGCCTCGGACCGATACAGGCTCCCGGCGAGGTACGGATCGGAGCTCGTGTCGCAGGCGAGGACTTCGACCACTCCCTCGGTCACGAGGGACGGCCGGAGCAGCGAGCCGATGAGGGCGACCGGGTCATGCAGGTAGGCGCCGTCGATCCCATCCGCCTTCCGGTGGAAGCCGACGTAGAAGCGAACCGCGTCGCGCACGATCCCGGCCAGGTGGGTGTCGGGCAGGGCATCCAGGTCGCTCATGGTGAAGACGACGTCCTGGGTGGCGTCGAGCGGGAAGATGCGCTGGATCGCCCCACCGCGCAGGCAGATCTCCACGGCCTCGGGGTCGACGCAGGCGTTCCATTCCCCGGTCTCGGTCGTGTTCCCGCGCTCCTCGAGCGTGCCGCCCATCCAGATCACCTCGCGCGTCGCGCGCGCCAGGTCGACCCCCTGCTGCGTCGCGGCCGCCAGGTTCGTCAGTGGTCCCAGGGCCACGATCGTCATGGCCCCGGGATGGCGCGCCACGTGCGCACCGATGTAGCGGCTGGCGGGAATGGCGGTGTACTCGGTCGTGCCGAGCAGACGATCCTCGCCGCGCAGCTCGACGTATCCGGTGCCGGTCGGGCCATGCGTGTCGGACGCGGTCCGCAGGCGGCGCTGCAGCGGGCGCGCGGCGCCGATGCTGACCGGCACGTCGCCCCGCCCAACCATGCGCAGGATCTTGCCGGTGTTCCGCGCGACGTGATGAATCTCGACATTTCCCGCGACGCAGGTCACGCCACGCAGGTTGAGCTCAGGGCTGGTCGCGGCGATGAGCAGCGCGATCATGTCGTCGATTCCGGTGTCGACGTCCATGATCAACGGTCGTCCTGCGGACGGCGGGACAGCCTCGGCCTCCATGGGCGGATTATGGTACCCGCCAGCCACCGGCCTGGCCGACCTTGGTGCCGAGTGGACGCCCCAGCGTCTCGCTGATGTGCCTGGCGGCAACGAGGAGGGCGTCCAGGTCGACGCCGTGGCCGAGCCCTTCCCGGTCGAGCAGGTAGACGAGGTCCTCGGTGGCCAGGTTGCCAGCCGCGCCAGGCGCGTAGGGACAGCCGCCAGTGCCCCCCGTCGATGCATCGAAGGTCCTGATCCCGAGCTCCAGCGCGGCGGTCACGTTGGCGAGTGCCGTCCCGCGCGTGTCGTGGAAGTGCATGGCAAGCTGTCCTGACGCGATCCCGGCGCCAAGCAGCGCCCCGACCACGCGTCGGACGTCCGCCGGTCCGGCCACGCCGATCGTGTCGCCGATGCTCAGCTCATCCACGCCAAGCGCCAGGAGCTCCTGCGCCACGCCGACGACAGCGGCCTCGCCTACCCTGCCCTGGTACGGGCATCCGAAGGCGGTGCTCACGTAGCCCCGGCTCCACCAGCCGCGCTCGCGGGCGGTTGCGATCACCGGGCGGAACGCGTCGATCGACTCGGCGATCGACATGTTGATGTTCGCCTTCGTGAACGGCTCGGATGCCGCGGTGAAGACGCAGACCGCATCGGCTCCGGCGGCCTCGGCGCGTTCGAGGCCACGGCCGTTGGGCACGAGCACGGGGTACCGGACTCCGGGCCGCCGCTCGAGGCGCGCCATGAGGTCATCGGCATCGGCCAGCTGCGGAATGGCCGCCGGCGAGACAAAGCTCGTGGCCTCGATCTCGCGCAGGCCCGCATCGGCAAGGAGATCGATGAAGCGGAGCTTGGCATTGGTGGAGATCGGTGCGGACTCGTTCTGGAGCCCGTCACGAGGGCCGACCTCGTAGATCCGGACGTCACGGTCGCTCATGGGTGCACGGCAGTATGAACGTCGGTGGCGGTGACCTCGGCCAGCAGGTCGCCACGCTGGACCTGGTTGCCCTCCGTGATGACCAAGCTCGAGAGCACGCCACCGATTGGCGCCACGACCGCGTGCTCCATCTTCATCGCCTCGATGACGACGATCGGCTGGTGGGCGGCGACCGCGTCTCCCACGCGGGCTCGCACGGCAATGACCCTGCCGGGCATGGGCGCCACGAGGGTCGCGATGCCCTCGGCGCCGGCAGTGGCAGCGTGACGGACCGCCTCCTCGATGGTCGGAGGGGGTGCCGCGACGAACTCGAGCGACTGGCCCTCGACGTCGACGTGGACCACATCTCCGGTGCGGATCGCACGAGGATCGGGTGGCGTCGGGCCGCCGGATCTGCCGTGCACGGGCAGGTCCACCACGTTGTCGATCTCACCATGCCTCACCCGACGCACCGGGGAAGCGTTGAGCCGCCAGCCTCCGGCCCACGGGCCCGCCCCCGACGGGTCGAGCAGGAGCGCGGCCGCGCGCCAGTCATCGGTGCCGGGGACTGGTGGCCCTGGCAGCTCGAGGTGGCCGATCGTGTCGGTGCGCATTTCGCCGTCGGACACGGCGGGTTGGTCGAGCAGCCAGCGCAGGAAGCGCAGATTCGTTCGCACGCCGAGGATCCTGGTAGCGGCAAGGGCGCGGCGCATGGTCTCCAGCGCATCGGGCCGAGTGCGCCCGTGGGCGATCAGCTTGGCCAGCATCGGGTCGTATCGATCGGTCACCTCGTCGCCCTCCACGACGCCGCTGTCGACGCGGACGCCGTAAGGCCAGACCACTCGCGCCAGGTACCCGGTGGCGGGAAGGAACCCCGATTCGGGATCCTCGGCATAGAGACGGGCCTCGATCGCGTGGCCGCGGATCCCCGGCTGCCTCTGCAGCCCGATCTCCGCCAGGCTCGCCCCGGAGGCAATCCGCAGCTGGTCCTCGACGAGGTCCCGACCGGTGACCGCCTCGGTGACCGGGTGCTCGACCTGGAGCCGTGTGTTCATCTCGAGGAAGAAGAACTCGCCGGCATCGGTCAGCAGCATCTCGACCGTGCCGGCGTTGGCATAGCCCACGGCGCCGGCGACGGTCAGCGCCGCATCCCCCATGCGCGCACGGAGCTCGGGCGTAACCGATGGCGCCGGAGCCTCTTCCACGATCTTCTGGTTCCGGCGCTGGGCGCTGCAGTCGCGCTCGCCGAGATGAACGCCGGCGCCGTGCTCGTCGAAGAGCACCTGGATCTCGACGTGGCGTGCGCCGGGCAGATAGCGCTCGAGGATGAGCCGGTCGTCGCCGAACGATCGGTCCGCCTCTCGGCGCGCCGATGCGAGTGCTTCAGGAAGGGCCCCCGCCTCGGTGACCACCCGCATGCCCTTGCCGCCGCCCCCGGCGGACGGCTTGACGAACACCGGGTAGCCGATGCGCTCGGCGGCGACGGTCAGGGTCGCGTCATCCTGCTCCGGCCCGTCATAGCCGGGGATCGTTGGCACGCCGTGCTCGGCCGCGCGCCGGCGCGCCTCGGCCTTGTCACCCATGGCGGAGATCGCGGTCGAGGGCGGCCCCACCCAGCGCAGGCTCGCTCCGGCGACGGCCGCCGCGAAGGCTGGATTCTCGGCAAGGAATCCGTAGCCGGGGTGGATCGCATCCGCGCCGCTGGCCCGAGCCACGGCCAGGATCCGCTCGCCATCGAGATACGAGCCGACCTCGTGGACCTCGTCCGCCCCATCGGGGCGCCGCTCATCAGCGGCGTGGATGCCGATGACCCGGATCTCCATCCGTCGCGCTGTTCGCGTGATGCGGGCGGCAATCTCACCCCGGTTTGCGACAAGGAGTGCGCGGACCGGCCTCGGTGCGGCGTCTACCCCGCTCCGCACCGCGGCGAGCGACGAACGCGACACGCGGACCCGAGAGCCGATACGGACCGATGGCAGGCGCCCGTCGGCGATCCATCGCTGAACGGTGCGCACCGTGACGCTGAGCTCGTCGGCGACCTGCCGCGGCGTCAGCTCATCGCTCATGTCGCGATTGTCGCAGAGCCCGCTGTTGATCGGCCAGGCAGCTGCAGCTACGCCTCGCGCGTCCAGCTCGGAGAGCGCTTCTCGAGAAAGGCGTTGAGACCTTCCTGGCCCTCGGGCGAGGTGCGCTGTTGGGCGATGTGTCGCACCGTGTGCGCTCGCGCCTCGTCGGCCGGCAGGGTTCTCAGCTCGCGGATGAGCGCCTTGGCCGCCCGCGCAGCAGTGGGGCCTGCCGTGCCGAGTTCGGCCAGCAGCGCCTCAACCCGCGTATCGAGAGCAGGCGCGTCATCGACGATCTCGTGAACCAGCCCGATCCGCAGCGCGCGATCCGCATCGAACCGCTCGCCAGACGCGTATAACGCTCGGGCATGCGACTCGCCGATCTTGGGCAGCACGAAGGTGCTGATCACGGCCGGCAGGATGCCGAGCTTGGTCTCGGTGAACCCGAATACCGTGTCGGCGCTCGCGATCACGATGTCCGACACGGCACACAGGCCCATCCCGCCGCCCAGCGCCGCACCCTGGACGCGGGCGATGATCGGGACCGGGCACAGGTCGATGGCGGTGAACATGGCCTGCATCGCGGCGGCGTCGCGCTCGTTGGCCTCGAGCGTCATCCCGATCGACGAACGCATCCACTCGACGTCGGCACCGGCGCAGAAGACCGGGCCGTCGCCCGCCAGCACGACGCTGCGGAGGGCGCCTGGCGTCTCGCGCGCGAACCCGTCGAAGGTCGTCCGCAGCTCGCCGATGAGCTCCGCGTTGAACGCGTTACGGACCTCGGGCCGATCGAGCGTGACCCGGGCGAAGGCCCCGTCGCGGGTGACGCGCAGGCCGCTCAACCGCCGCGCCCTCGTCGGTGGAACGGCTCGGCCACCGCGCGGACCTGGCTGAGCAGCGGATCCTCCAGCCAGACGACGTCCGTGCCGTCGGGGACGTCAACGGTGGCATTCGCGCCGATCGCGCCGACCAATCCGAGCATCAGGCGGGACGTCCCGCCGTCATCGGTCTCCACCAGGTAGGCCGCGTCCACGTCAGTGCCGTGCAGCTCCGCCGTGAGGCTCCGCTCGAGATCGCGCGTGTCGGTCGCGGGTGAACGCACGCGGATCGAGCGCCGGATCGTCGGCTCAAAGAGCTGCGCATCCGTGCCCGGGATGAGCCCGGCAGCGAGCGCGGCAAGCTCGTCGATCTCGAAGCGGTAGGGGACGGGCCCGGCGGGATCCATGATGGCCGGCATGCCCGTCGCGGCCAGGTTCGCCACCGCGATGCGCGCCGGCAGGGGCAGGTTGCCGGTGTTCGGAGGCGCCCAGGCGGCCAGGGCGCCGACCGATCCGAAGACGACGCTCACGGTCCCGCCACCGGTCTCGCGCGCCAGCATCACGCTGATCTCGACCTGCTCGTCGTCGTTGACGGCCGACGCCAACGCCGCCTTTGCCTCGTCTCCGTGCTCGGGTGGGACGGGCAGCAGGAGCGTGCCGGACATGAGGATGCGATAGAACTCGTGGAGCGGGCCGGTATCGGCGCCCTCCTCGGCATCACGCGCGGCGAGCATCGCGTCGAACAGGTTCGCGGCACTCTGCTCGAGCGATCCGGACGGAACGGATCGGTCATGGGAGCCCGGAGCGGGCCGGTCGGGCGTCTGGGTCATCGGTCCCGTGAGCCTACATCGATGCGCTAGCATCGTTCGCATGATCCGCGGCATCGATCATCTCGTCATCGCATGCGCCGATCCCGACGCCGCTGCCGCCGAGCTCGAGGCGACGCTGGGTCTGACCGCCACCGGCGGCGGGGAACATGCCGGTCGGGGCTCGTGGAACCGGATCGCATGGCTTGCCGACGGGAGCTACCTGGAGCTGATCGGCATCACTGACCCCGAGATCGCGGACCGCTCGCCGGTCGGCGCGGCGGCCGTCCGGGCGCTGGCCGATCATGGCGGCGGGCTGGCAACCTACGCGCTTGCGGAGAGCGACGTCGAGACGGCGGCGACCGCGCTCGGGATCATCGGCGCATTCGGCCCGGTGTCGCACGGGAGCAGGACCCGCGACGACGGCGAAGTCGTCGAATGGTGGACCGCCTTCCCGAACGGCGACCTGGCGCCGGACGCGACGCCGTTCCTGATCCAGCATGCGTACACCGGCGCCGAATGGGGTGCAGAAGCGCTTGCCGCGCGCGCAGCGTTTCGTCACCCGATCGGCTCGCCGGTGCGTCTCGCGCGGCTCGACATCGCTACCGCCGACCCACCCACGGCGGCCGCGACCCTGCACGCCAACCTGGGAATCGACTTCTGGGCGGTGGCCGACCTGGCGGTCACCGACGTCGGGCCACACGTCCTCCGCCTGGTCCCCCGGCGCGAGATGGCGGTCCCGGCAGTGGTCACGCTTGCCGCAGAGATCGACGCGCCGCGGACCGCGGAGCTCCTTGGGCTGCGCTTCGACGTCGAGCGCGTAGCGGCGCCCGTCGCGGAGCCCTCGTAGAGCTGGAATGCTCGCCCGAGCGTCCCGGTGGCTTGCTTCGCCCCGCGGCGTCAGCGGTCGGGGACCGATATATCACGAATGGTATGTCCGCCCCGAGGGCGCGGCGGCGCCGGCCGCAGGCAGTCCCGGCGGCGATGACGGCTTGGTCCGAGCTCACATGCGGTAGAGGCTGAAGCCCGGCTCGGGGATCGGGGCGTTCAATGCGGCGCTGATGCCCAGGGCGAGCACGCGACGGGTGTCCATCGGGTCGATCACGCCATCGTCCCAGAGGCGAGCGGTCGAGTGGTACGGCGAGCCCTCACGCTCGTACTTGTCGAGGATGGGTGCCTCGAACGCGTCGCGATCCGCATCGGTCTCGAAGCCTCCGCGGACCGTGGAAAGGACGCGAGCCGCCTGCGCCCCGCCCATGACGCTGATCCTGGCGTTCGGCCACATCCACAACTGGCGCGGCGAGTACGCGCGGCCGGCCATGCCGTAGTTGCCGGCGCCGAAGCTTCCGCCGATGACGACCGTGAACTTCGGAACGTTGGTCGTGCTCACCGCCGTCACGAGCTTGGCGCCGTCGCGCGCGATCCCTCCGGCCTCGTACTCGCGGCCGACCATGAAGCCGGTGATGTTCTGGAGGAAGACCAGCGGGATCCGCCGCTGACTGGCGAGCTCGACGAAGTGCGCGCCCTTGAGCGCCGACTCGCTGAACAGGATCCCGTTGTTGGCGAGGATGCCGACCGGGTAGCCCTCGATCCGGCCGAAGCCGCAGACCAGCGTCGCGCCGTACCGCTCCTTGAACTCGTGCAGCTCGCTCCCGTCGAGGATCCTGGCGATCACCTCGTGCGCGTCATACGACTGGCGCGAGTCGGAGGGGATCGCGCCGTACAGCCCCTCCGTCGACACCGATGGCGCGCACCCCTCGCCCACGTCCCACGGCGGCTCCGGCGCGCGCCAGGCCAGGTGGCGGATGATCTGCCGGCCGATGGCCAGCGCGTGGTCGTCATCCAGGGCGTAGTGATCGGCGACGCCCGAACGCGTGGTGTGCACCTCGGCACCGCCGAGCTCCTCGGCGGTGACGACCTCGCCGGTGGCCGCCTGGACCAGGGGAGGGCCGCCCAGGAAGATCGTCCCGGTGCCCTTCACGATGACCGTCTCGTCGCTCATCGCCGGGACGTATGCGCCGCCGGCGGTGCACGAGCCCATCACCAGGGCGACCTGCGGGATCCGGCGCGCCGAGAGCTGCGCCTGGTTGTAGAAGATGCGACCGAAGTGGTCGCGATCGGGGAAGACCTCGTCCTGGAGCGGCAGGAAGGCACCGCCCGAGTCGACGAGATAGAGGCACGGCAGCCGGTTGTCGAGGGCGATCTCCTGCGCACGAAGGTGCTTCTTCACCGTCATCGGGTAGTACGTGCCGCCCTTGACGGTGGCGTCGTTGGCGACGACGACGCAGGTCACGCCCTCGACCTGCCCGATGCCGGTCACGATTCCCGCGCCCGGCGCATCGCCGTCGTACAGGTCGGTCGCCGCAAGCGCGGATAGCTCGAGGAAGGCGCTGCCCGGATCGATGAGGCGGTCGATCCGCTCGCGCACCGGGAGCTTGCCGCGCTCGCGATGACGGGCGATGGAGCGCTCGTCACCCCCGGCGCCGGCGCGGGTCAGCGCGTCGGTGCGCGCGCGAAGGTCGTCGACCAGGGCGCGCATCGCATCGGCATTTGCGCGGGTCGTCGGGTCGTCGGGATCGAGCGAGCTGCGCAGGACGGCCATCGCCGCCGAGTATGGCGCGCGCTCAGGCCAGGGTGACGAGGGGAACGATCTGGGAGACGTGGACCGAGTTGACGATCACGACGCTGACCACGTGCTCGAACGACGGCTCGCCGCTGCGGAGGAAGTACGCGTCGGTCAGGGGCAGGAAGCCCTGCCCCCGGAGCAGGTGCGGGCCGACCTGGACCCCGTTGGCGAGGTGGATGTTGCCGGTGATGCTGAACGGCCCCGCCGCGAGCGCCGCTCGACGCAGCCGCCGATGCAGCCGCAGCTGCCGGCTGGCGCGCCACTCGGGTGGCATGGCGAGCACCACCCGTGCCGTGGCCAGGCTCTCCCACTCGCCCGATGCGCCACCGACCTCGTCGGCGACAGCGGGCATGCCGGTCTCATCGGTCCGCTCGGAGCTCGGGCGCCAGAGCCGTAGCTCGTCCTGCGAGTTCAACAGGTCTGTGACCCGATGCCCATCCGGAGCGATCCAGCCGACGATCCGCGAATCGGCGGTGTAGATCTCGATCGGGGCAAGCTCGGGGGACGACGCGATGGCCGCGCTCCCATGGGTGGCCGATGGCCCGGGACCGCGGCGCCAGTTCCAGAACGTCACCTTGTCTCCCCTGACGAATGTGGCCACGCAGGCACGAGGACGCGGCCGTGGGTGTGAACGTACGTGGCGGCGCCGCTCAGTCCAACGGGTCGATAGTCCTATCCGTGGGGTGATGCCTCCGCATCCCTGAGGCTCGTGATCGCCATTGGTCAGCGCTCCAGCTTCCAGGCGGAGGTCCAGCTCCAGCCGTTCTGGGCGTTGAGGCCGATGTTGATGAACGCCATTCCCTCGAGGAATCGAGCCGAGCTCAGCGGTCCCACGTCGACCGGGCTGAAGCCCATCGACTCGATGAGGCCGATGACCTGCTGCTTGGCATCCCCGTCATCGGCGGCGACGTATCCGTCAATGCCGGCGCCCGGGCTGGCCTGGTTAGAGGCAAACAGCGTGTTGAAGGCCTTGACGACGTGCGCCTCGGGAAGCAGCTTCTGGAATTCCTCGGCCGCCGAGCTGCCATCGGTCGCGAGGCCGGAGAAGTCGGGCTTGATCGGGTTGGTGACGTCGATCACGGTCTTGCCCGCGACGGTGTCCCGGATATCCGCGGCGACCGCTTCTCCGGCTGCGGCGAACGGAACCGCGAGGATGACGACCTCGGCATCGGTGGTGGCGGCGGCGTTCGTTTCGGCC
Source organism: Candidatus Limnocylindria bacterium (assembly GCA_036560105.1). Lineage (GTDB taxonomy): Bacteria > Chloroflexota > Limnocylindria > QHBO01 > QHBO01 > JACDBZ01. Next base: position 7,400 of record DATBRU010000109.1, on the reverse strand, counting down.
GACGTCGCTCCGACCGCCTGGGCGGCGGCGCGGGCATTGTCGGGATTCCTGGCGGCGAGTGTGACGTGGTGGCCGGCGCGCGTCAGCGAGGTGGCGAGGGCCTTGCCGACGTTGCCGGCACCGATGATCGCGATGTTCATGACGAGCGGAGTTCCTTCCTGGATATTGGCCGAGGGCCAGCATGGTTGTGTGTAAGCCATATTGTGCGACGTGATGTGGCCCTTGTCAATAGGGTATGGCTGGAGGCATAATCCGGAGCGATGACCGAGCCCTCCCGCAGACGACCCCTCGTCGGCAGCCAGGTGCGCCGCCGACGCCAGGAGCGCGGCATGACCCTGTCGGCCGTGGCGGAGCGGACCGGGCTGAATGTCGGCTATCTGAGCCAGGTCGAGAACGACAAGGCCTCGCCGTCGCTCGAGACCCTCGCCGCCCTGGCCGATGCGCTCGATGTGCCGATCGCGTGGTTCCTGCTCGACCAGAGCATCGGGCCGCGCCTCGTCCGCGCGGCCGATCGGCCGCGCCGTCGCATGCCGCGCGCGAGTGGCTCGATGACCCAGGTTGACGGCGGCATCGCGCGGGATGTGGCGATCTTCGAGGGCACGATGCCGATCGGCCACCGCACGGGCTTCCACGCCCACCCAGGTGACGAGCATCACGTCGTCCTCTCTGGCCATATCCGCATCATCCAGGGTGACGCGGTCGTCGAGGCTGGGCCGGGCGACTACGTCCTGCTCGACGGCACGCTGCCGCACGACGCGATGACGATCGGCGAAGAGCCGGCGCGGCTCTTCATCATCTACCCCCGCGGCGGGCACTCCGAGCTCACCCGACGCGAGGGTTGAGCCTCCGCGCGCCGAGGACGGTGCGATATGCCGCCAGCCGTCGCTCCTCGGCGCGCTCGCGGACCCAGCATCCTGCAAGGTGGTCGTTCACGAGCCCCATCGCCTCCATGAAGGCGTAGACGGTCGTGGGTCCCACGAATTGCCAGCCGCGACGCTTGAGGTCCTTCGCGATCGACACCGATGCGGGCGATGTCGGCGCGATCTCCACCGGCGGCGGCCCGAATTCGGCCTTGGCCCAGAACCACGCAGCCAGCGAAACCGCCTCCTCGCGCAGCTCGAGCGCCCGACGAGCGTTGTTGATCGCGGCCCGGATCTTCCCGCCGTGTCGCACGATTCCGGTGTCGGCGAGCAGGCGCGCCACGTCATCCTCCGTGTACGCCGCCACGACCTCCGGGTCGAATCCGGCGAAGGCGCTTCGGAAGTTCTCGCGCTTGCGAAGGATGGTCAGCCAGGACAGGCCGGACTGGAAGCCTTCCAGGCAGAGCTTCTCGAAGAGCCGATGATCGTCGGTGACGCCGAACCCCCACTCGGTGTCGTGGTAGGCCCGGTAGTCATCCGTCGATGTCGCCCACCAGCAGCGCGACGTTCCGTCCGTATCGGAGACGACCTCCATCGACTACCAGGCTCGCAGCTTGGTGGGACGAATCCTGATGGGAACCCGGTACTCACCGGCGAAGGGTCCCGGCTCCGACCCCAGGCGCGCGATGGAGGCTCGGTACTTGGTGATGTATTCCTCGAGCTGGTCGGCCGGCGGCGTTGCCTCGTCTACGTGGGCCTCGCCGGTGATGACGGCAAGCAGGTCGCCGTCCTCGTCGGTTCGCAACGCCACCGCGACCCGCGGGTTGGCGGCGATGTGGCGCAGCTTCGGCTTGTCCGCCTGGGAGTAGACGATGATCGTCTCGCCATCCCACCAGAACCAGACCGGCGTGGGCACCGGCGTGCCATCGGGCGCCACCGTGACGAGCCACGCCACGAGCTCGCTGCGGAGCCGCGCGTCGATGCGCGCTCCCACCTCGGTCGTCGGATCGATCACCACGGGGCGGCTCCTGCGTCGGCTGTCGCGGTGATAATGACACCGGATGTTCTACGTGCAGCGTGGCGAGATCCCGCACAAGCGCCACACCCAGTTCCGGAAGGACGACGGTGGCCTCTACGCCGAGGAGCTTTTCGGTGTCGAGGGATTCAGCGGTCGCGCCAGCCTCCTGTACCACCACACGCCTCCGACCCAGACGCACCAGGTCGAGAAGGTCCGCGACGTTGCCCTCGAGCAGTCTGCCGATGAGGCGAACGGGCCGCACCGGCATCGGCTGGTCAACACGAAGGACCTCGCTGCCGCCGGGGACGGCGTCACCGGGCGCGTCCCCCTGTTCTACAACTCGGATGTCACGTTTGGCGTCGTTCTTCCCGCCGCGCCGATGGAGCGGTACTACCGCAATGGTGAGGCGGACGAGATGTACTTCGTCCATACCGGGACGGGGAGGCTCGAGACGAACTTCGGACCGATCGACTACGGCCCGGGCGACTACCTCGTCATCCCGATCGGCACGACGTTCCGGCTGCGGCCCTCATCCGGCGATCAGCGCATGCTGTGGGTGGAGTCGCCCTCGGCGATCGTGCCGCCCAAGCGGTACCGCAACGACTTCGGCCAGCTGCTGGAGCACTCCCCGTACTGCGAACGCGACATCCGCCCGCCGGCAGACATGGCCCCCACCCTCGAGGACGGCGACTACGTGATCGAGGTCAAGACCCGGGGCAAGGTCACGGCGTACCACTACCACCACCACCCGTTCGATCTCGTCGGCTGGGACGGGCACCTGTGGCCGTTCGCCTTCAACATCGCCGACTTCGAGCCAATCACCGGTCGCGTCCACCAGCCGCCGCCGGTGCACCTCACATTCCAGCCCCGCAACTACGTGATCTGCTCGTTCGTGCCGCGCAAGTTCGACTACCACCCGCTCGCCATTCCCGCGCCGTACAACCACAGCAACATCAACAGCGACGAGGTCATCTACTACGTCGCCGGCAATTTCATGTCGCGCCGCGGGGTCGACATCAGCTCCTTCACGATCCATCCGGCGGGGATCCCACATGGGCCGCACCCGGGGTCGGTCGAAGCGTCGATCGGCAAGGAGGCGACGGAGGAGCTGGCCGTGATGATCGACACGTTCCATCCGCTTCACCTCACGAAGCAGGCCTCGGAGCTCGAGGACGATCGGTACCCGTACTCCTGGATCCCGCCCGAGGACTCGCACGAGCACGCGCGCGAGCTGTCGGAGCGCGGCCCGGAGGCGTTCCCGGACTAGGCCGTCGAACGAGCCGGGATCGATGTCAAGTCGATCAGGGCTCCCGTCCGGGCTTCGGCACCGGCGCCACCGCCGCGGGCGGCGGGACCGGTGAGATGAGGCGATGATTTGGCGCGATGCCGGCCTCGGCGAGCGACAACGACAGCCGGCGACGGAGCTCGGACGCAACGCGCCAGCGCTCCCCGGGAAGCACGCGCCCGGACATGCGGAGCGTGACGCCAAGGTCGGTGAATGCCGTGGTCGCGCGGTACTCCGGCGTCTCCATGAGCTGCGCGGCCCATGCCTCGTCGGCGGCCAGCGCGCCACCCACGGTGTTCATGACGTCGATCGCGCGCTCGACGTCGGCGACCGGCACGCCCACCACGTCGACGACCGCGCTCGCGTAGTACCGCGTCAGGTTGGAGGTGACGCGGATCTCGCCGTTGGCGATGGTGTGGACGGTGCCGCTCACATCGCGCACCGTGACGCGCCGCAGGCCGATCTCCTCCACGGTCCCCTCGACGCCATTGATGGAGACCACGTCGCCGATGGAGAACGGGTACTCGAACAGGAGCAGGATCCCGGTCAGGTAGTCGAGGACGATGCTCTGCCCGGCGACGGCCAGGCCCGCGATGATGATGCCGAGCCCGGCCACGACCGGCCACAGGTCGAAGATCGTGAGCGCAAGGATCAGGAACGCGATGACGACGCCGTACTTCACCAGCCGCAGCAGCACGTCCTCGAGCGTCGCGACGCGTTTCGCGACCTCGTTCGCGCGATCGGGGCCCTCGGCCTGCGTCGGCACCTTGATCACGCGGATGAGGACGCGGTGGATGATCGGCCGGGCAAGGCGGACGAGGGCGAACAGGACGATGCCCCACAGCAGCACCGCGAGGGCGTTGTCCTCGATCCAGCCGACGATCTGCTGGCCGAACTCCTCCATCGACGGCATCTCGTTCAGCCCTCGGTGGGCGCCGAATCGCGCGCGGCCGTGGCCAGCTCGCGCAGCACGTCGAGATCGAGGTCGGCGGCCCGCTTGAACTGGAGGTTCGCGCTGCCTGCTTTCACCTTCCCGAGGCGGGGCGCGTAGACCTTGCCCAGGTACTGGCCGTCGGCGGTGGCATTGACATAGAGGCTGAGGTAGTTCTTCTGGGCGGCTAGCCCGACGACGAACCACTCGCCCTCGGCGCCGCTCCGGCCCTTGTAGTGGTAGGCCCCGTAGCCGACGATGTTCTGCTGCGTGCCGCCCCAGAACTTCCCTTCCCACAGCACGCGCTCATCGCCGGCGAAGGCCTCCGCGATGATCGCGTCGAGCGTCGTCATGTCGTTGCGCACGCCATCGGGCAGGGAAGCGATGAACTCGTCGGGTGGTGTTTTCGATCGTTCCATCGGCCAACTGTAGAGGGAGCGAGGGCTCCGGGGGTAGCATCGGTCGTGCAGGAGGACGACCATGACAGAACCCACCGCCATCCCCGTGAACGTCTTCGAGAATGACCGCGAGCTCATGATCGTCGCCCCGATGCCCGGCGTGGCCCCGGAGGACATCAGCATCGACGTGACCGATGGCGGCGACCTCACCGTCCGAGCCACGCAGCGCGGCGAGGGCCAGGAGCGGATCGACTACCTGACGCGCGAGTGGTCGTACGGGCCCTACGAACGGACGATCTCGCTTCCGTGTGCGGTCGACGCGATGCGTGCCAATCTCTCCTATGGCAACGGCGTCCTGTCGATCACGTTCCCGAAGGCGGGGGTAACGGCGCCGGGGCGCGTCCTGGTCCAGCGCACCGGCCACGCCCGCGGCGTCGCCGCGGGCCACCCCGGGACGCGTGGTGGCGACGACGGGTCCGAGCCGCGCCTGGCGTGATCCTCTACTTCCTGCGTCACGGCAAGGCCGGGTCGCCCCGTGCGACGGACGACGACGAGCGGCCGCTGACCGATCGGGGCGAGGCGGCGCTGCGCGCGGCCGCGGCGCTGTGGCGGCGCCTGAATCTGCGGCCGGACCTCGTCCTGAGCTCGCCGCTGTCGCGAGCCATCCGCACTGCCGAGCTCTTCTGCGAGGCGATGGGTGGGACGCCGGTCGTCGACGATCGCCTGAGGCCCGGAGCACAGTGGGGTGACTTCGCGCGAGCCATGGCGGCGCAGGCGGAGGCGCGACGGGTGATGTTCGTCGGACACGAGCCGGACCTCTCGTCGGCGGTCATGGAGCTGACCGGGGCTGCATCGGTGCGGATGCGCAAGGGAGGGCTGGCCTGCGTCGAGTTCTATGGCATCCCCGAGCCGGGCGGCGGCGAGATCGCCTGGCTGCTCGATCCCGACTTGTACACCGACGAAGGAGACAGCTGACCGATGCCCGAGACCGCGGCGATCATCCGCCGTTTCGACGACCCCGATGAGCATCGCGACTTCCCGCTCGGCGGTTTCGACCTCGTCCAGATCGGCGGCATGAGCGTCGGTCGTGCGGAGTACCAGCCGGGGTGGCGCTGGTCGGAGCACGTGGGCGCTTCCCTTGGCCAGGCGGCATGCGAGGTCGCGCATCTCGGGCTTGTCGTATCCGGTCGCAACCGGATCGAGATGACCGACGGGCGCGTCTTCGAGATCGGGCCGGGCGACCTCTTCCAGATCGGCCCGGGGCACGACTCGGTCGTCGTCGGCGACGAGCCCTATGTGAGCATCCACTTCCTCGGCGCGGACCACTACGCCTCGAAGTGACCGATCCGCTCCGGCGCACGACGCGGGTCGCCGCCTACGCGCTGTGCGTCGAGGGTGACACGATCCTTCTCAGCCGCATCGCACAGGGGGCGACGGCGACCTCCGACGGCATGTGGACCCTGCCCGGCGGTGGCGTCGAGTTCGGCGAGCACCCAAAGGACGCCGCGCTTCGTGAGCTGACCGAGGAGACCGGGCTGACGGGCACGATCGTCGATCTCGCGACCGTCCATTCCTGGACCGGTCGGTTCACCGACCCGAGGGATGGTGTCGACACCGCCTTCCATGGCATCCGCGTCATCTACCGCGTGCGGATCACCGGCGGCGCCCTGCGGGACGAGCTCGACGGATCATCTGACACCTGCGCGTGGGTGCCCCGGTCCGAGCTGGACGGCCTCCCGCTCGTGGAGCTGGCGGACGTCGGCATCGGTCTGGCGTTCGGCGAGCCGTAAACTGGGCGACATGGCCGACCTGAAGCTCCATACGCTTCTGCTGTGCGACTACGCGCTCACCGCGCAGGATGGAAAGATCAGCGCCATCGGTGTCTTCGGCCAGATCAACGTCATGCGGATGCCTGCCACCCACGGCCGATGCTTCATCGTCGCGATCCTCGAGGCCACACCCGGAGCCCACGAGCTGACGTTCCAGGTCGTGGCGCCGTCCGGCAAGCCAACCCTGCAGCAGGCGCCACGCCTGCGGATCGAGGTTCCGCCGAATGCGACGAGCGCGAACATCGTTGCCGACCTCAAGGGGATGCGACTCGACGAGATCGGCCGCTACCGCATCGAGATGCGCGCCGGCGACGAGATCCTTGGCAGCAGCCCCTTCACCGTCAATCTCATCCTGCGGCAGCAGGCCGGCAACGCGTGAGTCACTCCAGGGCGTAACGCGCCTTCCAGCTGGCCGGAATCGGCAGTTTCAGCCCGTAGAGGTATCGGATCAGCTGTCCGTGGTGCTGCGCTTCGTGCTCCAGGAGATCGAGGATGAGTCGCTCCTGCGCGCGGCTGGGCGGATCGATCGACCCGATCGCCTCCGAGACCGAGGCCGCCGAGCGGTCGAGCGCCTGGGAGACCTCGACGGGATCGCCTGTCGCGTCGAGCCAGCATGAGAAGCCGGCCCACGTGCCGGCGACGATGGCCCTCGCGTAGCTCTCCTGCGCCCCCACGACGCACCAGAGCTGCGCGCCGACACTGTTCGACGGCACGTCGCCGAGCCTCGAGGCGAGGACCGCGCGGTCCAGCTGCGGGACGAGGTCCCGATAGAGGCCGAACGACCGATCGAGGCTCTCGTCAGCGGCGGTCATGCTCACCATGCCGTCATGCTACCCGCGGTCCGATCGTGATCTCACATACCGCACCGCAGAGGCGTTTCAGAGGCATGAGCGTCACCGAGTTCGAGCGAGCCTTCTACGCGTCAGACCCCGGGTACGACGGACGGTTCGTCACGGCCGTCAGCACCACCGGCATCTACTGCCGTCCGTCATGCCGGGTTCGCAAGCCGCTTCGGAAGAACGTCACCTTCCTGGCCGACGCCACGGAGGCGCGTGCGGCCGGCTACCGTGCCTGCCTGC
>DATBRU010000108.1:0-5126 GCA_036560105.1 Candidatus Limnocylindria bacterium | reverse complement strand
ACCAGTGAGCTGATCCCGCTCTGCCATCCGCTGCCGCTCGACAAGGTCGGCGTCGAGCTGGAACCCGACCGCAGCGACGGGACGGTCCGGATCACCGCCGAGGTGCGAGTCACCGCCCGGACGGGCGTGGAGATGGAGGCGCTCACCGCGGCCAGCGTCGCCGCGCTGACGCTCGTCGACATGGCCAAGGCGCTCCAGCGCGACATCGTCATCGAGGGGATCCAGCTGCTCTCCAAGTCCGGTGGGCGCTCGGGGGACTACTCGCGCGACGAGATCGACGTGACCGCGGAGCACGAGGCCGTTGTGGTGACCTGCTCCAACCGCTCGGCGGCGGGGGAGCGCGAGGACACCTCGGGTCCGGGGCTCGTGGCTGCGCTCCACGAAGCCGGTTTCGATGTGGCCCCCGACGCCATCGTCGTGGCCGACGACGAAGCCCAAATCGCCGCCCTCCTGGCACGCCTCGCCGATGCCGGCCATCGGCTCGTCCTCACCACCGGCGGCACCGGTCTGACGCCGACCGACGTCACGCCGGCCGCGACCCGCCGCGTAATCGATCGCGAGGCTCCGGGCCTGGCCGAGCTGATGCGTGCGGCGGGCATCGCCACGACGCCGATGGCCGCGCTCTCGCGCGGTGTTGCGGGTGCGCGCGGCTCCACGCTCATCGTCAACCTGCCCGGGTCACCGAAGGGCGCCATGGAGTCCCTGAACGCTCTGCTCCCTGTCGTGCGCCATGCGATGGATCAGCTGCGTGGCGGGGATCACTGACCCTCGCTGAGGATCAGGCCCCCATCGAGGCCAGTTGGCGCCGCTACCATGGCCGCCACGCATGGACGCCTCCATTCCGTTCTATCCCTTGATCGTCGTGCCCATCGGCGCGGCGATCTACCTGTTCTGGCGCCGCGCGCGCTGGCACATGGCGGTACTCGGAGCGGGCCAGCCACTGGTGCGATCAGACCGCATCGGAGACCGGATCAGCGCGCTCGGGGTCTTCGTGTTCGGGCAGCGGCGGCTCCTCCAGGACCCCGGCCCGGGATTGGCGCATGCCTTCGTCTTCTGGGGCTTCATCGTCCTGCTGGCGACGACGGGGAACTACATCACCAACGGCCTGGTCGAGACGATCCTGGGCTGGCCATTCGGCGGCTTCCTGTGGAGCGTCGTCACGTTCTTCGCGAACGTCTTTGTCGGACTGGTGCTCGCATCGGTCCTGTACTACGTGGTCCGGCGAACGATCGTCCGTCCGGCGCGACTGGCGCTCACCCGTGACGCGTTCGTCATCCTGGCGCTCATCTTCTTCATTGTGCTCACGGAGCTGTTCGGGGACGCGTTCGTCTACGTCCTCGATCCCGAGCATCACGCTCGACCGTGGGCGATCCTGGCCGGGCCGCTGAGCCTCGTCCTCGCACCGCTGGGGACGGACGTCGCGAGCATCGGATTCGGCGTGATGGCCTGGGCCCACATCGGCCTCGTGCTCGCCTTCGGCGCGTACCTGCCGTACAGCAAGCACCTCCACATCATCAGCAGCGAGCCGAACGTCTACTTCCGCAACCTCGAGCCGCGCGGCGCGCTGCGAACGATGGACCTCGAGGCCGAGCCGGAGGATGGCAGCGAGCCCGTCTTCGGCGCGAAGGGCCTCAAGGACTTGACATGGCGCCACCTGCTCGATCCGCTGGCCTGCACCGAGTGCGGGCGCTGCATGGAGTTCTGCCCCGCGTCGATGACCGGCAAGACGCTCAGCCCGAAGCACCTCATGGAGGGCCTGCGGGACCAGATCTGGGCGTCGGAGACGGCGCTGGCGGCGGCCGCATCGGCCCAGCGCGCATGGAAGGGGGGAGCCAACGGAGGAGCCGCGGCGTCGGAGGATGCGCTTCAGCTGGCGCAGGCTCGCGCTGCGGAGGCGCTGAGCCTGCCGCTCATCGACAACGCCATCCCGGAGGAGGCGGTCTGGCAGTGCACCACGTGTGGCTGGTGCGTCGAGGGCTGCCCGGTGCTCATCGAGCACGTCGACACCATCGTCGAGATCCGACGCAACGCGGTCCTGGAGGAGAGCCGGTTCCCGAAAGAGCTCAGCACAGCGTTTCGCAACATGGAAAGCGCGGGGAACCCCTGGGGCCAGCCGAAATCGGCGCGCCTGGACTGGGCGAAAGGCATGGATGTGCGCGTGCTCGGCCAGGCCGACGCGCCGGCGCCGCGACCACCTGGCGCGGGGAGCCCGTGGCGCACCGTCTACGACTCGGCGCCGACCGGGGACCCGCTGGATGAGGGAGTCCTGTTCTGGATCGGCTGTGCGGGCGCGTTCGACGATCGCAACCGCAAGGTGGTGCGGGCCATGGCCCAGCTCCTGCAGCAGGCCGAGGTCCCGTTTGCCGTGCTCGGATCGGGTGAGACCTGCAGCGGCGATCCGGCGCGACGAGCCGGCAACGAGTACCTGTTCCAGATGCTGGCCGAGGAGAACGTCGCGACCCTGTCGGCCGCCCACGCCGAGCACGGGATCGGGACGATCGTGGCCACCTGCCCGCACTGCTTCAACACGATCAAGAACGAGTACCCGCAGTTCGGCCTGCGCGGCGTCCAGGTCATCCACCACACCCAGCTGCTCGACCGGCTGGTAGCCGAGGGCCGCCTCGTGCCGTCGGAGCACCACGAGGCTGTCGTCGCGTATCACGACGCGTGCTACCTGGGGCGGTACAACCAGGTCTACGACGAGGGGCGCCGGGTCGTCGAGGCCGTGCCGGGGCAGACGATCGTCGAGATGGATCTTCACCACCGCAAAGGCATGTGCTGCGGTGCCGGTGGGGCACGGATGTGGATGGAGGAGCGCGAGGGGCAGCGCATCAACCACCGACGCGTCGAGCAGGCGCTCGAGAAGAGGCCGGACGAGATCGCCACGTCTTGTCCGTTCTGCCTGATCATGCTGCGCGACGGGACGACTGACCTCGAACGGACCGACGTTGCCGTGCGCGACGTCGCCGAGCTCCTGGCCGATGCCACCGGAGCGTGGACGCGCGAGGTGGGGGAGGTCGGTGCGACCTCGGACGGGCCGGCGTCGCCCGAGTCGGGACCGCACGCCTGAAGCCCGAGCCAGCCACGGAATCCGCGACGACATCCGGAATCCGCAGAATCGGCCCTGCGAAATTGCGGAAAGTTGACCGTCTCATGCGGCCTACCTAGACTCTGCGCGTGGCGATACGGACAGTCCAACAGCTCGGGCGGCGCCAGGCGCTTGATGATCTCGACAAGTCGATCATCCAGTGCCTCCAGGCCGATGGCCGCCGGCCGTATGCGCAGATCGGCCGCCAGCTGAAGGTTCCCGAGGCAACGGTGCGTCAGCGGGCCGAGCGACTCATCAGCCGCGGAATCGTCCAGGTCGTCGGCGTCACCGACCCGCTGGCCATGGGATTCCAGCAGCCGGCGCTCATCGGCCTCAAGGTCGAGCCGGGCAAGCTCGACGAGATCGCCGATCGTATCGCCCAGCTCGACGAGGTGACCTACCTGGTCGTGACCGCGGGGCGCTTCGACCTCGTGTGCGAGGTCGTGTGCGAGGACAACGAGCACCTGCTGCGGGTGCTCACCGAGAGCCTCGCCAGCATCAAGGGCATCCGCTCCACCGAGACCCTGGTGGAGCTGCGATTCGTGAAGGAGAGCTACCAGTGGGGCACGCGCTAGGAGGACGACCGTGACGATCACCGGCTCCCGGGTCGATCGCGCCAGGCTGGAGGAGATCGGGGCTCGCGAAGAGGCGGAGTATCGGCGTCGCACGCCGAAGAGTGCCGAGCTGTTCGAACGAGCCCGTGCCGCGATGCCGCTCGGCGTCGCGAGCTCCTTCCAGGCATACGAGCCGTACCCGCTCTTCATGACCGATGCGCACGGCAGCCGCATCACCGACGCCGATGGCAACGAGTACATCGACTTCGACATGGCGTTCGGCGTCCTCGCGGCCGGCCACTCGCACCCGATCCTGGCCGAGGCCCTCCAGCACCGGGTGGCCAACGGCACCTGCTACACGTTCCCCGTCGAGGACGGCATCGCGCTGGCCGAGGAGATCAAGGCCCGCTTCGGGGCCGATCTCGTCCGCTTCAGCAACTCGGGCACCGAGGCGACGATGGACGCCATCCGCGTCGCGCGCGGCTACACCGGCCGCGAGAAGGTGATCAAGATGGAGGGTGGCTACCACGGCCACCACGACGATGTCCTGGTCAGCATCCAGCCGCCGCGGGAGGAGATGGGTCCGGCCGAGTCACCGACCACGGTGCCGGCCAGCGCAGGCATCCCACGCTCGCGCATCGCCGAGACGGTCATCGCGCCATACAACGATCCCGAGGCCCTGGCCGGCATCCTCGAGGCTCACGCCGGCGAGATCGCCGCGATCATCGTCGAGCCGGTCCAGTTCAACATCGGCGTCGTGCCGCCGCGGCCGGGGTACCTCGAGCGCGTGAGGGAGCTCGCTGACGAGCACGGCGTGGTGCTCATTTTCGACGAGGTCAAGACCGGCGTCGTGCTGGCATGGGGCGGGGCCTACGAGTACTTCGGTGTTCGGCCGGACCTGTTCTGCCTGGCGAAGAGCATCGGCGGCGGGATCCCGATCGGCGCGTTCGGCGGCCGCGACGAGGTGATGCGCTCGATCGAGACGCTCGAGGGGAGCCAGCACTTCGCCGGCATGGCCGGCGCAGTAGGGACCGGCATCGAGCGCTCCACGATCCCCGGTGGTGCCACGCGAGTGGCGCATCTCGGGACCTTCAACGGCAACCCGCTGTCGATGACGGCCGGCCTCGTCACCCTGACGCAGATCCTCGTCAAGGACGTCTACCCGGGCCTGCACGCCCTGGCCGATCGACTGACGGCCGGGTGCGCCGATGTCCTGGCCGAGTACGAGCTGCCCGGCTACGCGATCAACGTCGGGCCAAAGGGCTGCGTCATGTTCACGCCCGATCGCGTGACGAACTACCGCGACTTCATCGGGCTGGACTCCGAGCTGTGGACGGCGAGCTTCTTCTACCTCGCCAATCGCGGCATCCTGCTGCCGCCCGGCCCCGACGACCAGTGGACGCTGTCCGTCCAGCACACCGAGGCCGAGATCGAGCGCCACGTCGCGGTGTTCCGCGAGTTCGCGGCCGAGCTGACCGCCTGAG
>DATBRU010000107.1:0-7724 GCA_036560105.1 Candidatus Limnocylindria bacterium | reverse complement strand
GGCCTCGCCGAGCTGGAGCACAACCCACGCAACAATCGCATCCGGGCGCTCTGAACCAGCCAGGGCTCCTCGGGGTCGTCGGGCAGGTCGCGGCATCCCACGTGCAATGCCGAGCGACGATCTGACGACAACAACGGAGGCACTCCCATGGCGACCACCACGGCCCGGCGATCGACAGCGCGAAACGGGCACTCATCTCCCGAGCCACACATGGCGAAGCTTGGCATCGAGGTACAGGACTTCAGCGCGCTCAGGGACCTGCCGATCGGCCTCGGCAAGAAGGCGCGCGCCGAAAGCGCACGCGTGCTCAACGAGATCCTGGCCGACACGACGATCCTCTACGCGCTCTACAAGAAGCACCACTGGAACGTGTCCGGCCCGACCTTCTACCAGCTCCACCTTCTCTTCGACAAGCATGCCGAGGAGCAGGGCGAGCTGATCGATCTGCTGGCCGAGCGCGTTCAGTCCCTCGGGGGCATTGCCGTCGGTGATCCGCGCCACGCCGCCGAGCTGACGTCGATCGAGCGGGCGCCCGACGGTGCCGAGGACGTGCCCGCGCAGCTCACGCGGCTTCTGCGCGCGCACGAGATCATCATCGGCAAGGTCCGCAAGGGCATCGACACGACCGAGAAGTCCGGCGACTGGGGGTCCAACGACCTCCTCATGGGCGATGTCCTGCGTCGGCACGAGCTCCAGGTCTGGTTCGTGGCCGAGCACCTCGTGGACATCCCCCTCATCGAGGACTGACGGCGGCACGACCCAGCAGCCCGAGCCGGCTCCCCTGGCTCGGGCCGATCGGCGTGGCAGAATGCCGTCCATGCCCGCCTTCCCCGCCCCTGACGCGGCGCTCACGACGATCCTCGTCGTCACCGACGTCGGTCGCTCGAAGGCCTGGTACCTCGATGTCCTCGGCGCGACGCTGCATGGTGAGTACGGCGGCACGTCGGTGGTCCTTCGCTTCGCCGATGCCTGGCTTCTCCTCGTGACCGGTGGCGGACCGACGGCCGACAAGCCGACCGTGACCCTCGGGGCCCCCGTCGACCCGGACCGGCTCGACCACCTGTTCACCATCCGCGTGCCCGATTGCCGCGAGGCCCACGCCGAGCTCACGCGGCGCGGCGCGACATTCCTGACCGACCCGGTCACGAACGGGGCCGAGACCCGCGCCTTCTTCCGCGACCCGGACGGCCACCTGTTCGAGATCAGCGAGTACCGAGCGGCGAGCGCGACCAGCTCCAAGCCGTGACGCGCGGCCGCGCGTCGGTCCTCGCCACGCTGGCGTGCGTGGTCGCGGCCGCGTGCTGGGCGGCCAACGCGGTCATCGCCGCTGGCGCCTTCGAGCGCGGCATGAGCCCCGAGCGCCTCGCACAGGCCCGTGCGATCGTGGCCCTCGTTCCGTTGGCCATCATCCTCGTCGCGACGCGACGCGATCTGCTCCGTCCAGCGCGTGGCGCGATGCCGGCCCTCATCGGCTTCGGCGTTTCGATGGTGGTCGTCAACTGGGCCTACTACGTGGCCATCGACCGCGTACCCGTCGGTGTGGCGATCTCGCTCCAGTACACCGCGCCGGTGATGATCCTGGTCGGAACCGCGTTCCTGACGCGTCGCATGCCGCCGAGCAACATCATGGTCGCCGGTGCCCTGACCCTCGCCGGCGCCATCCTCGTCAGCGGAGCCCTGGGCGCTGCCGGGGGCGAGGCGCTCGACCCGGTCGGCCTGCTGGCCGGGATCCTCTCAGCCCTGTCGTTCGCCTCGTACCTCCTGTGTGCTGAGGCTGCGGGCAGCCGTGGCTCGCATCCGGTCACCACGCTGTTCATCGGCTTCATCGTCGCGGTCGTTACCTGGGTGCTCGTCCTCCCACCGTGGAACTGGCCGTTCGAGCTTCTCGCCGACCCGCAGGTCGCCTGGCGAGTGCTTGCGGTCGGCATCGTCGGGACGTTGATTCCGTTCGCGCTTGTCGTGGCGGCCGTGAGATGGATCACCTCGGCGGTCGCCGGCATTGCCACGACCGCTGAGCCCGTCCTCGCGGCCGCGCTGGCCTGGCTGGTGCTTGGTCAGGTTCTCGGCCCGATGCAGCTGCTCGGCGGTGCCCTGGTCGTGGCCGGCGTCCTGCTGGCCCAGGTCGTCCGGCGGCCGGATCCGGTGGTTGCACCGGTGGAGCTCGCCCCGTGAGCCGCAACGGATTTGTCGTGCCGGTCCGTCCGTTGGTACGCCTACCTTGAGGGGATCGACGGTTGCGCGTTCAGCGCAGATGATCGCGCGGCCTCATCATTCGCCAATCACGTCCCGCCCCCGAACGAGGAACCGATGACGCACCCCCTTCGCCGAGCTCTCGCCATCGGCGTCGTCCTGGTCCTGGCCGCCTGTCGTGCGGGCGGCACAACGGCACCCCCGAGCGCCTCCGTCGTCGCGCCGAGCGCGACGGCCGAGCCGACCGAGACTCCCGAGGCGAGTGCCGCCCCGAGCGTGGCGCCGTCGGAGTCGGCCACGTCCGCGCCGAGCAACGACCCGAGCAGTCCCTTCTCCGTCGCGCCCAACGCCGACGCCGATGCGCTCTTCCTCGACCGCGACGAATGCGAGAACATCGCCGACGGGTACCGCCTGGAGTTCCCCGATGCCTGGTACACCAACACCGAGATCGGCGATGTCGAGGCGTGCTCCTGGTTCTCCGCTGTGTCCTACGAGGTCGACGACCCGAACGAGCCTCCGGCCGAGATCGCGATCGCGATCGAGTATCTGGATGGTGACCGCGGTTCGTTCGAGGAAACCATCAGGCGCGAGTTCGGGATCGTCGGGGAGACGCAGCAGGGTGTGCGGGTCGAGTACAGGGGGGCCGCCGGCAACGGGGGCCTGATGCCAGCGGAATGGCGTGAGTACCTCTACCTGGTCCAGCTCGGGCCGACCGAGGAGGAGGGGCCGAACCTGGTCATCCGGACGAACACTGACATGGGCGGCGACTACGAGCTGAACAAGGCCGTCCTGGACCGGATCATGGCGACGATCGAGTTCATCGGCACGACCCAGTAGGTCAGTAGTAGTCGGAGCAGCTCAGGAAATAGCCGCAGCCGCGGCAGATGAGCTTGCACTTGCGCTCCTCCATCTCCGAGCCACAGTTCGCGCAGGTGCGCATGAGCCGATTCGGATCCGGCTGCTTCGGTGGCGCGACGTCGCGGGAGATGGCCATCCGTGGCGCTGGCTGCATCGGCAGAGCATAGGTCGCTAGCATGGCGTCGTGACGACCGAGACAGTTGGGACCGCGCTGGAGCGGCTCGCCTTCGACTACTGGGAAGCCTGGCTGGGCGTTCATCCGACGTTCGCCACCGCGATCGGCGAGCGGCGCTTCAACGACCGAATGCCCGACACCTCCCCGGCGGCGCGGGAGGCGTGGCGAGCGCTGCTCGACGGCTTCGAGGCCCGTCTGCACCAGATCGATGATGGCGATGATCGCGTGACGCGGGCTGCGCTCGCAGAGGCGCTCGGGACCGACCGAGCCTTCCTCGACGCCGACCTCGAGGGGTTCAACGTGGATGCCATGGACGGGCCACAGACGGCGCTCCTCGACATCCCCTCCTTCCAGCCTTCGGAGACCGATGAAGACCTGAGTGCGCTCCTGGCGCGTTGGAGCGCGATGCCGGCCTTCCTGGACCAGGCGGGCGCCGACCTGCTCCGGGGTCAGGCTGAAGGCCGCGTTGGCGTCGCCTCGATCTGCGCCAAGGTCGCCGAGCAGCTCGACGATCTTCTCGGCCGGCCCGATGGCGACTGGCCCCTCGCCGAGGCCGCGCACGAGCATCCCGAGATTCGCGACGAGCTGCTCGGCATCATCGGTGGGCACATTCGGCCGGCATTCGAGCGGTATCGGGCCGTCGTGGCCGACGAGATCACACCGCACGCGCGGCCCGACGACCGACCCGGCCTCGTCCATGTGCCCGGTGGTCTTGGGACCTACCGACGCCTCATGCGCGCCCACACGTCGGTCGATGCCTCCCCTGAGGAGCTCCACCAGACCGGGCTGGACGAGATCGCGCGCATCGACGCCGAGTTCGTCGAGCTCGGTGGTCGGCTGCTCGGCACGACGGGCCTGGCCCCCACCCTCGATGCTCTTCGCTCCGACCCGGTGCTCCACTTCACCACCCGCGCGGAGATCGTTGCCGTGGCGGAGGCCTCGTTGGCCCGGGCCAATGCGGCGATCGGCGACTGGTTCGGCCGCCTGCCGAAGGCGCCCTGCGCGGTCGTGGTGATGCCGCAGCACGAGGAGAAGCACTCGACCATCGCCTACTACCGCGAGCCGGCCGCCGACGGCTCGCGCCCGGGCCAGCACTTCATCAACACCTACGCACCGGAGACGCGACCGCGGTACGAGGCGGAGATGCTTGCCTTCCACGAGTCAGTGCCGGGGCACCACCTGCAGCTTGCGATCATGCAGGAGCTCACCGACCTTCCCGACTTCCGGCGTTTCAACGGCTGCACCGCCTACATCGAAGGGTGGGGTCTGTACACCGAGCGACTCTCCGTGGAGATGGGCCTGCTCTCCGGCGAGGTGGACCGATTCGGCGTCCTCTCGTTCGACGCCTGGCGGGCGTCGCGGCTGGTCGTCGACACCGGCATCCACGCACTGGGCTGGACGCGGGAGCAGGCGGTCGCCTTCATGACCGAGCACACGGCCCTGGGCCCCAACAACATCGGCAACGAGGTGGACCGCTACATCACCTACGCCGGCCAGGCACTCGCCTACAAGGTCGGACAGCTCGAGCTGCTGCGGCTGCGTGGCGAGGCCCAGGATCGGCAGGGAGCCCGCTTCGACATCCGCCGCTTCCACGATGTCGTGCTGACCCAGGGAGCGCTCCCGCTGCCGGTGCTGCGCCAGGTCGTGGAGCGGGAGCTGGTCTGAGGCGATCCGGATGGAGCGCCGTGATCCGTACCGGATCCTCCAGGTTCAACCCGGTGCCGACCCGGAGGTCGTGACCGCCGCCTACCGCGTGCTGGCGCGCAAGCTCCACCCCGACGCCGGCTCTCCGCGCGACGATGCGACCGAGCGCCGCATGACCGACCTCAACTGGGCCTACGCGGTCGTACGAGACCCGGTAAAGCGACAGGTGTGGGAGTCCGATCGACGGCGCGCCGCGCCGGCCACGCCCGCGGACAACGCGACCCACGGCGCACCACGCGGGCCGCTGGATGCCGACGGAGCGTCGACGCGGCTGGACTTCGGGCGGTACGAGGGCTGGACCCTCGGCGAGGTGGCTCGCCGGGACCCCGGGTACCTCGACTGGCTGCGTCGCCACGCGTCGGGCGCCCGGTACCGCGACACGATCGACATCCTGCTGCGCCGGCGGCCTTCATCGGACTGAAATCGGTGTTGAGGGTGGCGCAATCGACCGAAACGTGCGATCCTCCGCAGGTGGCACGCGGGGATGGTCAGGGGAACTCGAAAACGACCGAAACGCGGCGCCCGGAGCCCACGACGACAGCCCTGTCGGTGCCGTCGACGGCGGAGCCCGAGGCCTGGTCAGCCGCCCGATCACGGCTCGCGCAGCGCCGGGGATCGACGACTTCTCAGGAAGAGGCCGAGGTCGCCTACGTTGCCGCGCGCGACGCATGGACTGCGGCCATGCACGCCTCGGCAAGCGGCCGATCGGCGGATCTGGCATCGCTCGCCCTGGCCCAGGAGGCCTACGAGGCCGCCGCCGCCGAGCGCGAGATCTGGCTATCAGCCCCGGCCTCGACCCGCGCGATCCCGGTCGATCCGAGCGGCGCGAAGCGCGACATCGAGATCGTGGTCGGCCAGGGTGCCAAGTGGCAGCGCGTGAAGGATCACGAGCCCGTCGGCGGTGTCAGGGGATTGCTGAAGCGCCTCTTCGGCGACTGAGCGGTCCGCCTACTCGCCGGCCAGGCGGCGCAGCAGCTCGCGGTTGACGACCTGGGCATCGGCGCGGCCGCCGGTCCGCTTCATGACCTGTCCGACGAGGTAGCCGACGACCTGCGTCTTGCCGGCTCGGTACTCCGCCACCTGCGAGGGAGACTCCGCCAGGACAGCGGCGATCTCGTCACCGATGGCATCCGCGTCGGACACTTGTCCGAGACCTTCACGCTCGATGACGGCCCGCGGCGACTCCCCTGTCGCGAAGGACGTCGCGAGAACGGTCTTGGCATTCGTGGCCGAGACACGGCCCGCTTCGACCTCACCGATGAGCTCCGCCAGGCCGGTGGGCTGCAGTGCGACGTCGTCGGCGCGCAGCCCCTCCGACGCGTGCTGGTTCAGGAGCCTGCTGAGCTCGCCACTGACCCAGTTCGCGGCGCTCTTCGCCGGGGCGCCGGCGGCGACGGTGGCCTCGAAGTACGTGGCGAGGGCCGCATCGGCCGTGAGGACGCCGGCATCGTAGGCCGACAGGCCGAGCACCTCGACGTACCGCGCGCGACGCTGTGCCGGCAGCTCCGGCAGCTTCGCGCGCAGCTCCAGCACCCACGCCTCCGAGGGACGCAGCGGCGGCAGATCGGGTTCGGGGAAGTAGCGATAGTCGTTCGCCTCCTCCTTGGTGCGCTGGATGATCGTGCGGCCGGCATCCTCGTCCCAGCCGCGCGTTTCCTGCGCAACCGCCTCGCCCTGATCGAGGAGGTCGGCATGGCGCGCCGCCTCGTACTCCAGGGCGTGCTCCAGTGAGCGGAAGCTGTTGAGGTTCTTCACTTCGACCTTCGTGCCGAAGGCCGCCGACCCCGCGGGGCGCAGGCTGATGTTGCCCTCGATCCGCATCGAACCCGCCTCCATGTCGGCGTTGGACGCGCCGATGGCCCGGAGCAGGGACCGCAGCGTCTCGCCATAGGCGCGAGCCTGGGCCGGAGACCGGAGGTCGGGCTCGGTGACGATCTCCATCAGCGGGATGCCCGCACGGTTGAAGTCGACCACGCTGTAGCCCCGGCCGGCGTGCTGCATCCGCGCCGTGTCCTCCTCGAGGTGCGCGCGGGTGATGCCGATGACCACATCGCTCTCGTCGCCCGGCACCGCTACCGCCAGGCGCCCATTGCTGGTCAGGGGCAGCGCGTACTGGCTGATCTGGTAGCCCTTGGGCAGGTCGGGGTAGAAGTAGTTCTTGCGCTCGAAGCGGACGGCATCGGTCTCGACGGTGCAGTCGAGTGCCAGCCCGGTGAGCATCACCAGCTCGACGGCGCGGCGGTTGATGACCGGCAGGGTGCCGGGCAGTCCCAGGCAGACGGGGCAGACGCGGCTGTTCGGCTCATCGGTGCCATCCCCCGGCGGTGACGTGGGGCAGCCGCAGAACATCTTCGAATCGGTCCGCAGCTGGGCGTGGACCTCGATGCCGATCACCGTCTCGTAGCGCGTTTGCCTCTCGATGGCCATGGCGCCGATTGTAGAGGCGCTATGCTGCGCGCCCATGAAGATCGGCGAGTGGGACACCCTCGGGCGCGCACGCCAGCTCCTCCAGCATCAGCTGGGGGAGATGGGCGGCACCGAGTACGCGACGCACGTCGCGGTCAACCCCGACACGGGCAGGCTCCGCATCCTCGTCGCCAGTGATCTTGGCCTCATGGACTATCACTACGCGCCGGCCACCTCGGATCCCGAGGGAGCGTGGACGCTGCGGGGCCAGCTGCACCGATGGCCGAGCATCCGCGGGCTCCGCCTGCAGACCGACGCGCAGATCGACGAGAACGACGACTCGATGCAGTCGGTGTGGAGGCTCGTGGCGGAGGAGCCCAAGATCGAGCTG
>DATBRU010000106.1:0-13452 GCA_036560105.1 Candidatus Limnocylindria bacterium | reverse complement strand
TCACCGGAAGACAGCTATGCGGCGTTGGGCGGCGCGAACGGTCCATTCCGGCCGTGGGCGGTCATGCGGTGAAGATTCGGACGCTTGGGTGCAGCCGAAGCCGGATACCGTTCATGTGGTGAAGAATCGGACGTGGAGTCGACCCGCAGGAACCTGACAGGTTCCGTCACCAATTGCCCCTAGGCTTGACCCGTGAGCCAGGAATCTACGCACGACCCGGGGCCTGAGGCAGCCGGCGAGCGAGGCGAAGCGCACGTAACTTCCGCTCGCGAGCCACTGAAGGTCGGGGGATCCACCATCCGGATCGGCACGGCCTCCTGGACCGACCCGACCATGACGGCGCCCGGAGTCTTCTACCCGCCTGATGCGGGGACCGCGGAGGATCGGCTGGTCTACTACGCCAACCAGTTCCCGATCGTCGAGGTCGATGCCACCTACTACGCGCTTCCGGCCCGGCGAACGGGCGAGCTGTGGCTCGAGCGGACCCCGCCCGACTTCACGTTCGACATCAAGGCCCATGCGCTCATGACCGGGCAGCCGTCCGAGCCGAAGCGCCTGCCGAAGGACCTCCGCGAGGCACTGCCCGCCGAGCTCCAGGAGGCGAAGCGGGTCTATGCGCGTGACCTGCCTGCCGAGATCGAGGATGAGATCTGGAGCCGGTTCCTCGATGGGATCGAGCCCCTGCGCAGCTCGGGCAAGCTCGGGGCGGTCTTCCTCCAGTACCCGCGCTGGTTCTTCCCGTCCAACGAGTCGCGCGACGAGATCGTCAAGGCCAGGGAGCGCCTCGGGGATACCCCGTTCGCGGTGGAGCTGCGGCACGCCAGCTGGTTGAACGAGAAGAACCTCGACCGGACGACGCGCTTCTTCTCGAAGTACGAGATCCCGTTCGTCATGGTCGACGCGCCGCCCGGAACCAGGTCGTCGCTGCCGCCGATGACGCTGGTGACCTCTCCCCGCATGGCCGTCGTGCGCTTCCACGGCCGCCGCACCGAGACGTGGGAGAAGTCCGGCATCCCCGTCGTCGAGCGATTCCGATACCTGTACGACACCGGCGAGCTCGCCGAGTGGGTGCCGCGCATCCGCGAGGTCGCCGAGCAAGTGCCGGAGGTCCATGTCCTGATGAACAACTGCTACGCGAACTACGGCACCACGAATGCGCGCGAGATCGCCGACCTGCTCGCATCGGAGGTTCCTCGCCTGGATCGCTGAGCGGCTACCCTGTCCAACGTGGGGACTCGCCGCGCCATGCCGATCACGGTCTGCCTGCTGGCGGCGGCATGCACGATGCCTCCGCTGGCGACGCCGACACCGAGCCCCGAGCCAACGGCGACACCCTCCGCCACACCGCCGGCCACGGCTGCGCCGACGCCGACGCCAGCGGCGAGCTCTGGTTCCGCCGACATCCCGAGGTTCGCGGGCGCCGAGCTCGTCACGACCACCATTGACGGCATGCGGGTCCGCCAGCGGCCGGGCACCGATGCCCGGGTCATCGCCGCCCTTCTGCCGCTCCAGGCGACCCTCGAGGTCGTCATGGGACCGATCGTGACCGACGGCCAGGGCTGGTATCTCGTCACCGACGCCGATGAGCCCGACCTCGGATTCGAGGAGGGGTGGATCGCCGCGGGCTACGAGCCGGACCCGTTCCTCGTCACGACCGGTGCCTCGGCGGACGGCTCGCTGACCATCGTCGGGCTCGCAGGAGCCGGAGACGCAGAGCACGGGCCTGTCGAGATCGCCGAGGACATCGATCATGCGATCCGCTGGGTCGCCGTTGACCCGGAACGCGTCGGCTGCGACTTCGCCGTCACCCTGGCAACCGGATCCGATTCGCCGGTGCCCGCCATCCGCGCGACGATCGGAGGAGACGTGGTGCCCGGTACGCTCCAGCCAAACGCCTTCGAGGGGCTGGGAGTCACCGGCCTCGTCTTCGTCGCCGTGGCGTCGGACTGCGAGTGGACGCTCGCGATCGTCCGCGTCCCCGAGGCCACGCCTCTGCCGTCACCATCGGGCTGACGCTTCCGACACGCGAGCTGTCGCGTCCCGCCGTTACGCTTCGCCTCAGCGATGCAGCTCATCGACGGCCAACCCGTCTTCTCCGCCACCGACCTCGTCGGATATCTCGCCTGCGAGCACCTCACGGCCCTCGAGCGTGCTGCGCTCGCCCACCCCGAGCTGCGTCCGGCACGCATCGACCGTGAGCTCGACCTCATCCGGCGTCATGGTGAACGTCACGAGGAACGGTTCCTCGCGGACCTCGAGGCCGAAGGACGACGCGTCGTGCGGGTCGACAAGGGTGCTGGTGAGGAACGTCTCGCACGCCTCGAGCGCCAGGTCACGGAGACAGCCGCCGCCATGGAATCGGGCGCCGACGTCGTGTACCAGGCCACGTTCTTCGACGGACGCTGGCTCGGGTACGCCGATTTCCTCCTTCGCATCGAGTCTTCGGCGCGACCGTCGATCTGGGGTGACTACCACTACGAGGTGGCCGACACGAAGCTCGCTCGCCACGTGAAGGCGAGCGCGGTCCTTCAGATCTGCTCCTACGTCGAGCAGCTGACCCGACTGCAGGGCGTGCAGCCGGAGTCCCTGTGGGTCGTGCTCGGCGGGAGCGCCAGGGAGAAGGTCGAGCTGCGGGTGGATGACTACATGGCCTACTACCGAGCCGCCAAGCGTCGTTTCGAGGACACATTCGCCGCGCCGCCGGGCGAGACGTATCCAGAGCCGGTCGACCATTGTGCCGTGTGCCGGTGGTGGCAGGTCTGCGCCGACAAGCGGCGGACCGATGACCACCTCAGCCTCGTGGCCGGCGTCTCGAGCCGGCAACGCCGGTCGCTCGTCGACAGGGGGATCGATACCGTCGTCAAGCTCGCCAATGCGCCGATGCCGCTCTCGCCACCTCTCGATGCCGCCGGCGCCGCCTCGATGGAACGGATCCGGCTCCAGGCCCGGATCCAGGTGGAGGGGCGAGGGGCCACAGGACTCCTGTACGAGCTCATCGAACCGATCGAGCCGGAGCGCGGACTCGCCACCCTACCGCCTCCCGACCCCGGCGACCTGTTCCTCGATCTCGAGGGGGATCCGTTCGCATTCGACGACGGCCTCGATTACCTCTTCGGCGTGCTCGACATCGATGGACGCTTCACACCGATCTGGTCCCGTGACCCGGCCGACCCCGACGCGTTCAGCCTCGCCGGAGAGAAGGACGCCTTCGAGCGCCTCATGGACCTGCTCACCGAGCGCCTCGAACGCCATCCCGATATGCACATCTATCACTACGCCGCGTACGAGCAGACCGCACTCAAGCGCCTGATGGGCCGCCACGCCACGCGCGAGGAGCAGGTCGACCGGCTCCTTCGCGGCGGCATCATGGTCGACCTGTTTCGCGCGGTCCGCCAGGGTCTCCGCGCATCGGTCGAGAGCTACTCGATCAAGGCGATCGAGCCGCTGTACGGCTTCGTGCGCTCGGTGCCGCTGAAGGACGCGACGTCGAGCATCGTCGCGTTCGAGGAGTGGCTCCAGCTCGCCGACACGGAGCGCCCGTCGTCCGAGATCCTCGACGAGATCGCCGGCTACAACCGCGACGACGTGCTGAGCACGCTGCATCTGCGGGACTGGTTGGAGGCGAGGCGCGTCGAGTCGGCAGCGCGAACCGGCGCCGAGGTGCCACGGCCGGCGCTCGTCTCCCCCGACGCACCCGAGCAGCTGCGCGAGTCGGACGCCCAGGTCCAGGTGGTTGCCACGGCGCTGACAGAGGGCGTCCCCGCGGACGCGGCGGCACGCAGCACGGAGGAGGGAGCGCGGTGGCTCCTCGCCCAGCTCCTCTCATGGCATCGACGCGAGGCCAAGGTCGCGTATTGGGAGTTCTTCGATCGCATGGGAAAGGACCTCGCCGATCTCACGGCCGACCGGGTGGCCCTCGGACCCCTCGAAGTCATCGGTCCGGTTGGCGAGCCGTGGCGAGCCACACCACGATCGAAGCTGCGCCAGACATGGCGATACCGGTTCGACGCCCAGGAGTACGACGTCGGCCATCGCTCGGACCTGCACGACCCCCGCAGGTACCGCGCGAGCCCCGATGCGAAGTGGAGCGAATGGCGCATCGGCGGCAAGTGGCACGGCATCGACGAGCGCGCGCTGACGCTCGATCTCAACTGGGATGTCGGCATCGAGCCGGACCACCCGGAGGCGCTCAACCCGCTCGACGTGATCGGCGACAAGGACCAGCGCGCCGCGCTTCGACGCCTGGGCGAATGGGTGGTCGCCAACGGAATCGATGCGCCGGGCCCGTGGCGAGCGGCTCGCGACCTGCTCCTGCGCAGGCCTCCCCGATGCGGCCAGCCTCAGGGGTCGGTGCTCGTGACCGACGGTGAGACCGAGCTCGATGCGGCCCGCCGTCTCGTGGCGCGACTCGAGGATGGGACGCTCGCGGTCCAGGGCCCGCCGGGGTCTGGGAAGACGTACACCGGCGCGCGGATGATCGTGCGGCTGCTCGCCGACGGAAAGCGCATCGGGATCAGCGCGACGAGCCACAAGGTGATCTCGAACTTCCTCACCGAGGTCCTCCGAGCCGCGTCCGAATCGGCCGATGAGGTCGATGTCAAGGCCGTTCAGAAGGTGAGCGCCGGCGTCGAGGGCGTCGACGACCCACGCGTGACGGTCACCGCCGACAACCCGGTCGTTCGCGATGGGCTGCGCGCGGGTGCGTTCAATCTCGCCGCGGGCACCGCGTGGCTCTGGTCATCGGACAAGAGCGACGGCCTGCTCGACGTCCTGTTCGTCGACGAGGCCGGCCAGATCTCACTGGCCAACGTCCTGGCCATGGCCGGTGCCACGCGGAGCATCGTCCTCCTCGGGGACCCCCAGCAGCTCGACCAGCCGATCCAGGGGTCGCATCCGCCCGGCGCCGATCGATCGGCGCTGGCGCACCTCCTCGGGACGGATGACACGATCGACCCGACGCTCGGCATCTTCCTGGAGCACACGTGGCGACTGCACCCCGCAGTGGCCGAGTTCACGTCAGAAGCCTTCTACGAGTCACGGCTCGAGTCGCGGGCCGACCTCGTGAACCAGGCCCTGCTCGGGCCCGAGCCGATCCGCGGCGCCGGCGTGCGCCTTCTCGCCGCATCCCATCAGGGCTCGGACAACGCCTCGCCGGACGAGGCACGCGAGGTCGCCCAGCTCGTGCGGGGCCTTGTCGAGAGCGGCTCGACATGGGTGGACCGCCACGGGGATACGCATCGACTGGAGTACCGCGACGTCCTCATCGTGGCGCCCTACAACGCGCAGGTGAGCGCCATTCTCAACGAGCTCCCCGAGGCGCGCGTGGGCACCGTCGACAAGTTCCAGGGTCAGGAGGCGCCGATCAGCATCTACTCGATGACGAGCAGCTCACCGGAGGACGCGCCCCGCGGGCTCGACTTCCTGTACTCGCGGAACCGCCTCAACGTCGCGACGTCGCGAGCCCGGTGCATCGCCGTCGTGGTCGCGGAGCCGGCCCTTCTCCGCGTCCGGGCACGTACCCCCGACCAGATGCGGCTTGCCAACGCCCTGTGCCAGTTCGCCGAGGTTGCCAGCGTCCAGCAGGGCGGCTAGCGGTTTGCTCCCTCCATGGAAGCGGTCATCTC
Organism: Candidatus Limnocylindria bacterium; assembly: GCA_036560105.1. GTDB lineage: Bacteria > Chloroflexota > Limnocylindria > QHBO01 > QHBO01 > JACDBZ01. The sequence goes on along the minus strand of DATBRU010000106.1, from coordinate 7,828 downwards.
GGCGTCGTCAGGGTCGAAGAGCACGCAGACGTATTCGCGATCGCCGTCTCCGAATGACGAGGCGCTTGGTGTGATCGCGCTGGCATAGAGCACGGAGTCCACGTACGCAGTCCCGACAAACGTCTCGAACGGTCCGAAGCAGAGCTGCTCGGTGATCGCGTCGAACTCCGCGTCGGTCGGGAAGGTTGCCGTTTCGTGGTCCTGGACGTGGAACACCTGGAACTCGTGTGCCTCGTCGCACGGGACGGCATCGACCTCGCTGATCTCGGTCTCATCGCCCGAATTGAAGCAGTCACCCACGCGCAGGTCGGTGACCGACAGGTTCCCGCCGCGCTCGACCTCGCCATCGCTGTTGCGCCCGGCGGAGAACCAGTAGCCGACCGCCAGGACCACCACCACGATCGGGATCCACGCGAACTTCAGCCAGCGCGTCCAGCCGGCTTCCTTGGGTGGCGGCGACCAGGCCGGCTGACCCGCCGCTGCCGCCAGGTCGTCGGACGGAGCCTCGGCACCGCGGATCAGCCCGCATTTGGCGCATGCGGCGCTCGTGCCCTCGTTGTCCGCGAAGCATCGCTTGCAGACCCATCGCTCATTCACCGCGCTACCCTACCCGACCGGTCCCCTGCACCCGCAACGTGACGTTCGTACGCGTCCACGAACCTGACCTGCGCCTCGGTCTCGACCGCCTCGGGATGCCTGATCTGCCGGACCCTGGCGATTGCCTCCGGTGTCGAGGACCCGGCGGCGACGAGCGCACAGGCGACCACCAACCCCGTCCTCCCGACCCCACCCATGCAGGCCACAGCCACATCGGCCTGCGTCCGCGCGGCGGCAACGACGGCAAGCATCTCGTCCATGGCCGCCATCGAGGGCGGTGCGGTGCCATCGGCCATGGGGCGCCGGATGACCGTCAGGCCGGCGGCAACCCCGCGATCGACAATCTGGAGGTCACCGAATCGGGCGAGCTCGGCGTCGTCCACAAGCAGCAGCAGATGCCGCACGCCGTCCTTGAGGAGCGTGGCGAGGTCAGCGGACAAGTCGCGGCGATAGACGCGACCGGGGTACCTCGTCGAGGCTCCCTGCTTGCCGGGCAGGAACGTCATGCCCAACCGACCGGGAAGCCCGTCGGGCAGGTCGTCGGCGGCCAGCCAATCGACACGAAGGGGCGGGTCGAGTGCCTCCGCGGACAATCAGCTGACCTTGCCGTTGCCTCGGGTGCAGAAGTGGCCCTGCGCATCGAGCGGCTGGCCACAGTACGGGCATGCTGGGCGACCGGCGGAGATCAGCGCCTCGGCGCGGCGCACGAACCGGCGCGCCTGCGTCGGACCCAACCTGACTCGGATGAGGTCGGGACCCTCCTCCGCGTCATCGGGCAGCTCGGCGTACTCGCCGTCCTCGGTGGGCGTCTGGGCCTCGATCACCACGGAGTCGCGGCCTGCGTCCCAGGCGAGCGCCATGGCCCCGACGCGGAACAGCTCCACGACGGGCTGCTCGAGCGCGGACTCGTCAACCGGCGCCTCGGCGATCGGGGCTTCGACAGCATCGAGCAGATCGTCGAGACGTTCGACGAGGGCGGCAACCTGCATCTTCTCGATGCTGACGCTGACGAGGGCACCGCCCTGTCGTGCCTGGAGGTAGAACGCACGAGTTCCGGGTTCGCCGACCGTGCCGGCCACGAAGTGGTCGGGCTGATCAAAGATGAAGAGGCGACGTGTCATCGTCGGGTCATCGTAATCGCTCGGCCCGACTAGAGTTGCCGGTGCAGATGAGCACCGCAGCCAGCAGCGGGACCTAGGTCGATGCGGCAGCGCTTCGGACCATCCCGGCCACGACCGATGGCTCGGCCCCGCGCGCGCGACGGCCGCATCGACCTCTCGCCTCGCGCCAGGCTGATCGGCGGCTGGCTGGCGGCCCTGCTGCTGGTCCTGGGGATCGCCGCCGGCGTGCGGCTGCTCGGCGGCAACGCCGACGGCACGGCTCTCCTCCCCTCGGCCGGGGCCTCCGCCCCCACGAGCCCGCTGCCCATCACGTTCGGCACCGAGCTCGACGACGACCGCCTTGTCACGAGCGCGTCGGTGACCACGCGGTTCACGCCGGACGACACCTTCGCCTACTCCGTCGCCGACGCCGAGCCGGCATCGACGGTCTACGTTGCGGTGGAGCGGACGGAGGGAGGCGAGATCGAGCTCGTGCAGCCCGCGTCAGACCCGCAGCCAATTCCCGGAGCACCGGCCCGCATCGGCTTCACGGTCCCGGCGGCCAACCTGTTCGAGGCCTTCGGTCCAGGCACCTACCGGATGAGCATCTCGCTCGAACCGAACGCCGTTCCCGTGGCGGAGGGCACGTTCCAGCTCATCGAACCCACGGCGTCGCCGTCGGGATCCGGGGGCTGATTCCGAGCCATAGCGGCCGGGAATGAGGAAGGGATCGGAGAACGTGCCCCATTCTCCGATCCCTGCAGGCAAGTCGGCGTGCCCATCCGACTCGTCGGCCGACAGACTACGGTCCCTGTACCGCACCTGTCAACACTCAATTGACCGATAGCGCCTCGCTCGAAAGCTCATATGCGCCGCGGTGATCGCCCGCCTCCGCCCGGAGGTCTGCCCATTCCCGAAGGACCTCGCGCAGGCGATTCGGGGCCCGGCTCTCGCGGGCGATCGCGGCGGCTTCGCCGAAGCGGACTTCGGCCTCGTCATTGCGCCCGGTCCGACGCAGGATGCGGGCCTCGGTGAGCATCGCCATGAGCCCGCCGAACTCGTTTCCACTTCGGCTGGCGTGGCCACGCGCCGCCTGGGCCAGGCTGAGCGCTTCGTCAACGTCGCCCGCAGCCAGCGCCACCTGGGCCTGCGTGTCGACCACGGCAGCCATCCAGCGTTCGTCGCCGGTCTCTTCGATCTGACGTCGCGCATCGGTGACTAGCTCGCGCGCACGCTCGATCTGGCCGGTGGCCAGGTAGGCCAGGGCCAGGTCGTTTTCGATGCGCGCCGACTCGAAGATCGCTCCGGCCGCCCGATACAGGGCCATGCCCTGGGTGCCAGCGCGGATCGCTCCCTCGAAGTCCCCCACCTCGCGGTAGTTGATGGCCAGGTTGAAGAGGAACGCGGCCCGACGGCGGTCGTCGAGATCGGCGGCGAGCCCTCGAGCCTCCTCGAGGTACGTCAGCGCCCGTGTCGCCTGCCCCGCGCGTGACTCGACCGCAGCGAGCGAGGTCAGGAGCCGCATCTCGAAGTCAGGTTCGACATGGAGTCCGGCTCGCACCTGCTCCAGCAGGGCGGTGAGGACGCTGCGCGCGTCGAGCTCGTTGTCCGACTGATACAGCCCGTAGGCGAGCCAGTAGCGCGCCAGTGCCGCGTCCGACTCGCGCCCGGCGGCTCCGAACAGGCGCGTCGCTTCCGACGCGGCCGCAATCGCCTCCTTGCCGAGGTCGAGGCGGGCAGAGGCCTCGGCCAGACCGCGGAGGAGGTCGGCTCGGACGCCATCATCCGTTGCATCGGCGAGCAGGCTCTGATAGCCGTCGGCGGCCGCCTGCCAATCCCCCGCCGCCAACCGCATGTCGACCTCGAGCCGCGTCCATGCCGGATGGCCCTCGTCGATGAAGTGGCTGGCTGGCAGGCCGAGGCGATCGGAGATGAAGCTCAGGGCGACCATCGATGGTCGGGCGATGCCGGTCTCGAGGGCGCTGATGTAGGCCTTCGTGTAGCGCTCCCCCGCCAGCTGCTGCTGCGTCAGCCCGGCGCGCAGTCGAGCTTCGCGAATCCGCAGTCCGATGCGTCGCGCCAGATCGCGGTCCTTCTCGGAGGCTGGGGCACTCATCCTCGTCCGCGGCATGAGCGGAGTCTACACCCGCTTGGCAAGCCCTGTTTGACCGTTGACAACGACAAAAGTACGCCTCGGCCGCGCGCCGACCGGGACCGTCGGGTCATTGCCCGGTGGTCCCTTCGGCGCGACGGTGAACGACGAGCGGCCAAGCACAGCGCCCATGACCGGCCGCCAGCGTTGGAGTAAACGACCGATGCGCAACAGCCGAATCGTCCGCAAGCTCGTGCTCGCCTCAATGGCAGCGGCGCTGACCCTGGTCAGCATCGCCACCACCGTGATGGCGGCGACGGGCGGCGGCGACTTCCCCCGCTTCCGCTAAGAAGCCTACCCGCGCGGGGCCGTCATCGGCCCCGCGTGTGGCGTCCGGCTCCGGCCGCCCCGGTCCCGGTGGCCCGGTCCGTCAGTGCGCGTGCTGGTAGTACGGGTTCTGGCCGGCGTCGTGATCGGTGACGTCGACAATCGCCGAGATCGCCGGAACCGCCGTGCGGACTGCCGTCTCGACGCCCTGCTTCAGCGTGACGTCGACGGCCGCGCATCCCTGGCATCCTCCGCCGAACCGCATGAACGCGGTGCCGTCCTTCACGTCGACCAGCGTCACCATGCCGCCATGGCTGCCAACGCCCGGGTTGATCTGCCGGTCGAGGACGTCCTGGACCGCACGAGCGACCGGATCCTGCCAACCCTCGTTCGGGTTGTCGACGCGCAGGCCACCGCCGGTGACCGCCGGATCGAGGTCGATCGTCGCGCCGGCGAGGTCGGCCGCGCTGCGCGGGTCGACGGTGATCCCGAGGCCATCGGCGTCGAGGAACAGGTCATCGGCGGCCCGATCGCGCGGATCCTCGAGGAGGATCTCGTAGAGGAAGCGCGGGCCGTCCCTGCCGATCACGCGCACGCGCACGACGGCATCGGGGAAGTCGTTGAAGGTCCGGACACTGTCGATCTTCTCGCGTGCCTCGGGTGTCACGTTCAGGAGCTTGTCGATGATCATCGGCGTCATGGTACTCCAGCGGCTCCGCGATCAGGTGAGCGGAGGCAGAGTCTGACGGTCCGCCAGGAGCCCTGCGAAGCGGTCGCCGCCATCTGACAGGCGGTGGGCGACGTCACGGATCGTCCATCGGTCTGGCCGCAGCTCGGGATCATCGAGCTCGTCCCAGGTGATCGGCATGCTGACCGGCGCGCCGGGCGCCGGCCGTGTGCTGTACGGCGCCACCAGGGTCTTGTTGACTGCGTTCTGCGTGAAGTCGAGCCGAGCCTTTCCCTTGCGGGCGCGCTTGGCCCATTCCCAGCTGACCAGGTCCGGAACCGATGCGCCAACGGCTCGCGAGATGCCCTCGACCCACTCCCGCGTATCCTCGAACGTCGGTCCGGGCGCGATGCCGATCCAGACCTGGATGCCACGTTTGCCGGTGACCTTGGGGTGTCCTCGAACGCCGAGATGGTCGAGCGCGGCCCGGTACAGGCGGGCGATCGTGAGGAGCTCGTCCCACGTCGTGTCCGGTCCAGGGTCGATGTCGATCAGGGCGTAGGACGGTCGATCGGGAGCATCGAGCGGGCTCGTCCAGGGGTGCAGCTCGACGGCGGCCTCCTGCGCGAGCCAGGCGAGCGTGGCTGCCGAATCGACCACCGGGTAGTCCTTGGGACCCTCGGCCTGGTGGTGATAGGTCCATCGCTTCACCCAGTCCGGCGCATGGCCGGGCAGGTCCTTCTGCCAGAACCCCTTCTGCTCGATGCCGTTCGGATAGCGCTGGACCGTCAGTCCGTGGTGGTCGAGGTACGGGATCAGGGTGGGCGCGATCTGGACGTGGTAGCGCAGGAGATCGCGCTTCGTGACCGGGGCATCGCCCACGCGAGCGGTGAACAGCACCTTCTCGAGGTTCGTGACGCGGATCTGCCGACCGCCGACCGTCCAGGTGCCCTCGTTGTCGAGGGCGTCGAGGGCGGCGACTTCGTCCTCGGTCTTCGACATGGCCCGGGACGTATGGGCACGCTCGGCCTCCTGCGTCGCCCTGGCCGTGGCCACGGCTCGTTCGCGGTGCACGTCCCGCGGGTCCTTGTTGGGTTCCGGACCCTTGTACGCGGCCTGGCGCAGCAGCCCGTCGGCAGTCCACTCGGCGAACTCGACGCGGATGACCAGGCGTGGCTCGACCCAGCGCGCACCCCGCAGGCGCGGCGCAGGGTCGAGTGGCGAGTCGGTGCGCTCGATCGATTCGAGCTGCTCCCGCAGGGCACGACGGGTTCGCGCATCGAACCCGCTGCCGACCTGGCCGGCGTGGACCCAGCGGTCGCCGCTCCGGACGGCAAGGATCAACGAGCCGAGGTCCACCGCGCTCCCCTGCCCCGGCATCCAGCCGACGACCACCACCTCCTGCTCCAGGCGCACCTTGAGCTTCAGCCACGACTTGCTGCGCCGATCTGGCTCATACGGCGAGCTCCGCAGCTTGGCCACGATGCCCTCGACCTCCTGCTGCCGCGCCGCCTCGAAGAACGCGACCCCATCGGTCTCGACGTGTCCGGCGTAACGGACCATCGGGTGCGGACGGAGACGGCTGTGCAGCAGCCGCTTGCGGTCCTCGAGCGTCACGTCGAGGAGCGATCGGCCGTCGAGGTGGAGCAGGTCGAAGACCTCGTACACGATCGTCGCCGGTGTGCCGTGACGCTTGCCCCCGGGCGATCGGCCGGTGCGAATCCCGGTGTGGTCCTGGAGCAGGCTGAACCGTGGCCGGCCCTGCTCGTCGAGCGCCACGACCTCGCCGTCCACGATCGCCTCGTCGGCCTCGATCCAGCCCGTCGCGGCCGCGAGATCGGGGAAGTACACGGCGGCGTCCTGGCGCCTCCGGGTCCAGATCCGGACGCGCCCGTCTCGTACGACCGCCTCGACCCGGTAGCCGTCCCACTTGATCTCGAACAGCCATCCCGGGTCGGTGAACGGCGCTGTCGCCAGCGTGGCCCGCATGGGCGTGATGAAGTCGGGCATCGGTGCGGCGGTCGCCGCGGAGAGGTCGAGCTCACCGGCCGGATGCGGCGGATCGGCCTCGAAACGAGGCGTGACGTCGTCTCGGACCTCGTCGTTCGTGCGGCCGCTCTTCACGCTCGCCGGATGGTCCTCGGCGTCCCACCCGTCGACGGCGAACTCGTCGCGCTTCTTCAGGAGCAGCCAGCGCTCGCGGCCATCATCGCGATCGGTGCGAACGATCGTGTACCTGCCGCCGAGCCGCTCCCCGTGGAGGATGAACTTGATCTCACCCTTCCGCAGCGCCTTCCGCGGGTCTGGGGTCTCGGGCTCCGGCTCGAACGTGCCCCAATCCCACACGATGACGTCGCCGCCGCCGTACTCCCCTGCCGGGATGACGCCCTCGAAGGGCAGGTACTCGATGGGATGGTCCTCGGTCCGCATCGCCAGCCGGCGCTCCCCGGAGTCGAGGGTCGGACCCTTGGGCACGGCCCAGCTGACGAGGACTCCGTCGATCTCGAGGCGGAAGTCGTAATGGAGCGCCGTCGCTCGATGGCGCTGGACCGTGAAGCGTCCACTGCGCTCGACGAGCTCGCCCGGGGCCGGCTCCGGCGTCGCGCCGAAGTTGCGTTTGCGTCGGTACTCCTCCAGCGGCATCAGGCCCACGCAACCCGGCGCAGGTCGCCGAGCGTCTGCCACACGAGCGCCGCGCCGGCGTCGGTCAGGGCCTGCCGGTCCACGGCAGCACCGGCCAGGACACCGATGGGCAGCATCTCAGCAGCGTGCGCCGCCCGCATGTCCCACGTCGAGTCGCCGATGTACCACAGGCCGACCGGATCCAGCCCGAGCCGCTGAGCGGCCAGGAGCAGAAGGTCCGGCGCCGGCTTCGCGTGCTCGACCGAGCTGCCGTCCACGATCCGCGGTGGCCGATCCAGCCCGAGGGCGTCAACCGAGCGCGAAACCTGGGCCGCCCGCGACGACGTGGCGATCGCCCAGGTGACCCCTGCCTCATCCAGCATGGCCAGCGCCTCGCGGACGCCGGGCAGGGCCCTGGGCTCA
>DATBRU010000105.1:0-23637 GCA_036560105.1 Candidatus Limnocylindria bacterium | reverse complement strand
GGTCCGGGTCGGCCAGCTACAGGTCATTCCCCTGGCGCGTGGCGCCGAGGCCGAGCTGATCGTCGAGCTCGGGCCGGGGATCAGCCTGGGGAGCGGCACACGGTCGCGACAGGTCCGTGTCATGGCCACCGGCGGGTGCGTTGGCCTGATGCTCGACGCCCGTGGAGTACCGATCGTCCTGCCACGCCGGGGCGACGATCGCCGGGCGGTATTGGCTGCGTGGGGGGATGCCCTGGCGCGCGAGCCGGAGCGACCCGGATGAGCGTTGCACATCGCGTCCGGCTTCCGACCGGTGCTCGCGTCCTGGTCGAGGTCGGCCACCGGGTCGAGCCGGCGGAGGTCCTCGCCAACCGCAGGCTGGCGGGCGACGGAACGAGCCTGCCCGTGGCAGCGCGGCTGCGGCGCTCGCCCTCGGAGGCCGCGAGCCTGCTCGTCGCGCGACCCGGGACGCGGCTCGAGGCCGGGGAGCCCCTCGCATCCGACGGCCGGGGGCGCCAGGTGTTGGTGCCCCACGCGTGCCTCTTCCTCGGGTACGACCACGAGCACGGCACCGCCCTCATCGCGCCGCTCGGCGAGGCCGAGCCGGTCATCGGCCACGTGCGTGGCGAGGTGGCATCGATCTCGTCGGAGGCCATCGAGGTCACGGTGCCGGGCGCTGTCGTGGTCGGCGTCGGTGGCATCGGTGGCGCCGTACACGGCGAGCTCATGCTCGCCGTCACGGATCCCGCGGACGAGCTGCGGGCCGGCGCGATCGACGTCTCCGCGGCCGGACGAATCCTCGTCGGCGGGTCGAGGGCTTCCGCCGAGGCGCTGACCAGGGCGCGAACGATCGGTGCGTCCGGGATCGTGCTCGGGGGCGCGCTTGACAAGGAGCTGCGCGACTTCGAGGCGACACAGGCGCGACGCCGTGAGATCGGAGGGCCACACACCGACTTCGCGGTGCTCGTGCTCGAGGGATACGGCAAGGTCGCCATCGACTCCGCGCTCTTCGGCTGGTTCCGCGAGCACGACGGCCGCATGGCGAGCCTGTTCGGGGCCGAGACGCGCATGTATGTGTACGACGCGGCCCCCGCGCCATCGCGCCGGGTGCTGCCGCGGCCCGGCGATGGAGTGATCTCGCACCGGCGGCCCTTCGCGGGCGCCACCGGTCGTCTGGTCCGCGTGATCGACGGACTCCACACGGCGCCCTCCGGCATCACGGCGCGATCGGCGGTCGTTCGATTCGACGACGGCCAGACGGCGATCGTGCCGCTCGCCAATCTCGAAGCCGCTGACTCGGGCGCCTGACCGCCGGCTTCCTATACTCTCCCCGATGCATCAGTCCACGCGGCCGCCGAGCGCACCAGTCGCGGGCGTCCTTCGGAGCACGAGCCCAGCGCGCACGCGAGCCGTCGGGCGGGCGATCGGGCGCGCTGCGCGGCCGGGCACCTTCGTCGCGCTCGTCGGTGAGCTCGGAGCGGGGAAGACCCAGCTTGTGAAGGGCCTGGCCGAGGGCCTCGGCGTACGCAGCGTCGTCAACAGCCCAACGTTCGTCCTGATGAACGAACATGTCGGTCGGCTGCGCCTCCATCACGTCGACGCCTACCGACTTGGGGATCCCGAGGAGGCGCTCGCCGCCGGGTTGCTCGACGACCGCCAGGCGGGTGGCGTCGTGGTCGTCGAGTGGGCGGACAGGCTCTCGGGCTGGCTTCCGGAGGATCGTCTCGACATCGCCCTGGCACCGGTTGACGACGAGCCCTCAGCACGGGTGCTGCGATGGCGGGCGCTCGGCGTCCAACACGCCCGCGTGGCGGCGGAAGCGCTGCCGGTCCGGTGATCATCGCCATCGACGCGGCCTCGACCGACCTGTCGCTGGCGCTCGCCAGAGCGGACGGCACCCTGATGGCTGCCGACACGTGGAGCTCGGCGCAGCGCCAATCGGCCGAGCTCACCCCTCGACTGTTGGACCTGCTCGGGCGCTCGGGCGTCGGCCTTGGAGACGTGAGCCTGCTCGCCGTCGGCACGGGCCCGGGATCGTTCACGGGGCTGCGCGTCGCGATGGCCCTCGCGAAGGGCCTTGCCGTTGCGCTCAAGCGACCGCTCGTCGGTGTCGCCAGCCTGGAGTCATGGCTCGACGAAGCGCCGGAGGCCCATGCCGCGATCGCGCGCGCCGGCGCCCGCGAGGCGTACGTGCTCGAACGCGGGGGCGAGCCCATCGTGGTTTCGGAGGCCGGCATCGTGGAGCGGCTCGGGAAGATTGAAGTGATTGCCCCATCGGAGCTCGCCGCGGCCTTCGGCCTGGCCAATGCGTCAGGGCCGCGCGGAGCCCCGGCAATCGCCCGCCGCGGCGCCCGCCGCATCGAGACGGACCCGGGGGGCGACGACGTCCGCACCCTCGAGCCGATCTACCTCCGCGCGCCGCGTGGCGTGGAGGTCGCGACGGAGGCGCAGGTGCGATGGCTCTGACGGCACGCGTGGCCATCGGGCCGATGAGCCTGGACGACGTGGCGGCGGTCCACGAGATCGAGCGCCTCAGCTTCTCGGTCCCGTGGCCCGCTCACGCCTTCGAGCAGGAGCTCCGTGGGAATCGCCTGGCGCACTACCTCGTCGCACGGGCTGGAGATCGCTTGGTCGGGTTCGCCGGGACGTGGCTCATGGTCGACGACTCGCACATCACGACGTTCGGCATTCACCCGGACTGGCGGCGGCAGGGGATCGGCAGGCAGCTGCTCCTGTCGCTTGCCGACCTGTCGATGGCGATCGGTGCGCGCCGGATGACCCTGGAGGTCCGGGTCTCGAACGAGGCGGCACAGGCGCTGTACCGGTCCTTCGGCTTCGAGGTCGTCGGACGGCGACCCCGCTACTACACCGATGACGGCGAGGACGCGCTGGTCATGACGACGCCCGAGCTCGACGGTGCGTCGATGCAGGCCGTGATCAATGCCGAGCGAACGCGCCTCACCGCATGAGCGGTCCTCGCATCCTCGCCATCGAGTCATCCTGCGACGAGACCGGCATTGCGGTTGTCAACGGCGGTCGGCGGATCGAGGCCAACCAGGTGGCCAGCCAGGTCGCGCTGCACGCGGCCACCGGCGGCATCGTGCCCGAGGTCGCCGCCCGGCAGCAGCTGCGCTGGATCGTGCCCACCCTGGAGGCCGCAATGGACCAGGCGGGAGCCGGCTGGGATGACCTCGACGCGGTCGCTGTCACGTGCGGCCCCGGCCTGATCGGCTCGCTCCTGGTGGGCGTGAACTTCGCCAAGGCACTGAGCGTGGCCCACGATCTGCCGCTCGTCGGTGTGAACCACATCGAGGGACACATCTACGCGAACTGGCTCACAGATGCCGAGCCCGGGGCGCCACTCCCCGCCGAACCCGACTTCCCGCTTCTGTGCCTGGTCGTCAGCGGAGGGCACACGCAGCTTGTCCTCATGCACGACCACGGTCGATACACGCTCCTCGGGCAGACCGTCGACGATGCCGCGGGGGAGGCCTTTGACAAGGTCGGGCGGCTGCTCGGCCTGCCCTATCCGGGAGGACCCGCCATCTCTGATGCGGCTGCCGGCGCGCGGCCCGCCACGCGGTTTCCACGGGCACGAACCCGAGGCCCGTACGACTTCAGCTTCTCCGGGCTCAAGACCGCGGTGCTGCGCGAGGTTGCCGGGTACCGCGACCGCGGGGAGCCGATTCCCGTGGATGGCATCGCCGCAGCCTTCGAGGAGTCGGTCGTCGACGCGCTGGCCACGAAGACCGTGGCCGCGGCCCGCGATCACGGCGTCGCGGCCGTGGCGATGGGCGGCGGGGTGGCGGCGAATCGAGCGCTGCGTGCCACGCTTGCCGCTCGCCTGGAAGCGGACGGCCTGCCGCTCCTCGTTCCACCCCCCGCATGGTGCACGGACAATGGAGCGATGATCGGGGCCGCGGCGGGCTTTCGGTTCGTCGCGGGCGATCGCGCCGATGCGGCGCTCGAGGCGACCCCGAACCTGGCCCTTCCGTGGCTCGGTCCCTCGTGAGCGACCCGCTCGCCCCTGATCGACTCGTCCCGCCGACCCCGGGTCAGCTGCGGCGCCTCATGGGGGCCGAGCGGCTCAGGCCGCGACGAAGCCTCTCGCAGAACTTCCTCACCGATCCCGGCGCCCTTGACGCGATCGTGGCGGCCGCGGAGCTGCATCCCGGCGACCGCGTCGTCGAGATCGGGCCGGGCCTCGGGGTCCTCACCCGCCGGCTCCTGGCCGCCGGTGCGTCAGTCCTGGCCGTGGAGCTCGACCCGCGCCTGGCCGACTATCTGCGACGTGAGCTGGACGGCGTTGAGCACTTCGAGCTGATCGAGGCCGATGCGCTCTCCCTCCACCCGCGCGAGATGTACCCGGGCGAGCCGATCAAGCTCGTGGCCAATATCCCGTACCACATCACCAGCCCGCTTCTGCATGCGTTCCTCGAGGGGGACCGCCCGCCCGAGCTGACCGTCCTGCTCGTCCAGCTCGAGGTTGCGGAGCGCGTCGCGGCCCCCCCGGGCAAGATGAGCTACCTCTCGGTGTTCGTCCAGAACGTCGCCGATGCGGAGGTGGTGGGACGGGTCTCGGCCGATGCCTTCGAGCCGATGCCGGCGGTCGACTCGGCGGTGCTCCGCCTGCGTCGGCGATCGACGCCGGAGGTCCCGGTCGGCGAGGCGCGCGAGCCCTTTTACCGGGTCGTCCAGGCGGGATTCCGCCAGCGCCGCAAGCAGATCCACAACGGGCTGACCCGCGAGCTCGGCCTCGGACGCGACGAGGTGACCCGGGCCCTCGCCGCGTGTGGCGTGGATCCGGACCGTCGACCGCAGACGCTCAGGTTGTCAGAGTGGGCATGCCTCGCCCCCGAGCTGGTTCCGCAGCCGTGACGCCGCTCGGCCTCGACGCCCCCGCGAAGCTCAACCTGTCGCTGCGCGTCGTGGGTCGCCGCGACGACGGGCACCATCTCCTCGACAGCCACTTCGTCCTGCTCGATCTTGCCGATCGCCTCCTCCTGCTGCCAGGGTGCAGCGGGCTCCGTGTCGAGGGGGAGCGCGACCCGTCGCTTCCGCTGGATGAGACCAACCTCGCCTGGCGTGGCCTCGTCGCCGGCCTGGAGGGGGAGCCCGACCTCGTCTGCCTCGCGCTCGAGAAGGCCATTCCGGCGGCGGCGGGCCTCGGCGGCGGTTCGTCGGACGCGGCCGCGGCCTGGCGCCTCGGTCGAGCGTGGAGGGGCCGCGAGGCCGTCGCCTCGGACGCGGACCTGGTGGCGCTGTCGGCCATCGGCGCTGACGTGCCGTTCTTCGCCGCGGCGATCGCGGCGGCTCGCGTGACGGGCATCGGCGAGCGGGTGGAGCCGATCGAGGCGGACCGAATGCACGTCGTGCTCGTCCACCCCGGGTTCGGCCTTTCGACCGGTGCCGTGTTTGCGGAGCTGCGAGCCGACGAGTGGGGGCGCCAGGTCAATGATCTGCTCGCGCCGGCACAGCGCCTCCGCCCCGAGCTCGCCGACATCATGGCCGCGGTGGCGCGCGCCGGCGGCGAGCCGCGGCTGACGGGGTCCGGACCGACGATCTTCGCGGTCACCGACGACCCAGAACGCGCGAGCGCCGTCGTCGATCGCATCGCCGCCGATGGGCTGCGTGCCACCATGACACGGACCCGCTCCGCGGCCGCGGCGATCCAACCCATCCAAGAGGAGGACGAATGAGCACGAGACAGGCGATCACCACGGATGGCGCTCCCCCGGCCGTCGGGCCGTACAGCCAGGCCATTCGTGCCGGGGACCTCGTCTTCACCGCCGGCCAGCTCGGCATCGACCCGGTCACCGGTGAGTTCACGTCGTCCGATGTCGCCGGCCAGGCCGAGGGCGCGCTGAGGAACCTGGCAGCAATCCTCGAGGCCGCGGGAAGCGGGATGGACCGGATCGTGAAGACGACCGTCTACCTGGCCGACATCGCCGACTGGCCGAGGGTGAACGAGGTCTACGTGCGGCTCGTCCCGGAGCCATTCCCGGCCCGCAGCGCGTTTGCGGTGAAGGACCTGCCCAGGGGCGGCCTGGTCGAGATCGAGGCGATCGCGCTGACGTCGGCCGGTTGACGCCCAGAATCGGGCGCCTCTACCATCGCGCAACGTGTCATCACCACTGACCACCCCCGCGGCCATCGTCCTGGCCGCCGGCCAGGGCACCCGCATGCGCTCCCGCGTTCCGAAGGTGCTCCATTCGCTGGCCGGTAGACCGATGATCGACCACGTCCTCGCCGCCCTGGCCGGCGCCGGGATCGAGCATCCGATAGTCGTGACCGGCCACGGGGCCGACGCCGTCGAGCGGGCGCTCGAGGGGCGCGCGACGTCGGTGCGACAGGAGCCTCAACGAGGCACGGCCGACGCCGTCCGCGTCGGGCTCGAGCGGCTGGAAACGCCGTCGAGCTCCGTCGTGGTCACGATGGGAGACGCCCCACTCGTCTCGGCGGATGTGTTCGCAGCGCTCGCACGCGAGCGCGACGCCTCGGACGCGGCCGTGGCCCTGGTTTCGGCGAGCCTGGCCGATGCCGCCGGCTACGGGCGCATCGTGCGGGCGGCCGATGGGACTCCGACCGCGATCGTGGAGGAGGCCGATGCCGACGAGGCGACGCTCGGGATCAACGAGGTCAACGCCGGAACGTATGCCTTCGACCTCGCGTGGCTCCGCGACGCGATCACCCGGGTGACCCCGGCGTCGAGCGGCGAGCTGTACCTGACCGACCTCGTGGCCCTGGCCGTCGCGGATGGGCGACGCGTCTGCGTCGTGCCGGCCCCCGATCCGGAGGATGCGCTCGGCATCAACGATCGAGTCGCGCTCGCGCGGGCCGAGGAGCGGCTGCGACGCCGGATCACCGACCGTCACATGCGCGCCGGGGTCACGATCGTGGATCCGTCGACGACCCGGATCGACGCGGGCGTAGAGATCGGCCAGGACGCCCGGATCGAGCCGTGGACCATCTTGGCGGGCGCCACCGTGATCGGCCAGGACGCGGTGATCGGCCCGAACGCCCACATCCGCGACAGCCGCATCGGACCGCGAACGACGGTCTGGGCCAGCGTGCTCGAAGAGTCGAACGTGGCCGAGGATGTTCAGATCGGTCCGTTCGCGCACCTGCGTCCGGGCTCGGACGTCGGCGCGCGCTGCCGAATCGGCAACTTCGCCGAGGTGAAGAAGAGCCGCATCGGCGCCGGAACCCAGCAGCATCACTTCAGCTACCTCGGGGATGCCGAGATCGGAGAGAACGTGAACGTTGGCGCCGGCACCGTGACGGCCAACTTCGATGGCGTTGTCAAACATCCGACCACCGTCGGCGATCGTGTCAGCCTCGGCGTGGACAGCATGCTCGTGGCACCGGTGACGATCGGCGAGGGTGCCACGACCGGCGCCGGCGCCGTGGTCACCCGGGACGTTCCCGCCGGGGCGACGGTGATCGGCATGCCCGCCCGCCCGATCGCGAGGCGGGGCCAGCCGTCGGATTCGCCAGATGCGGGCGCCGAGCCCGGCCCATCGCCCGTCCCGTCCGGGACGGACCGGAACCCGTAGGGAGGCGGCATCACACCGCCCAATGGACGGTAGCAGTACCACCGGCAACCCGGTCACGGACCTCGTGGTTGTCGTCCTTCTGATCCTCGTCGGCGGCTTCTTTGCCGCGAGCGAGATCGCTCTCATCACCGCAAAGCGGCATCGGCTGAGCCAGATGGCCGATGACGGCAGCCGCTCGGCGCGCACCGCGCAGCGCCTCGTCGAGGATCCCAGCCGGTTTCTCGCCACGATCCAGATCGCGATCACCTTCCTCGGCTTCCTCGCGGGCGCCATCGGCGCGGTCGCCTTCTCCGGCAGCCTCTCCGCGCTGATCGACAACATTCCGATCGGGCCGATCCAGGACGCCGCCGACACGATCGCGTTCGTGATCATCACGCTGCTGATCGCGCTCACGTCGATCGTGGTCGGCGAGCTCGTGCCGAAGACGCTGGCGCTGAACTTTCCCGAGCGCTTCGCCGTGGTCGTCGCGCGTCCCATCGGCTTCCTCCAGACCCTCCTGTCGCCGATCGTCTGGTTCGTGACCCGCATCTCCGCGGTGCTCGTCCGCCTTCTCGGCGGTCGAGAGAAACCGCTGGGCGGGTACCTCTCGACCGAGGAGCTGAAGATCCTCGTCGAGACCGGCTCCGAGCAGGGAGACATCGAGGAGGAGGAGAAGGAGATGATCCACGGGGTCATCGAGCTCGGGGACAAGGCGGTCCACGAGGTCATGGTCCCGCGTATCGGCATCCGAGCCGTCAACGTCAACGATCCGCTCGACGAGGTGGTCGACACGATCGTGCTCGCCGGACACTCGCGTCTGCCGGTGTTCGACGAGAGCCTCGACAACATCATCGGCATCCTCTACGCCAAGGACCTCCTGCCGTACCTGAAGGGCAATGGGCGCGGAAACGGCGCGTTCGACATCCGCAGCCTCGTGCGACCGGCCGTCTACGTGCCCGAGTCGAAGCCGGTCGACGACCTCCTGCACGAGATGCAGGTTGCCAAGCGCCACATCGCGATCGTTGTCGACGAGTACGGCGGCACGGCCGGGCTCGTGACCATGGAGGACGTGGTCGAGGAGATCGTCGGCGAGATCCAGGACGAGTACGACACCGAGGACCCGATGGTGGAGGACCTCTCGACCGATGACGACATCGCCTTCCGCCTCGACGGGCGGGTCAGCATGGACGACCTCCGCGACCTGTTCGATCTCTCCGACGACGACGAGGACGACGAGGACGCCTACGACACCGTCGGCGGATTCGTGGTGCACCGCGTCGGTCGTATCCCGCTGCCGGGAACCGAGCTTCCCTTCCGGGACGGCGTGAGCCTGACCGTCGAGGCCGCGGAGCCGCGTCGCGTCGCCAAGGTGGACGCCAGGCGACAGCGCGCGGTCGCCGAGCGGGAGGGAAACGGCGAGGCCGGCGACCAGGACTAGGCGGCGATCACCGAGGAGATCAACGTCTCGATCTCCGTGCGCCGATCCGGCGGGCACGGAAGCGCCGCGACATGGTCGAGGGCGAGATCACGGTAGCGACGTGCCTCCGCCAGTGCGTGCTCCCGGGCGCCTGAGCGCTCCAGGATCTCGAGCACCTCGGCGACGGCCCCGTCATCGAGTGGCGGCTCGGCCTCGATTGCCCCGGTGGCCTGTTCTCCACGACCGTAGAGCGTCCGAAGGCGCGCCCGATCCGTCGCCGAGGCGTGCTCGAGAGCCCACACCAGCGGGAGCGTCTTCTTGCGGCGACGGATGTCGCCGGCCTCCGGCTTGCCGGAGGCCGCGGCGCTCCAGAACGATCCCTTGACGTCATCGGCCATCTGGAAGGCCATGCCGAGGTCGTAGCCGAAGCGGCGGTACGCCTCGATCACCGCGCCGTCGTCCGTGGCGAGGATGGCGCCGGCCTGCACCGAGGCTCCCACCAGGGCGGCGGTCTTCTTGCCGATCATCTCGAGGTAGGCATCCACGGTGACGTCGTCCTGGCGTTCGAAGCTGATATCGAGGTACTGGCCCTCGCAGAGCGCCAGACACGTTTCGTCATAGATCCGCATGAGCGCCAGCACGCGCCGTTCGCTGAACCCGTCCTCGAGGAGCCGGTACAGGGCAAGCCGGCTCAGGGCGAAGAGCGCGTCACCGGCATTGATGGCAAGGGGCACTCCCCACAGGGCCCACAGGGTCGGCCGATGCCGCCGCTCGCGGTCCGCATCCTCGATGTCGTCGTGCACGAGGCTGAAGTTGTGTCCGAGCTCGACCGCGGCGGCGCCGGGGAGGGCGCGGCGATAGTCGCCGGTCAGTGACTCGTAGGCGAGCAGCCCGAGGAGCGGTCGCATCCGCTTGCCGCGTGGCCCGCTGACCCCATCGAGGCCCAGGTGATAGGCGAGCATGTCGTACAGGGGTCGTGCGTGACCGCCGCGCTCGTCGATGACGGCGATCATCTCCGTCTCGATGTCGGCGAGCAGCCGCGTGAACTCCGACCTGATGTCCACCTCGGCAGAGTAGTCGGCCTCGTCGACGAGCGTCATCGTCGTTTCATGGTACACGAACGTAGCATGTTCGGGCCGGCTCCCGGATGGCCCATGGTCCACGCCGGGCCCATGGCGCAGACTGTCGAAGTGACACAGGACCCTCTCGAGGCACCGGATGCGGGCGAGAATCGCGGCGGACGTCGTCGCCTCTCACGTACGAGGCTCCTCCAGGGCGCGGCCTTCGCCACGACGGTCGCGATCCTGCTGATCGCGCCGGGCGTCATCACCCGCCTGACGCAGGATCCGTACGAGCGGGCGGCAGAAGAGACCGGCCGCGCGCTCTTCGACCTGCCCGGATTCGAGGAGCGCTTCGGCGACGTCGCCGAGGAGGACGCGTTCGATGTGGGGGCACAGCTGGGACTGGCCGCCATTCCGCGCCTGCCCGACGGCGAGCTCGCCGAGTACCTGGCCATCACCCGCCAACTGCTGGCAGGGCTCGAAGCCGATGTCTGCGCCGACATCCTGCGCGGCACGGCCGATCCGGGGGCGCTGA
Source organism: Candidatus Limnocylindria bacterium (assembly GCA_036560105.1). GTDB lineage: Bacteria > Chloroflexota > Limnocylindria > QHBO01 > QHBO01 > JACDBZ01. The sequence goes on along the minus strand of DATBRU010000105.1, from coordinate 13,110 downwards.
TTGAAGCGTTCCGCACGCTCGAGCTGGATGCGTACCGCCGATATCTCGAGCTCGTCACACAGGGCGCGGGCCTCGTCCTCTCGGGTCCTCCCCCTCCGGAACTTCGGCAGGAAGAGGTCGACGAGGCCCTCCGGCGGCTCAGTGAGGAGCTCGGAGCCGCGCGAATCGGCGAGATCGGCGGCGCGTTCCTCGATCCGGCCACGACCGACTCCGATCTGTGCGCCGCGGCTCATGACCTGTACCGGGCGCTCGAGGCGGTCGGCCCGGCAACAGCCCGCCCGCTGTTGCGCGACCTCATCGCACCGAGCCCGTCGACGTAGCCCCGCGGCCCGCCCGGGCCCGGCCCGGGCCCAGCCTCGGTGAGGTCGCGTACACTCGCCGCAGATGAGCCCGCGGCCACGCGTATACAAGACCGAGGCGATCGTTCTGCGCACCATGGAGCTCGGCGAGGCCGATCGGGTCCTGACCGTGCTCACACCCCGCCTCGGAAAGCTGCGCGTGATCGCCAAGGGGGTGCGCAGGCCGCGCTCGCGGATCGGCGGAGGGCTCCAGCCGTTCAGCGACGTGCAGCTCGTGCTCGCGGTCGGACGCACGTTCGACGTGGTCACGTCCGCGTCGCTCGAGGACCCGCACCTCGGCCTTCGCAACGACCTGCACTCGACCGCGGCAGCCTGGTACGTGGTCGAGCTGGCGGACCGGTTCTGCGAGGGCGCGGCGGACTCGCACGAGGCATTTCGACTGTTGGCCCAGGCGCTTTCGGCGCTCGACGCCGGCGACGCAGTCTCCCGCGAGGTCGTCGCTCGCTGGTTCGAGCTCGCCCTGCTCGACGCGATGGGCTTCCGGCCCGAGCTCGTGAGCTGTCTCGAGTGCGGCACATCGATCGAGCCGGAACGGAATGCGTATCAGCCCAGTGGCGGGGGCGTCCTGTGTCCGGGGTGTGCGGCCGGTGCACATGCCGCGCGGGCCATCTCGGCCGATGCGCTGAAGGTCCTCCGCCACCTCCAGCGCTCGCCGCTGGTGGGTGTCCTGGGATTGCGCCTCGCACCGGGACTGCAACGAGAGGTGGAGTCACTTCTCAACGCGACCGTCACGGGGGTCATCGAGCGAGAGCTGCGGTCCCGCGACTTCCTCGTGGAGGTCGCAGCGCGCGACGTTCGCGTCGCCGTGGACGGATGAGCGTCGAGCCACGGGTCAGCGTCGTCGTCGCGGTCTACAACGCGGGCGAGTACCTCGAGGTCCTCGTCGGCTCGCTCCTCGCCCAGAGCCTTGCGCCGGGCGAGTTCGAGGTCATCTTCGTGGATGACGGCTCGACCGATGGCAGTGGCGATCGGGTCGAAGCCCTCGCCGCCGCGCACCCGCACATGCGGGCGATCCACATCCCCAACTCCGGCTGGCCCGGTCGGCCGCGGAACATCGGGGTTGATGCGGCGCGCGGGCGATATGTGTACTTCGTGGACCACGACGACTGGATCGCGCCCGAGGCGCTCGAGCGGCTGGCCGATCGCGCCGATCGCAACGACGCGGACGTCGTGATCGGCAAGGAGGTGGCTCACGGCAGCTTCGGGGTCCCGCTCATCCAGTTCGCACGGTCGATCGATGACGAGCCGTTCCCCAGCGACGTGCTCGTGGCGCTGCTGACTCCCCACAAGCTCTTCCGGCGTTCGATGCTCGTCGAGCGCGGCATCCGATTCCCCGAGGGGCGGCGGAGGCTCGAGGATCACCACTTCGTCATCCAGGCCTACTTCGCCGCTCGGCGGATCTCGATTCTGGCGGACTATCCGTGCTACCACTGGATCGAGCGCCGCGAGAAGGCGAATGCGACGCACCTGCGAATCGACCCCGTGGGCTACTACGCCAACATGCGCGAGATTCTCGACATCGTCGATGCCAATACCGAGCCCGGCGACGCCCGGGACCATCTCTACGCCCACTGGTTCCGTGGAAAGACCCTCCACAAGCTTCGCGGTCCGCGCTGGTTTGCCTCGACCCTGAGCCGCGATGCACGGCGGCTGCTGGACGAGGTGCGCCACATCACGGCGGACCGCTTCGGCCCGGCGATCGACCGCCATGTGGGCCTGCGCTACCGCATCGTTGCCAGCGCGGTCCGGAGCCACAACGACGCTCTTCTGGCGACGCACGCTCGATTCACGCAGGGCATCGGGCTGGACATTGGCGTGCGGTCGATCGAGCCGGGACCCTGGCGTCTTGACCTGGACGTCGACCTGGCGCTTCATGGCCCCGATGGCGTTCCCCTGCAGTTCGAGCGGCGGAACGGCGTGACGAGCTGGCTGCCGCCGGTCGAGTTCGAGGACACTGCGGTCGGGCCGGGCGACCTGGTGGTCGACGACGCTGAGCTCGAGCGGACCGCCCTGAACGTCCTGGCCCGACACCGGGGGACCTGGGTCACGTTCCACACGAGCCTGCCGTTCGGGCTGAAGGTCTCCGCGGACGGCCTCATGCACGCCGCGGGGTCGGCCCGGCTGGCGATTGACCTGGCCACGCTCGCGGCCGGCGGACCGCTGCCGGATGGGACGTGGGACCTGTTCGTCCAGTTCGAGTGCTGTGGGTGGCGTGGGTCGCGCCGGATCCCCGGGCTCGAGATGTCCACTGCCGCGACCCAGGGCCTGCCGACGCGGCCCTACGTGACGAGCGCCGGCACCCTGGCGCTCGTGGTCGAGGGCTCGGCGGCGCCGAGGCTGACCGGGCCGCCCGAGCCGGCAGCGCCGATCAACCCTCCGCTGACCAGCACCGATCGTCTGCGCCGCACGGCGCGGCGCCTGCCCCGACCCGTCAGACGGGTCGGTCGCGCGTTCCTCGATCTTCGACCCGGGCGCTGATCGAGGATCGGCTAGACTCGGACGACCCCTCCTGACCCAACATTCGTAGCATCGAGGAGCCCGATCCCGTCGTGCCAGCGCCGAATTTTGACGTCGTGGTCAGCCTCGCCAAGCGTCGGGGATTCGTCTTCCCGTCGAGCGAGATCTATGGCGGGATGGCGGGCTTCTGGGACTACGGTCCGCTGGGCGTCGAGCTGAAGAACAACGTCAAGGCGGCGTGGTGGCGGCACATGGTCACGCTGCGCGAGGACGTCGTCGGGCTCGACGCGGCGATCATCATGAATCCACGGGTGTGGGAGGCATCGGGCCACGTGGCAGGCTTCAGCGACCCGATGGTCGACTGCCGAAACTGCAAGCTTCGGTTCCGCGAGGACGACCTGAAGGGCAAGCCGTCGGAGATCGCGTGTCCGAACTGCGGGACACGGGGCTCGCTCACCGATCCTCGCCAGTTCAACCTCATGTTCGCGACCCACGTCGGGCCAGTCGCCGACTCGGCCTCGATCGCGTACCTGCGTCCGGAAACGGCCCAGGCGATGTTCGTCCAGTTCGACAACGTGGTGACGAGCACGCGCCGGAAGCTTCCGTTCGGCATCGCGCAGATCGGCCGCTCGTTCCGAAACGAGATCACGCCGGGCAACTTCATCTTCCGCCTGCGCGAGTTCGAGCAGATGGAGATGGAGTTCTTCGTCCATCCCCGCGACGAGGACTCCTGGTTCGCCGCGTGGGTGGAGGAGCGCCACCGGTGGTGGACCGCGGTGCTCGGCATCGACGGCGGCCGGATCCGCCTGCGGCCCCACGACGCCGACGAGCTCAGCCACTACAGCAAGCAGACGACGGACATCGAATACGCCTTCCCGATCGGCTGGTCCGAGCTCGAGGGCGTCGCCGATCGGACCGACTTTGACCTGCGAGCCCACTCGGCTGCGAGCGGGCGGAAGCTCGAGGTGTTCGACGAGGCGTCCGGCGAGCACATCGTGCCGTACGTGATCGAGCCCGCCATGGGCGTGGATCGGGCCGTGCTCACGGTCCTGGTGGACGGGTACACCGAGGAGCAGCTGGCGAAGGAGACGCGCGTCGTGCTCCGGATCCGGCCTGAGCTGGCGCCGGTCAAGGTCGCCGTGATGCCCCTGCTTCGCAACAGGCCGGAGATCGTGGCACGAGCGCATGACCTCGCCGCCGAGCTCCGGCCGCTCCTGGCCACGATGTACGACGACACAGCATCCATCGGCAAGCTCTACCGCCGCCAGGACGAGATCGGAACGCCCTTCTGCGTCACCGTCGACCCGGAGTCGCTCGACGATGGCGCGGCGACGATCCGCGAGCGCGACACGATGACCCAGGAGCGAGTGTCGATGGCGCTCATCCCGCAGCGCGTCGCCGACCTCGTGGCCGGCCGGACGGCGTGGGAGGGCGTCGCTCGCGAGCGCGACCCCGCATGAGCGCGGATCCCGCCGCCACGCCGGTTGTCCTGTTCATGAACGCCACGCACATCCCGTGAGGCCCATCGCGTGATGACCCACGACGAGATCCGCTCCGCGTACGAGCGGGGTGACCACGAGATGGTCCTGCGTCTGACCGATGGGGTGCTGGCGAAGCGTCCCGGCGACGATGCGGCTCACGAGTACCGGGCGCGCGCCCTCCTGGCGCTCGGCCATCTCGGCGAGGCCGAGCGCCACGCCGCCGACGCCGTCCGGCTCGACCCCGAGGAGGTCCGCTACCGAGAGCTCATGGCACAGGTCCTGTCCGCGGAGGGCGCCCATCGCGATGCCGCCTCCGAGTACGGACGGCTGGCGCGCAACGACCCACGACAAACGACGTGGACCGTGGCCGAGGCCGCCGAGCGGCTGGGGGCCGGCCAGCCGGTGATGAGCGTCGATGCGGCACGGCGAGCAGTCCGCCTGGCCCCGGCCAACGGTCGCGCCCAGCTGGCCCTCGCGCAGGCGCTCGCGAGGACCGGAGACGCTCGCGGGGCCTACCAGGCTGCGACGCTGGCGAGTGACCTGCTGCCCGACGATCCAGCCGCACGGGAGGCCCTGGCGGACGCTCACTGGCTCGCCGACGAAGACTCGGCCGCCTTCCGCGAGTTCACGGCCCTGGCGGCCGAGCTCAAGGGGGTGGATCGCGACCGGGTGACCCGAAAGGCCCGGACGCTCTACCGCCAGCACGCTGGATGGCCCGGACGCGTCGTCGCCGCGATCGGTCCACTCTTCGGCGTCGCCCTCGGCAGGGGATGGCTGCGGGTGGAGCCGTGAGGGTCGGCCTCCTTCGCGAGCGTCTCGGTTCCGCCCTGGAGGCGGCGATGCGCAATCGGGAGGCGACCGCGATCGCGCTGACGGCCGACCGTACCAAGGCGATGGCCGTTGCCCTCGCGGGGATGGACCCCGACTCCGACGTCGAGCCGGCAGCCCTCGACCTGTCGACGCGATCGTCGGCGATCGTGCTCGGCTTCCATCCGGAGCACGTTCGGCGGCTCATCCGGACCGGACGGCTGCGGGCGCGCCGCGTCGGCGGCGACTACCGCGTGCTGCTCGACGACCTGTGGCCGTTGATCGAGGCGCGCCATCGCGAGCCGGGTCGCCGCAGATCGCGCGCGCGTCGATGACCGGCACGAGACACCGCACGGCGCTGACCGACGAGCTCGGCTCGGGGCTGCTGGCGGAGCTCGCGTCCCTGTTCGAAGAGGCCGGCGGCGCTCCGATCGGCGAAATGTTGGAACGAATCGGTCCGGGCGTTCACGTCATGGCCGAGGCCGGCGGCCGCATCGTGTCTCACGCGATGATCGTCGACCGGGCTGCCTACGTGGGCCACGAGGCGGACCAGGCCATCGATGTCGGCTACGTCGAGCTCGTGGCGACGCGCGCGGCACTCACGGGATCCGGGGTCGACGCCTCGGTGCTGAGCGAGGTCGGACGCATCATCCGCGACGAGTACGCGCTTGGGGCGCTGTCCACCGCCGAGCCGTCACCATACGAGGCTCTCGGCTGGCAGGCGTGGGCCGGACTGACCCTCGCACGCACCGCCGATGGGGAGCTCGTGCGCACATCCGAGGCGGACGGCTTGGTCATGGTCCTGCGCACGCTCCGCACGCCGCCGCACCTCGACGCCGACGGACCGATCGCGATCGACTGGCGGCCCGGCGCGCTGTGGTGAGGACCTAGCGCTACAATCGAGGCTCCCCAGCCACACGAGGAGCCGGACCCCCGCATGGCCACGACCGCTCGCAAGCCCCGCCGAACGACCGCTCGGGCAGCCCGCAACGGCAAGCTGATCTACACCTTCGCCGAGGGCAATGCGAGCATGCGCTCGACCCTCGGCGGCAAGGGTGCCGGCCTCGCTGAGATGACGAACGCCGGCCTGCCGGTGCCACCCGGATTCACCATCACGACCCAGGCGTGCAACGCCTACTACGAGGCCGGGAAGGAGCTTCCGGCGGGACTGTGGGACGACATCGTCGCTCACATGAAGCAGCTCGAGGCGGAGAGCGGGAAGGGATTCGGCGACGCGGCGAACCCTCTGCTCGTGAGCGTGCGTTCGGGTGCGGCGTTCAGCATGCCGGGGATGATGGACACCGTCCTCAACCTCGGGCTCAACCCGGACACGGTCGAAGGCCTCATCGCCCTGACCGGCAATGAGCGTTTTGCGCGCGACGCCTGGCGGCGCTTCGTCGCCATGTTCGGTCGCATCGTGCTCGACCTCCACGCGGAGGACTTCGACGAGCCATTCGATGCCCTCAAGGAGCGCAGCGGCGCCGCGCTGGACACCGATCTGACAGCCGACCAGCTGCGCGAGATCGGCGACCGGTTCACCGCCATCGTGGCCGAGAAGACCGGGGAGCCGTTCCCGACGGACCCGTATCGGCAGCTCGAGCTCGCGGTTCGGGCCGTTTTCGACTCCTGGTTCGGCAAGCGGGCCCACGACTACCGCGAGTTCAACAAGATCCCGCACGACCTCGGCACCGCGGTGAACGTGGTGACGATGGTGTTCGGCAACATGGGCGACGACTCCGGCACCGGAGTCGCGTTCACGCGAGATCCGAATACCGGGCACAACGAGCTCTACGGCGAGTACCTCACGAACGCGCAGGGCGAGGACGTGGTGGCCGGCATCCGGACGCCGGAGAAGATCAGCCAGATGCGGGAGGCCATGCCCGAGGTCTACGCGCAGTTCGAAGCGATCGCGCGGCGTCTGGAGAGCCACTACCGCGACATGCAGGACCTCGAATTCACGATCGAGCGCGGCACGCTGTACATGCTCCAGACACGGTCCGGCAAGCGGACCGCCCCCGCTGCGGTCAAGGTCGCGGTCGACATGGTCGCCGAGGGCGTCATCACGAAGGAGGAGGCGCTGCAGCGCGTCGAGCCGAGCCAGATCGTGCAGCTGCTCCTGCCGCGCTTCGACGAGAGGGCGAAGGGCCAGCTCGGAGACCGTCTGCTGGGCAAGGGCCTCAACGCGTCGCCGGGAGCCGCCGTGGGCCAGGCGGTCTTCGATCCCGATCGCGCGGTTGCTGCCAGGGATGCCGGCCACCCGGTCGTCCTCGTGCGCATCGAGACGTCGCCTGACGACGTGCACGGCATGCTTGCGGCGAAGGGGGTGCTCACCGCACGCGGCGGTGCGACGTCCCACGCGGCCGTCGTGGCGCGCTCGATGGGCCTCCCCTGCGTTGCGGGCGCCGAGTCGCTGAAGATCGACTACGCGAAGCGCGAGATGCGGGCCGGGTCATCCCTCGTGCGCGAGGGCGACGTGATCAGCATCGACGGGACGACAGGCGAGATCTTCAGCGGCGAGCTCCCCACGATCGAGGCGCGCTTCGAGGACGAGCACGACCTCGCGACGCTCCTCGGCTGGGCCGATGAGACGCGCCGCCTCCAGGTCTGGGCCAATGCCGACTACCCCCGCGACGCGGAGCGTGCCCGGGCCTTCGGGGCGCAGGGGATCGGGCTCTGCCGCACCGAACACATGTTCTTCGAGGAGGACCGCCTTCCGACGGTGCGCCGGATGATCCTGTCCGCCACGGCCGCAACGGCCGCCAAGGCCAGGCCGGATGCGGACCTCACCGACGATGACCGCGAGACGATCGCCACGTTCGACGCCGCCCTCGGCGAGCTGGAGCAGCTCCAGACCGATGATTTCGCGGGGCTCTTCCGGGCAATGGACGGACTGCCGGTCGTCATCCGCCTCCTCGATCCGCCGTTGCACGAGTTCCTCCCGTCGCACGAGGAGCTGATCGCCGAGACGACGCGCCTGCGGACAACGCTCGAGCTGCGCGACGGCGCGGGCGGCATCGACGTGGGCCTCGTGCAGGCCGGGCTCGTGAAGGTGTTCGGCAAGAAGGACGCGGCCCGGGCCATGCGCAGGCTGGGGCTTACGCAGCCGGACCCGGCTTCATCGGCGCCGCCGGATCGGTCCACCCTCGAGGCGGAGCTGGCTGAGAAGGAGGAGCTGCTCCAGGCCGTCGAGGCGATGATCGAGCAGAACCCGATGCTCGGCATGCGCGGCTGCCGCCTGGGGCTGATGATCCCCGACATCGTCAAGATGCAGACGCGCGCGATCCTCGCCGGCGCAGCGCGGGTCGCGGCCGAGGGCAAGAAGCCACTGCCCGAGATCATGATCCCGCTCGTCGGGCACGTGAACGAGCTGCGCGAGACGCGCGAGATCCTCGAGGCCGAGGTCGCGCAGATCGTCGAGGCCTCGGGTCAGCAGGTCGACTACAAGTTCGGCACGATGATCGAAGTGCCACGCGGCGCCCTCACCGCCGATGAGATCGCCGAGCATGCCGAGTTCTTCAGCTTCGGCACCAACGACCTCACCCAGATGGGCTTCGGATACTCGCGCGACGATGCCGAGGGCAAGTTCCTGATGCAGTACGTCGACCGCAAGATCCTGCCCGAGAACCCCTTCCAGGTCCTCGATGCCGCCGGCATCGGCCAGCTCGTGCGCATGGGCGTCGAGAAGGGCCGCTCAACGAAGAAGGACCTCAAGATCGGCATTTGCGGCGAGCACGGCGGCGATCCGCAATCGATCGCCTTCTGTCACGAGGTCGGCCTGGACTACGTGTCCTGCTCACCGTTCCGCGTTCCGGTCGCCCGGCTCGCGGCCGCGCAGGCCGCGCTCGCCAGCACGGAGACGCGCGACCGGTAAGGGCTTCCAGCGCCCGGTCAGGGGACCGGGTCGGTCTCGTCGTCGTCGAGCGCGCTGTCGCAACCGGGGTCGCTGCCGAAGTCGACCAACTGGTCCCCGTCGTCGTCGATTCCGTTCGAGCACGCCGGAGGCACCGGGGTGGCCGTCGGTGCTGGCGTTGGTATGGGCGTGGGTACCGCGGTTGGCGCGGGCGTGGGCGGTGAGGTCACCGCGGGCGTCGGGCTGGGCGCCGGGGTGGCGGCGGCCGTGGTCGGCGTTGCGACAGCGCGGGTGGTCGGGAGCGGCTGTCCCCGAAACGTCGGTATCGCTGCCGGGGGCCACGCGCTCGCCGCCGGCTCGACCGATGCCGCCGACCCGCTGGACCCGGGATCGGCGCTGGCTGACGAGCGGGGATCCGACGTCTGGCTCGCACTCGGCCGCGGGCTGGCCCGGTCACCGAGCACGGCCCCTCCTGTCGTAGCGGTTGGCGCCGAAGCCTCAGCGTCGAGCTCGCCCGCGGCGGGCACCGCCTCGAAGGCGCCATTCGCGGCCATGGCACCGGTCGTGGCGACCGCCAGCACGATGACCAGGCCGGCGAGCCAGAGCGACCCGCGCACGACGTTCCGGCCCGTTTGGTATTCGACGGCGACGATGGGCGGCTCGGGTGCGGCCCCGACATCGATCCGGCCGAGCGCGTCAAATGCTGCCGCTGCCAGAAGACAATCGGGGCACGCTGACGCGTGGATCGCCACGTCCCTCTGCAGCTCGGCCATGGCGCCACCGGCGAGCCAGATCGTGAAGGCGTCGTGGCGCTCCATCAGCCGATCGTGCGCTGGGCGACGTCGTGGAGCCGGTCCGCGATGGGTCCGGCGACCGTCACCTCCGGCGCGGCGCCAAGGTAGGCGGCGAGATACTTGCGTCGAGCCGTCATGACGAGATGGCGAAGGCGCGAGCCGTCCCGCCGCAGCAGGGCGGCAACGTCCCGTGGGTCGAGGTGCTCGATCATCGAAGCGATCAGGGCCGCGCGCTCGCGCGTGTCCAGGGCGCCGAGCGCTGCCACCACCGCCGGATCGGCTCCGAGTCCCGTAAGCGCTCCGGCCGTGGGCTGCAGATCAGAGGCGCGCAGCGCGAGGGCCGACTGCACCAGGCGTGCGCGCAGCCACGCCGCGGCGCGCTCGGGGTGCCGAAGCTCGTCGACGTGATCGAGGCCCATCCCGAGCGCCTCGCCGGAGAGTCGTGCGGCCTGTGCCTGGTCTCCGAGCAGCAGCAGCAAGGCGAATCCATGGAGGCTTCTTCCATGAAGCTCGTGGAAGGCGGCGCGCATCCAGGCGTCTTCAGACGGGTGGGCTGGTAAGGGGCGCGACTCGGTTGCCTGCATCGGCCTCGAGCGTGGTGGGGTGCGGTCCGGTGGGGTGAGGTGGGGTCAGGGAGCAGTGTATCGAGCCCGGGTCGCGGCCGACGGCCGATTGCGCACGCACCTGGGACTTCCTCGATGATTGACAATCGAGTAGAATGGCACGTAGGTACTTGACAAACTACTTGACAAATCAGACCCGGCCCTGATCCAGCCATCGGGGCCGGCCGTTGGGTACAGGAGCGTTCGCCATCACGTCGTCCGGCATCGTCGCCGAGATCAAGGCCAAGCTGCCAGTCGTCGAAATCGTCGGTGAGACGGTTCAGCTCAAGCGCGCGGGCACGATCTTCAAGGGACTCTGCCCGTTCCACGCCGAGAAGACCCCCTCGTTCACCGTCACGCCGGAGCGTGAGACGTGGCACTGCTTCGGGTGCGGCGAGCACGGTGACATCTTCACGTTTCTCATGCGTCGGGACGGCCTCGACTTCCGTGAGGCCCTGACCCGCCTTGCCGAGCGAGCGGGCGTCGAGCTCTCCGAGCGCACGGCGACCGAGGATCGGCGACGGCGTCGGCTGCGCGAGGCGCTCGAGGGCGCGGTCGCGTGGTATCGCGAGGTGCTGCTCCAGGCACACCAGGCCGCCGGAGCGCGCTCGTACCTGGCCGACCGTGGACTCAGCGACGCGACGCTGGAGCGATTCTCCATCGGCTACGCGCCGAACACCTGGGAAGCGCTGACGAAGCGGCTCCGAGCACGAGGCTTCAGTGACGCCGAGCTGACCGATGCAGGCCTGGCCAGCCCGTCGACCCGGGGAGGCGTCTATGACCGCTTCCGGGGGAGGGTCATCATCCCGATCCGCGACGCATCGGGACGGGCGATCGGCCTCGGTGGCCGGATCATGCCCGATGCCGAGGGTCCGAAGTATTTGAACTCCCCGGCCACCATCCTCTTCGACAAGAGCCGCACGCTGTACGGCATCGATCTGGCCAAGGGCGCCATCCGGCGGGAGAAGCTGGCGGTCATCGTCGAGGGATATACGGACGTCATGACCGCGCACCAGGCCGGCTTCGAGAACGTCGTCGCCAGCCTCGGTACGGCGCTCACCGCGGGCCAGGTGGAGCTCGCGAACCGATATGCCGAGGGTGTCGCCCTCGCGTACGATCTCGACCTTGCGGGCGAGGCGGCGACCCAGCGCGGCCTCCTCACCGAGCTCGGTCCGGTCGTGAGCAAGGTGCGAGTGATCCGCATTCCCGCCGGCAAGGATCCCGACGAGCTGATTCGGACCGACCCCGACGGATGGCGCACCGCCGTCGCGGAGGCTGCGGAGCTGCTGCCGTACTTCATGCAGCGTGCGGCGAGCGAAGTCGACATGCGACAGCCCCAGGGCCGCAGCTCGTACACCCGGCGCATGCTCGACCTGCTGCGGCGGATCCCGGATCGCGTCGAGCAGGACTCGTACGTACCCGGACTCGCGAAGCTGGCCGGGATCGACGAGCGCGTCCTGCGCGACGAGCTGGCACGTGGACCGCTGCCGGTGCCCGTCAGGCCGCTCGACGAACGTGGCGGGACGACCAACGACGAGCCGATGCTCAATACGCTCGAGCGCGAGGCGCTGACCCTGCTTCTGCTCAACCCCTCGCTCGCTGCCGAGCACGCCGACGAACGGCTTCCGTTCCGCGACGAGGCCGCACGGGCCCTTGCGGAAGCCTGGGTTGACGTGGTCGGCACGGCTGGCGGCCAGCGTCCGGAGCTCGAGCCCTTCGTCGCCGGACTCGATCCGGTCACGGCCGGGCTGGCACGTTCGCTGCTCGCATCGGCGCGAGAAGGTCAACGCACCGCGGACACCGCGACCGATCGCGAGGCGCTCCGCGTGTGTCTCCTTCGACTGAGGAAGGAGCAGGTGCTCGACCGGCTCACCGACCTTCAGGCACTCATCAGCATCGGGGCACAGGACCCCGACCAGGCCGACATCCACGATCTCGAACGGCAGTTCCAGGTGCTGCACCTGGAACGTGAACAGCTCGAGCAGGCGATCAACCCGACCGCTGTCGCGGTCGGCCAGAGGAGGACGTAACCAGGTGGCGACAACGACCCCCACCAGCAAGAAGGCCCCAACGAGCAAGCCGACGACGAAGGTAGTCGCCCGGCCGGTCGCGGCTACCGCGAAGGCGCCGGCTCGGGCCGCCACCAGCGCCACCAAGGCCGCGCCGACCAAGGCCGCGCCGACCAAGGCCGCGCCCACCAAGGCCACGGCCAAGGCGCCGGCGACCAAGGTTGCCGCCAAGGGCACGGCCAAGGCCGCGCCGACCAAGGCCACGGCCAAGGCCTCGGCAAGCAAGGAGGCTGCCACCAAGGCCGCGCCCGCGACGCAAGCTGCGGCGAAGACCGTCAAGGCGAAGGCTCCCACGACCAGAGCGTCCGGCACGGCGAAGCAGGCCGCGCGTGGATCGGGGGGCACCGCAGCCACGGCGGCCGCGATCAGCGAGCTCATCGCGAAGGGACGCGAGGAGGGGTTCATCACCCACGACCAGATCCTCCAGGCGATCCCGGAGCCGGAGGCACAGATGGGCGCCGTCGAGGAGCTCTACGCAGCCGCCGCGGAGGCCGGCGTCGAGGTCCTCGACGCGGAGAACCAGCCGACCCTGATCGCTGCACCGGATGATGAGCAGGGCGCGGGGGAAGGAGCCCCGGCTCCGAAGGCGAAGGAGCCAGAGGAAGACCTCGAGGCGCTCGCGGCGGACATCATCGGCATCGATGACCCGGTGCGGATGTACCTCAAGGAGATCGGCAAGGTCGCCCTTCTC
>DATBRU010000104.1:0-2316 GCA_036560105.1 Candidatus Limnocylindria bacterium | reverse complement strand
CTGCCGCGTGGTCCGCGTCCGCTCGAGGACGTTCCCGAGTTAGCGCGGAGCCGGCGGCGTATACGGGTCGTCGACCCACGCCGAGAGCAGCTGGTCGAGGTCGTCGCGCTGTGTCATCAGGTACGACCCTCCGTCAGCCCTGGCAGGACTCGAGCATCCGAATCGAGCGCCGCGCGCAGCGCCTGAGTGGCCCGGTGGAGGCGCGACTTCGCGGTCCCCACGGGGATCCCCATGGCTGCGGCGGCGTCCGGGAGCGGCAGGCCAAGGTAGTAATGCAGGACGATCACGGTGCGCTGGTCTGGGTCGAGGTGGCGGACGCCACGTTCGATCAGATCCCGTTCGGCCGAGGCCGACTGGAAATCGGACACCGAGAGCGGATGGATCTCGGGAAGCTCGACCTCGATGCTGTGGCGCTTGACGGACCGGAGCTCATCGCGGCAGGCGTTGAGGAAGAGCCGGTGGAGCCAGGCATCGAAGCGATCGGGGTCGCGCAGGGTGGGCAGGTCCCGCCAGCACCGGACGAGCGTCTCCTGGACGGCATCCTGGGCACGGTAGGGGTCCTTCAGGATGAGTCGAGCCGCGGCGTCCAGCCGACCGATCGTGGCGCCTGCCAGCACGGCGAAGGCGTCATGATCGCCCCTCCGAGCCCGCTCCACGAGGTCTCGCTGCACGTCGCCCCTCGGCTCCGCGCGGCCAGTCTGGTCGCGTCTGGAGTGTATTGGCGGTTCCAAGCGGCCAAAGGTTCCGGAATCGTCGGATCGTGCGGACGGGAGACCGACCCCAGTCGCGGGTCTAACCTTTACGTCAACGTGAAGGTTGTGGTAGGATGGGCCCCTGCCCATGACCGTCGTCCGCCCCACCACCGAGCCTGATCCCGCCCCGCCCGAGCGCCTCCTGCGCATCAACGAGGTCGCGGCGGAGCTCGGCCTGACGACCCGGTCCATCCGCTACTACGAGGAGATGGGCCTCCTGGCCCCGGCGGCCCGCTCGGACGGCGCCTATCGCCTCTACGACCCCTCCGACATCGAGCGGCTGCGGTTCATCAAGCGCCTCCGCGACGATGCCGGGTTCTCGCTCGCCCAGATCGGCCAGATGCTCGAGGACGAGGCCGCGAGGGTGCGCAACCGCGAGCGGCTTGCGCACACCACGGACCCCGCCGAGCGCCGCGTCTATCTCACCGAGGCCGAGGAGCGCGTCGAGCGCCAGATCGCCCTCCTCCAGGACAAGGCCGGCAGCCTCGCCGCGATGATCGCCGACGCGGAGGCGCGCCTGACGCGGATCCGCGCGGGCATCGCCGAGCTCGGGGACGACCGATGAGCCCGGCCACCCGGCGCGCGACGAGCGCATTCCGCCACCGCAACTACCGGCTCTTCTTCACTGGCCAGGGCATCTCCCTGATCGGCACGTGGATGCAGACGGTCGCCCAGGCGTGGCTCGTGCTGCAGCTCACCAGCGATCCGCTCTGGCTCGGCGTCGTGGCTGCCGCCCAGTTCATCCCGGTCCTCGTCTTCGGCCTGTTCGCCGGCGTCTATGCCGACTCGCTCCCCAAGCGCAAGACCCTCATCGCGACCCAGGCGATCAAGATGGCCCTCTCGACGATCCTGGCCGTCCTCGCCTTCAGCGACACGGCGACGATCCCGCTGCTGATCCTGCTGGCGCTCGCGATCGGCACCGTCAACGCGGTGGACATGCCGGTCCGCCAGGCGTTCTCGGTCGAGATGGTCGGCCGCGAGGACATCGGCAACGCCGTCGCGCTCAACTCGGCGATGTTCAACGGGGCGCGCGTCATCGGCCCCGCCGTCGCCGGCATCACCATCGGGCTGGTCGGCGTGCCATGGGCGTTCACCATCGACGCACTGAGCTTCCTCGCGGTGATCGTCGCGCTCGCGCTCATGCGCGACGCGGAGCTCCTGAGCCCGGCGCGCATCGCCCGCCCGGAGTCCGTCTCGGACGTGATGACCCAGCTTCGCGAAGGCTTGTCGTACGTCCGCCGCACCCCCATCGTGCTGATGAGCCTCCTCGTCATCGGCCTGGTCTCCGCCGCCGGCATGAACTTCAGCGTGGTCATCCCGCCGCTCGCCGAGGACGTCCTCCACAGCGGCGCGACCGGGTATGGCTTCCTGATGGCCGCGTCCGGTCTCGGCTCGCTCCTGGCCGCCCTCTCGCTCGCATTCCGCGGGGCGCCACGCCCGGCCTTCATCGGCATCGGCGCGATGATACTGGGGGTGGGCGAGATCGCCCTCGGCTGGTCCACGACCTTCGCGCTCTCGCTGGTGCTGATGTTCGCCGTCGGATTCGGCGCCATCCTCATGGCCG
>DATBRU010000103.1:0-9153 GCA_036560105.1 Candidatus Limnocylindria bacterium | reverse complement strand
GGGTCGAGCACCTCGAGCAATGCGGAGCTCGGGTCGCCGCGGAAGTCCATGCCGACCTTGTCGATCTCGTCGAGCATGAAGACCGGGTTGGCGCTGCCGGCGGTCTTGATGTTCTGGATCACCCGGCCCGGCAAGGCGCCGATGTAGGTGCGCCGATGGCCGCGGATCTCGGCTTCATCGTGGATGCCACCGAGGCTCATGCGCACGAACTTGCGTCCCATGGCGCGCGCGATGCTCTTGCCCAGCGAGGTCTTTCCCACGCCGGGCGGGCCGACGAACAGCAGGATCGGGGAGCGGATCTTCTCGGCCAGCTTGCGCACGGCCATGTACTCGACGATGCGCTCCTTCGGCTTCTCGAGGCCCCAGTGATCCTCGTGGAGGACCTTCTCGGCCTCATCGAGGTCGAGGTTGTCGTCGGTCTCCACGCCCCAGGGCAGGCTGACGAGCCAGTCAACGTAGGTGCGGATGACGCCCTGCTCGGGCGATGCGCTCGGGATGCGCGAGAGGCGATCCACCTCCTTGAGGGCCTTCTCCTTGACCTCGTCGGGCATCGCGGAGGCCTCGACCTTCTCGCGCAGCTCGGTGGCCTCGGCAACGGCCGGGTCGTCCTCGCCCAGCTCCTTCTGAATCGCCTTCATCTGCTCGCGCAGGATGTACTCGCGCTGGGTCTTGTCCATCTCGGACTTGACCTCGGACTGGATGCGACCCTTCAGCTCGAGGACCTCGATCTGCTTGGCGAGGAAGGCGCTGGCGAGGCGAAGCCGATCCGCCACGTCGATCGTCTCGAGCAGCTCCTGGCGCTGCTCGGTGGTCATCTCGGGGCTGTAGGCGGTCATGTCGGCGAGCAGCCCACCATCGGCGATGTTGCGCGCGGCAACGGCCACCTCCGGCGGGACCGATGCACCACTGTTCACGTACTGCTCGATCTGGCCGTGGATCGAGGCCATGAGCGCCTCGACCTCGAGGGTCTTCTCGGCGGCGTCGTCGATGACCTCGACCCGCGCCTCGAGGTGCGGATCGGACTGGAGCAGGTCGAGCAGCCGGATGCGCCGCTGCCCCTGGACGATGGCGCGGATCGTTCCGTCCTGGAGCCGGATGACCTGGGCGATCTTCGCGAGCGTGCCGATGGCGTACAGCTCGTCGACGCTGGCGATTTCCTCCTGCTCGCTCGAACGCTGGGTGACGAGCGCCACGGGCTGAGAGGTGCGGACGGCGCGGTCCAGCGCCTTGACGCTGCGATCTCTTCCGACCGTGAGTGGCACGATCATCTCCGGGAAGATCACCGTGTCGCGGAGCGCCACGAGAGGGAGGACCTGGACGTGCTCCAGCTCCCCGCCGTCGCCCTCCTCGGTTGCCTCGATCTCGGGAATCTCCTGGTTGATGTCGTCAGTTGCCACGCTGATGTGCTCCTTGGCTCGATGCGGGCGCGAGCTCCGTGTCGGGCTCGTCGTCTTCGGCGAATTCGTCCAGTCCGTCTTGCTCGAACAGATCGTAGACCCTGATCTTGCCGAGGTCTTCGAGCTGAAGGATGACCCGTACGCCGGCGAGGTTGACACGCTGCCGGCGCGTGAGGAATCGGATGATGCGAACGCGTTGGATGTCCGCCTCGCTGTAGAGACGGAGGTTGTTGCGACGCTGTGGCTGGAGGAGCCCCTCCTCCTCGTAGATCCGCAGCGTCCGTGGATGGCACGCCGACAGCTCGGCGGCGATGCTGATGATGTATCGCGGGCGGTTCAGGTCGGCGCGGCGCGGGACGCCGGGCGACCCGGTCTCCTCACGTCGCGATCGGTCCATGTCGGGACCATAAACCCTATCAATCCCATTGTCAATGGTCCTGACAGTGGTTCAGCGACGCCTACTCGCCGATGAGAAGGTTCCGCAGCGACGCTTCCTGCCCGGCCGAGGTCACGGCCAGGATCTTGTCCCCGGCTCGAAGGCGCGTGTCCGGCCGCGGCGACTGGGCACGGTCGTCCCGAATAACGACGGCGATCGAGCTGCCTTCCGGCAGCGTCAGCTGGCGCAGCTCCTGGCCGATGACCGGCGAATCCGCGTCCAGCTGGGCCTCGACGATCTGGACCTCGCCACCCTCGAGCTCGGCAAGGTGCAGCAGATCGTGGACCGGGATGTCGTGCTCGATGACGGCGAGAATGGCGCGGGTCGGGCTCACCGTTTCGTCGATGGCGAGTTGCCGGAACAGCTTCTCGTTACGCGGATCGTTGACGCGGGCGATGGATCGCGGCACGTTGAATCGCATCTTCGCGACCTGCGAGGCGGCGAGGTTCACCGCGTCGTCGCCGGTCACCACGGCCACCACATCCGCGCGGCCCATGCCGGCCTCGGCCTGGTACCGGCCCTCGCACCCGTCGTTGGCGATGACGATGCTTCCGAGCTCGTCCGCGATCTGGCGCGCTCGGGCCGGATCCTCTTCGATGACGACCACCTCGTGCCCCGCGGCGAGGAGCTCCTTGGTCAGGTAGTAGCCGACGTTCCCGCCGCCGATGACCACGACGTACATGGGCTAGAAGCCTCCTTCGCGTCCGTCGCTGGGCTGCACGATCGTCGCCTCGGGCACGACTTCCTCGTCCTCGGCGGCGAGGGCGGCTCGGGCATCCGCGCCGGCAGGCGATCCCGGCGGTGGCGCACCGCGCAGCGGCTGCGCGGTCGGCTCCTCGACGAATCCATTCGTCGCGGCGGCGCCCTCGATGGCGGCCGTCACGAGCGCGTCGCCGAGGATGATCGTGCGGCAGATGGTCTCGAGGCCGAGGGCGCGGTAGGCCTCGCCCCGCAGCGGATCGTTGATCTTGGCGATGACGCGCGGCACGCCGAAGATGTGCTTGGCGAGCTGTGCCGAGAGCGCGTTGCGGTTGTCACCCTCGGTGAGCGCCATGACGAGGTCCGCCTGCTCGGCCCCTGCCGAACGCAGGGTGTCCTCGTCCAGGCCGCTGCCGCGGACGGTCTCGCCGCCGAACGTCTGCGGAAGCCTGGTGAACGCACGCGCGGAGGTATCGATCACGGTGATCTGCTCGCCCCGTTGATCGAGCTCGGCCGCGACCCGCGCTCCAACCCGGCCGCAGCCGACGATGATGACCCTCATGTCGTGTTCGCAAGCTCCTTCGTCTCGGCGCGCAGGCACCACACCGGCGCGGTCGAGTTGCGCATGACGTACGGAACGGTTCGCCCCGCGTCCCATTGTCCCCCGAATCGCTTCTTGTAGCGCAGCCCCATCACGATCAGCTCCGTGCCGAGCTCGTTCGCATCGTCGACGATGGCCGGGCCTGCGGCGCGGGCCTGGACCGTGCTGGCACGGGCGGCGATGCCCGCCGCGGCGAGC
Organism: Candidatus Limnocylindria bacterium; assembly: GCA_036560105.1. Classification (GTDB taxonomy): domain Bacteria; phylum Chloroflexota; class Limnocylindria; order QHBO01; family QHBO01; genus JACDBZ01. The sequence continues at coordinate 5,822 of DATBRU010000103.1, read as the reverse complement.
ACCGATTCGCCGCGCGACAGGATCGCATCGGCTGCGGCGACGGCAGCCTCGTCATCGGCGTCGAGGTTTCGCTCGAACGGGACCTCGATGACGTGGAGGAGCGCGACCTCGGCCTGATCTCGGTCCGCGAGCAGCAGGGCGGCCACCTTGAGGGCGGGATCGTCCACTTCCGGAACGCCGAGCATCGGGACCAGGAGCCGCGTGTATTCGAAGGCTGGCGCGCGCCGATCGGCGCGTCGGAAGAAGTCCATGCCGACGGCTATCCTACGGCCCCGTGTCGAGGGGCGCGTCGTCGAACCGACGCAGCTCGATCACCGTCCGTAGCTGAGCCGCTCCACCAGGCGGGCAGGGAGGCCGGCATCCCGCATCAAGCGTTGCGTGCGGTCGACGTCGTAGCCGACGCGGCGAAACTCGATCTCGCCGGTGTCGCTCGGACCGTCCAGCTCCACGACCGCGTATGCGGCGTCGCGGAGCCCATCGCGCGGCTGTCCCACGCTGCCCGGGTTGAGGAGGAAGCGGTCGCCGGCATCGAGGGACGCCTTCGTGTCCGGCAGGCCGAGCGTGGCCTCGACCCTGCCATCGGTACCCCGGAACACGGTCGGCTGATGGGTGTGGCCGAACAGGCACAGGCGCGTGTCAAACGCGCCGAGGTTGGCGGCGGCGATGTCCGTGGTGGTGATGTACTCCCAGATCGGGTCTCGCGGCGACCCGTGGACCGCGGTCAGGCCTCCGTCCCGGCGGACCTCGGGCAGTGATGCCAGGTACGCGCGAGCGTTCGGGTCGACGACATCGGCGGTCCACTCGATCGCCGCACGCGCGTCGGGGTTGAAGTACCGCGCGTTCACGACCCCGATGGCGGCGCCGTCATGGTTGCCGAGCACGCTCCGGGCGCCTGCCCGCTGCAGCGCCTCGATGACCTCGTTCGGCTGCGGCCCGTAGCCGACCGTGTCGCCCAGCACCCAGATCTCGTCGACGTCGGGCAGATCGGCGATCACCGCCTCCAGCGCGGGCAGGTTGGCGTGGATGTCCGACAGGACGGCGATTCGCATGGGAGATCCGAGTATACCGACGCTCCCGGCGCGACCCCGTCCTTGCCTCATTGACCGCCGGCTGCCCGCATCCGCCCCAATGCATTGAGGGATCTTCACCGCCGAGCCGATTCCGGTGCGATTCCCACACTCCATTGAGGGCCGTGACGCCCGACTGGCACGCATCGGAGCTGCTCACGTTCACCGGCCTTCAATCCGTCGAGGGAATGACATCCCTCGAGGCCCTCGAGTGCATCGGCCTCGAGAGATCGAGTTCGGCAGGCGGCGGGCACGCGAAGGGCACCCCGGCATGCCCGTCGGCGACCGATCGTGCACCTTCCTCGCGCGTCATTGGCCCAGGGGACGTCGCGAGGGCTGGCCGGAGCGCCGGGGAAAGCGATCGGCGGTCGGGCGCTCCTTTCGCACGATGACGAAGCGGTGGGCGCCCAGTGCCTCCCAGCCCGATGGACGGATCGACGGCTCCCCACCACCGAGCTGCCGCGCGGCGCTGCGCCCAGCCCTGAGCTCGTCCTTCGCGATCGGGCCCTTCCAGGCGAGCAGGTTCCCTCCGACCCGAGCCAGCGGCAGCGCGAGCTCGAGCAGCACCGGCAGCGAGGCCACGGCCCTCGCCGTCACCAGGTCGGTCCCCTCGCGGTGCCTTGGCTCGTGGCCGAGCTCCTCGGCCCGCGAGGCGATCACGGCCACCGAGTCCAGGCCGAGTGCTTCGATGAAGGAGCGCAGCACATCGGCCTTCTTGCCGACCGAGTCGACGAGCGTCCAGGACATGGCAGGCCGAGCGAGCGCGAGGACGATGCCCGGGATGCCACCGCCGGAGCCAAGATCGAGGGCCGACGTCGGCGTCCATGCGTCGATCCATGGAAGCGCAGCCAGGGAGTCCAGCAGGTGGAGGCGCGCGATAGCCTCCGGATCGACGACCCGTGTCAGATTGTGCTGGCGGTTGGCGTCGAGGAGGAGCTTGACGTAGCGCTCGACCGCGTCACCGAAGCCGGACGGGAGGTCGAGGGACGCATCGGCGCCGAGCAGGCGCTCGAGGGCCGCGCGCGCCGCGCGCGCATCGGTCGATGACAAGGAAATGCTCCTACGAGCGTCCTTTCGGTCTTCCCGGTGGGTGATCGGCGTCGCGGCCGGCTCTCGCATCGGCCCCGTACCACCCGCGGTTACCGTACTCGGTCGCTCGCCGGAGCAGGACCTCGACCGTACCGCGCCGGACGGGTGGATGACAACCGAAGTTATCCACGATTCGCGCGGCTTGGGACGACCTGTGGATAACTCGCCCCGATATACTCGGAGCCGATGGCGTCCCAATCGGTTGCGCAGGCTACGATCGAGGTCGGGTGGCAGATCAGGTGACCTCGGCCTCGCCACCCCGTTTCGCTCACGACAGCGAGGCGGAGCTGGCGAGGATCCTCGACTTCTACGGTGTCGCGTGGCAATACGAGCCCGACGTCTTCCCCATCTCCTGGAACGCCGACGGCGCGGTCATCGAGTCGTTCGCGCCCGATTTCTACCTCCCGGGGATCGACCTCTACGTCGAGCTCACGACGCTGAAGCAGTCGCTCGTGCGCAAGAAGAACCGCAAGCTGCGCTGGATGCGGCAGCTCTACCCGGAGGTGCGGGTGAAGCTCTTCTACGCGCGTGACTTCCGGGCCCTGATGGTGAAATACGGTCGCCTCGACTTTCTGACCGACGTGGCCCTCGCCAATGGCGCAGCGGCGCGCGTCCGCGACGAGGTCGATGCCGCGTGAGCCTGCACGACGACGTCGAGGAGATCCTGCTCGAATCCGATGCCGTCGCGACCCGGGTGGCGGAGCTCGGCGCGCAGATCGCTGCCGACTACGCCGGTCGCGACCCGGTGCTGGTGAGCGTCCTGAAGGGATCGCTCGTCTTTCTGGCGGACCTCATGCGTGCCATGGACCTGCCCACGAGCATCGACCTCATGGAGGTCTCGTCGTACGGGGCCGCGACCGAGTCCTCCGGTCAGGTGCGCATCCTCAAGGACCTGTCGCAGCCGATCGACGGGCGACACGTGATCGTGGTGGAGGACATCATCGACACGGGGCTCACGCTGAACTACCTGCTGCACTACCTCGCGGACAAGCACCCGGCCTCGATCAAGATCGTCTGCCTGCTCGACAAGCCGGCACGGCGGTTGGCCGAGATCCCGATCGACTACACCGGCTTCACGATCCCGGACCGATTCGTGATCGGCTATGGCCTCGACTACGACGAGCGGTACCGGAACCTGCCGTACATCGGCGTGTTGAAGCCGTCCGTCTACAGCGGCGTCCCGCCCGAGGGGTAGGCTGGTCGCATGGACGGGGGCATGCGCCGATTCCGCTGGCCGATCCTGCTCGGCGCCCTTGCCATGGTCGCCTCGGGGTTCCTTCCGTGGTGGCGTGCCGGCGGCGACCTGGTCTCCGGCGTCGAGGTGCCGGCCCAGCAGGGAATCGGCCTCGAGGGCCCGGGGATCGTCATCTTCGGAGCCGCCGTGCTGGTTCTCGTGCTGCTCGACATCGGCTACATGCGGGGGCGGTGGGGCTTCGCGCTCGACTCGCCGTGGGTGTACCTCGTGCTCGGGTGCATCGGCGCCGTCGCGCTCGTCTATCGGGCCTGGGAGCTGTGGTCGGTCGGGTATCTCCCGCTGCCCCAGCAGTCACCGGGGTTGGCGTTGGCTGCCGCGGGGGTGGCGTTGGTGCTCTATGGGGCGGGATCCGGCTTCGGGGTCAGGCGCCCGTACTGAGCCGATGCATGCGCGCTGATCGGTCCGGCGCGAGTCCGCGGTCTCAATGCGTTGAGGCCGATTCGCACGGGGCCGATGTCGGGCGCGATTCCCGCAGTCCATCGAAGACCGGGACGCGTGAACGGCACCCCGGCGCGCTCGTCACGCGACGCGGCCCTCACCAGGGTGCGGGAATCGCACGCGGATTGGCTCCCGGGTGAAGGAGCCTCCACAGATGGAGAACTCTGGGGATCAACGGGGCAGGATGAGGGGCGAGAGCACGATCCAGGCGATGACCACGACCAGCAGCACCAGGCCCAGAATCGCCATCGGTCGCAGATCCGGCCGGTAGTCGCGGGGGGACTTCGGCGGTGTGGGCGGCGGCGCCACGGACTCAGATCTCGCCGAGGTAGGCCTGGCGCACCTGCGGGTCGGCGGCGAGATTGGCGGCGGTGTCGGCCAGGATGATCTTCCCGGTCTGGATGACATAGCCGCGGTGCGCCGCATTGAGCGCCATGAGCGCGTTCTGCTCCACGAGGAGCACCGTTGTGCCCTGGGCGTTGATCTCGGCGATGATCGTGAAGATCTGCTCGGTCAGGATCGGTGAGAGGCCCATCGACGGCTCATCGAGCAGGAGGATGGATGGATGGGCCATGAGCGCGCGTCCCATGGCCAGCATCTGCTGCTCTCCGCCGGACATCGTCCCCGCCTTCTGGCCGCGGCGCTCCTTGAGACGCGGGAAGAGGTCGAAGACACGGTTCACGTCATCGTCGATCTTCTCGCCGCGCCGGCTGAAGGCGCCCATCTGCAGGTTCTCGTACACCGTCATGCGGCTGAAAACCTTGCGCCCTTCGGGCGAATGGGCGACGCCGAGGCCCACGATCTCGTGGGCGGGAAGCGTATGAATCGGTCGACCGGCAAGCGTGATCGTGCCCTCGCGCGGCCGCTGGGTACCGCTGATGGCGCGGAGGGTCGTGCTTTTCCCGGCACCATTCGAGCCGATGAGCGTCACGATCTCTCCACGCCCGACGGTCAGCGACACGCCCTTGAGGGCCTCGATGCTGCCGTAGAAGACGTGGACTCCGGTCAACTCGAGCAGCGTGTCGCCGCGATGGCCAGCGCCCGTGTGGTCGGTGGCGCTTGGATCGGCTGGGTCGGCTGTCACGTCGGTCATGCCATGGTCGCCTGCTTGCCGAGGTAGGCCTCGATCACCTTCGGATTCGCTCGAACCTCCTCCGGAAGTCCCTCGGCGAGCTTCTCGCCGTAATCGAGGACCGTGATCCGCTCGCTGATCCCCATGACCACCTTCATGTCGTGCTCGATGAGCAGGACGGTCAGGTCGAGCTCCTGGCGGATGCGCCGGATGAGCGCGGTCATCTGCGTCGTCTCGCCCGGATTCATCCCGGCCGTCGGCTCGTCGAGGAGCAGGAGCTTGGGGTCACTGGCCAGCGCTCGTGCCAGCTCGAGCCGTCGTTGGTCGCCGTACGGAAGGTTCTTCGCCGCGTCTTCCTCATATCGCCGCGGGAGCCCCACGAGCTCGAGCAGCTCTCGCGCGCGCATGCGCGTGGCCTCTTCCTCCGTCTGGACGCCGGGGAGGCCGAGCATCGCCTCCCACCATCGCACCTTCATGCGAACGTGGCGTCCGACCATCACGTTGCCCATGACCGACATGTCGTTGAAGAGCCGGATGTTCTGATACGTGCGTGCGATGCCGAGCGAGACGATCTCGTTGGGGCCGAGGCCCACGATGCTCGAGCCGTTGAACTCGATGCTGCCCTCGGTCGGGGCGATCATGCCTGTGAGCTGGTTGAAGAAGGTCGTCTTGCCCGCGCCGTTGGGGCCGATGATCGAGACGATCGCGCGCCGCGGGATGTCGAAGTCGATGTTTCGGTTGGCGTCGAGCCCACCGAACTTCTTACTGAGCCCGCGAACGACGAGGATCGCGCCCCGGCTCGCGTCGTCGCCATCCTGCTCCACGACCTGCTCCGCGACGGTCATGAGCCCGGTGCCCCGGCCGCGGCGCCCGGCGAGTCGCCGGACAATCCGCCCTGCAA
>DATBRU010000102.1:0-3112 GCA_036560105.1 Candidatus Limnocylindria bacterium | reverse complement strand
TCACATGGCACGGCACGCGATACAGCCTGAACTGGATCCCGCTCGGTGGCTTCGTTCGCATGCTCGGCGAGGATGGGGACGTCGAGATCCGGCGGCTCCGCGAGAGCGGCCTCACCGAGACCGAGATCGATCACGCCATGGAGGGCGCGTTCAATCGGCGCCCGATCTGGATCCGGGTCGGGGTGCTCCTGGCCGGTGTGGCAATGAACTTCATCCTCGCCGGCCTCGCCTTTTCCTGGGCTGCCTCCATGTCGCAACCGCTGAGCCTCGGTCCGCTCCACGTGCTTGAGATCCAGCCCGACAGTCCTGCCGAGGCAGCGCTCGTTGTCGGCGACGTCATTACTGCGGCGGATGGCCAGACGTTCGAGCAGTCGCGGGACCTCACGAGCTACGTCTCGAGCCGCGCAGGGGAGCCGGTCACACTGACAATCGTCCGTGATGGCGCCACGAAGACCGTGACGGTCACACCGCGCGAGCTGACCGATGAGCAGATCACTCAGGGGCTGGGCGCCATCGGCTTCAGCTGGCAGGCCGAGAGCGTCGGCGAGGGACCACCGCTCGCGTCGAGCCCGATCGATGCGGTGGTCATCGGCTTCACGACCGCCGGCCGAGCCGCGATCGAGATCCCAGGCGGACTGGCCAGCGCGGTCGGAGGGCTGATCGGACTGAACCCGGAGGGCGCCGGCGACGCGCGCGGGCCGATCGGCATCGCCCAGATCACCGGCGAGGTCATCGACGCCGGGCTGCTGGCCGTCGTCCAGTTCATCGGCATCCTCTCGATCAACCTCGCGATCCTCAACGTCCTGCCCTTCCCGCCGCTCGACGGCGGCCGGATCGCGGTCGTGCTCATCGAGGCGGGGCGGCGGAAGCGTCTACCCGCCGAGCGCGAGGCCCTGATCTACCTGACCGGATTCGCGCTCCTGATCGCGCTCGTCATCCTCATCAGCATCCAGGACATCCAGAGGCTGATTACGGGGGGCTAGGAGCACGTACGGAGCCCTCCTGGTAGCCCAAGAAGGTCTCCGCACACACAGGCTACCCAGGAGTGAGATGGCCCCGCCGCCCTGATGCTGGCTAGCGTGTATGCTCGGCCCGCCGTCGAATCCATTCGATGTCGCCATGGCTGCCCGTGGTCCACGGTCCCCGAGCCTCGAGGACAGTCTTTCGTGCCCGAACATCGCCGGACGGCGGCCACCCTGCTCGCCGTGCTTCCCGTGACGCTGGCGCTCGCTTCCTGCTCCAGCCAAGCCTCAACCCCTTCCGGGGTCGGAGAATCGTTCGCTACTCGTGCGGCGTCGGTCTGCCAGACCGCCCTCGAATCCAAGCGGGCGTGGAGCGCGTTTCCCGTCGCTGACTTCGATCCGAACCAACCCGACCCCGCGGCCTTCCCCGAGGTCGCGACTTGGCTGGAAGACGAGGTCGCCCCAACGTTCGAGGCCTGGCTTAATGATCTGACGGCGCTCTCCACACCCCCGTCAGGCCAGCCGGCGTGGAGCGACGTGCTGTCAGCAGTCGACACGATCGTCCGCCTCAACGCCGACCAGGTCACGGCGGCGAAGGGCGCCGACACCGAAGGGTTCATCGAGGCCAAGGATGGCCTCGGCGCCGTCCAGTCCGAACTGGAGCGTGCGACCGCAGCGGCAGGCGTACCAACCTGCGCCGACGTGCACAAGTAGCCGAAGTCAAACGCTCGGGTCGGGGGCCAGCTGCGCGTGATCCCAGATCTCCGACAGGTGAGCCAGCAGGTTCTCCATCGTAACCGATGCCTCCCGATCGTCCGGCCCTCGTCGCTTGTATAGCTCGCGGAGCTCGCAAAGGCGGTTCAGCAGCTGAGCCCGCTCCATCCGGCGTGTCATCGCGCGTCTCCCTTCCGATGTGTCAAGGTTCGATAGCGGAAGGTTCCGACGAAGCTGTAGACTGAACATCGGGACGGCGGCCTATTCTCAGCCAGGGCCATGCCTTAATTCCGGCGTCATCTGACTTCGATCCGGCTTACCGGCAGAGCCACAGGCAACGTTGGCTGCTTGCCTACAGGGGTTGCGAAGGCGCCGGCATGACGCGCGTCAGGTCGGTGAGGGCCCCATCACGGACTCGGGCGATGAACCGCTCGCCGAACAGCGCCCCGGTCGCAGGGCCGGGGCCAGGCTCCGGGACGTTCGCGGCCTGCACCGCGTCGTCGCAGCCGCTCAGAGCGCAGAGCGAGACCTGGCTGTCGACGATGGCGAGCCCACCCTCGAGAAGGATCCAGCCTTCCGGAGCGGCCGCGACGGCCTCGGTGGGGGACTCCCAGATCGGCCAATCCTCAAAGGTGTGGAAGGCGACTTCGTCCTCGGGGAACGTGCACCAGTCGCGGTCCAGCTCGCCTGGTCCCGAGTGCGGGGTATCGGGCGGTGGCGCGCCCCGGAGATCGCCAACCCTGACCTGGCTCCCGCTCAGCACGATCTCGTAGGCGGGCAGTCCGGTCGGCGCCGGGCCACCGATCCTCAGCCCGAACTCGTCGTACCTCGAGCCATGCTCGGGGTTCTCGAAGGCGCGGGCGGAGGGGCACCACCACAGGATCTTCCCGACATTGGATGGCCGGTGGGTGTCGAATCCGGACAGGACGTCGACGGATCCGTCCTCGTGGCCGACGACCCACACCGGCGTGCCATCCGACAGGTAGTCGGGCCGCACCTCACCCGGAGTCGGGCGACGGACCGTCTCCAACACAGCCGGTTCCTCGGCACGAAGAAGCGCCGTGACACCAACGAACACGGCCGCCACGAGACCGATCCCAGCGAGGACGAGAACGGCCAGACCGAGGCGACTGGAACGCATTTGAGGGATTGTCGCGTACCCGGCCGGTGCCTTGAGGTTGCGGTGCCTCTGGCTTGAACCGCTGCGTACACTCGGGAAGTACCGTTGAGCGGACCTGAGCCTGTCCCGATCGACGGTCGGGGGTACGTGATCCGGCAAGGAGAAGCAGCATGCCGGCCCTCGATGGCCCTGGGCTGATCGTCGTCTTTGGGGCGGCCGCGATCGCGACGTGGATCGCCGGCCTGTATCTCTCGCGGGCGACCGATGCTCTCGACGTTCGCCTGAACCTCGGCGAGGCGCTCGGAGGGATGATCCT
>DATBRU010000101.1:0-14821 GCA_036560105.1 Candidatus Limnocylindria bacterium | reverse complement strand
ATCGGCCGGCTGCGCGAGGCGGCCGCCGTGGAGGTCGCAGCGCCGTGAGCGTCGGCGTCGAGCGCCTCCGTGATGACGCGGACCACCTGCGCCAGTCGGCGATCGACAAGGGCGAGGATCCGACGGTCGTCGACCGCGCTCTCGAACTCGACGGTCGTCGACGCGCGCTCGTTTCGGAGGGGGATGCGCTCAAGGCCGACCGCAACGAGGCGAGCAGGCGCATCGGTGAGGCAATCCGGGGTGGTGCCGATCCGAATGGTCCCGACATCGGCGCGCTCAAGGTCGAATCGACGGCGACCGCCGACCGGATCGCGGCCATCGACGCCGAGCTCGAGGGCGTCCAGGCCGACCTCGACGACGCCATGCTGCGCATCCCGAACCCGGCCGAACCGGATGTGCCCGTGGGTGGCGAGGAGGCAAACCTCACCATTCGGACCTGGGGCGAGCCGGCCGGGCTCGAGGGCCATCGGCCTCACTGGGAGCTCGCGGAGGAGCTCGGACTGATCGACATGGCGCGAGGCGCCAAGATCACCGGCTCCGGGTTCCCGGTCTACCTCGGTGCAGGGGCGAGGCTCCAGCGCGCACTCATCAGCTGGTTCCTCGACGTCCACGCCCAGGAGCACGGGATGACCGAGGTCTGGCCGCCCGCGGTCGTCAACGCCGCCTCGGCGCGCGGGACCGGGCAGATCCCGGACAAGGAAGACCAGATGTACGTCGTCGACCGCGACGACCTGTACCTCGTTCCGACCGCCGAGGTGCCAGTCACGAACCTGCATCGCGACGAGATCCTCGATCCGGTCGCGCTGCCGATCCGGTATGCCGCGTACTCACCCTGCTTCCGCCGCGAGGCCGGGGCCGCCGGGCGCGACACGCGCGGGATCCTGCGGGTGCACCAGTTCGACAAGGTCGAGATGGTCAGCTTCACCAGGCCCGAGGACTCGCCGGGCGAGCTCGAGTGGTTAACGGAGCGCGCCGAGGTCCTGCTCCAGCGGCTCGGTCTGGCGTATCGCGTTCTCCTGATGAGCACACGCGAGATGGGCTTCGTGCAGGCGCGCAAGTACGACCTCGAGGTCTGGGCCCCGGGCGCGGAGCGCTGGCTCGAGGTGAGCAGCGTGAGCAATTTCGGCGACTACCAGGCACGCCGCATGGCCATCCGATACCGGCCCGGACCAGACGCCAGGCCCGAGCTGGTCCACACCCTCAACGGCTCGGGACTGGCGTTACCGCGAACGATGGCGGCATTGCTGGAAACACATCAGAAGGCAGACGGCTCCGTGCTCGTGCCCGAGCCGCTTCAGCCCTACCTCGGGGGTCGCGACCGCATCTCGCGGTAGCGTCTCCTCCGTCAATGGCGGTCGTGGATGACCGCGTGGCCGCGCCCGCGGGCGATGAGCCACCGGTTCACGGGGAACGCGATCACCCACGCGATCGCGAGCGCGACGGCGAGGCTCCCCCAGAAGAGCAGGTTGTCGAGGTGCGCGTCCATCGCTCCGGGAATGAGCAGCATGATCGCGTTGTCGACGATCTCCATGACGGTGATCGACAACGTGTCGGCCACGAACGCGAGACCGAGCGCCGTGGTCAGCGCCATCCCTGACGAGACGAGCGGCCACAGCGTCAGGCTGTAGCCGAAGACGAATGCCAGTGCCACCGCCACAACGATGGTCGGGAACGCCGGCCAGCCGAGCGCCGTGCCGATGACCATCCCGAGCACCTCGCCGATGGCGCAGCCGGTCAGGCAATGGGTCGTCGCGCGGGCCGCCAGGCGATTCAGCGATATCGATGCAGGGGCCGTATGTCCCACGCACCGACGGTATCGAGGCCGTCAAGTTGCTACTCTGGGCGCTCGGAGGGGTGGCAGAGCGGACGAATGCATCGGTCTTGAAAACCGACGTGGGTGCAAGCTCACCGTGGGTTCGAATCCCACCCCCTCCGCCACCCTGAGCGCGACGCTACCGGAAGTACTATCGCGGCAGGCCCCCGAAAGAGCCACCCTCGGCCTCGTCAACTCTTGATCATTCGACGAGGACTTTCCTACATGAAGCGCGTCCTGGCGGCTCTCGTGGTCGCACTTGTGACTTTCTCAGGGGTATACGGGCTCGCCGCGAGCCTGAACCTGACCACCGATAGCCTCGGATCGGCAACGACCACCGTTGCTGCCTGCCAGGCAGGCGCCCTCAACGCCACGTATACGTCGACGTACTCGGCCACGACGCCGGGGTACACCGTCGGAACGGTGACGATCACCGGTCTCGCGGCCACCTGCTACACGAAGCCCTACAAGATCACGCTGTCGACCACAGCCGGCGCCTCGCTGGGTGAGGCGACGGGCACGACGCCAGGGACCGGCACCAGCTTCAGCGCCACCTTCACGCCGGCGGTGAGCGCAACGTCGGTGACCGCGATCAGCGTCGTCATCAGCGGGTAGCTGCCATCGGGCAGCCGATAGGAACCAACTCGTGACCGCCACCCCCGCGGCGCGTCTCCTTGCCAGCATCGTCGCCATCTCGGCGGCGATGCTGCTGCTCATCGGCTTCACCGCCGTGACGGGCGCAGCGGCCTCACTGAACTCGGGCACCGCGACGCTGGGTGCCGCGCGGGTGTCGCCCGCCCGATGCGTCACGTCCGGCCTGTCGGTCCTCCCGGTGCTCGTCGGGACGACATGGACCGGTGTCACCGTGAGCGGCATCCCGGCGGCGTGCGGGGGCGGGACCCTTCAGCTCACCGTGAACACCGGGGCCACGAACAGCTCCGGGTCGGCCGCCGTGCCGGTTGGTGGCGGCTCGCTCACGATCACCCTGGCGACCGCGCAGACCGTGGACGCCAGCATGCAGTCCGACCTGGTGTTCGTCGGTCCATGAAGACCTCGCGCGTGGCGTACCTGCTGGCGACCGTGGTCGGCGTCGTGGTGTGCCTGTCGAGCTCCGTCGGCTCGGCGGCGAGCCTCACGGTGACCTCGCAGCGGCTCACCCCGTACCGGACCTGCATCCTGACCGCGACGCCGGTGGGCACGACGGTCGTCTCGGACACCACGGTTCGCCAGGGTACGCCCGCGGGCAACTTCGGCACCGTGACGAACCTGACGGTCTCGTCGGCGGCATCGGCAAACCAGCGCATCTACCTCTCGTTCGACCTGGCCTCCTGCGCCCCGGCAATCCCGGCGAGCGCCACGGTTCGGGGCGCGGTGCTCCGGCTCTTTTCGACCGCCCTTCCGGCGGTCTGCCGCACCGTCGATATCTTTCGCGTGACCGCTGCGTGGACCGAGACGGTGGTGACCTGGAACAGTCAGCCCTTTGGCACCGCCATCAACAATCCAGCCACCGCCTCCCGGACCGATTCGTTCAACGTCGGCACGCCCGCCGGATGCGAGAACCTCACGAACACCACGTACATCACCGGTGCCGATGTCACCGCCGATGTCGCCGCGTTCGTTGCCGGCACCGCCACCAATCGTGGGTGGATGCTGCGCGACGACGTCGAGGGAAGCGCCACCACTCGAACCTGGACCGCCGCCAGCAAGGAGCTCGGGACCCTGGCGCGCGCGCCGCAGCTGATCATCACCTACGTCGCCGTGCCCTGATGCGACGCATCGCTCGGTGGCTCGGCATGGCGGCCCTGCTCGCGCTGCTCGCCGTCTGGGGGCTGGCGCTGCGACCTGTTTCGCTGGGTGGTCCTGCGACGTTCGTGGCCATCCGAGGGGACTCGATGGAGCCGACCTATCACTCCGGTGACCTGGTCGTGCTCTTCAGCGCCGACCGCTACGAACCGGGCGATCCGATTGGCTATCGCGTTCCGGAAGGTGAGCTGGGCGCCGGGCTGGTGGTCGTCCATCGCGTAATTGGCGGCAACGGTGCCGATGGATACGTCCTCCACGGTGACGGCAACCCGGCACCCGATCCGTGGAACCCGGACGACGGAGATGTCGTGGGGCGCGTCGTCCTGCGCCTTCCCCTGGTCGGGAGCCTCGTCGCGGCCATCCGGCAGCCCGCGACGCTGGCTGCGCTGGCTTCGGCGCTGGTCGTGACTCTCGTTCTCTTCTGGCAGCCTCGCCGGCCGGCACGCCGACGCGGCCATGCGCCCGTGGCGGAGCCTCGCACGGAGTCCGGCAGACCGTTCTGACCCGGGTGGCCGCCGGAGCGGCGCGGCCCGTCGCCCCGCCGTCAGCCCTTGCGACGCTCAGGCGCCGAATCGAGGACAGGTGCAGGCCGCGGTGCGCAGAGCGGTGGGCTTCCACCAATGGTCGGGGCAGCCACCCACCACGGTTCGCATCATCGACCTGCGCTCCCACCACTGCGGGGCACGGTCGGGGATACCTCCGGCGAGGACGCGGAGCTTCGGGGTCGTGGCGGGCATGGCCAGAGCGTGCATCGTCATCGGTCTCTCGTTTCGTTGCGGGTGGTTGGCGGTGATTGGTGCCGCCATGGTCCCCGCCGGGGATGCTCGTCCACCACGCGCACACGGCCGATCGACCGAGGGACAAACGAGCCGGCCTGCCTACGTCATTCGCCGAGGATGATCAGGAGGAAGCGAGCTCGTCACAGATCGGCGCGTCCAACGATGGATCGGAGCACCTGATGTCCAGCAGAAGCCTGGCCGTGGAGGGTTTGACTTCGGCGCCGAGCACCTGCTGCACACCGGCGATCCAGTCCGCGACCGACTCGCAGCCCTCGACCGTCGGGGTCACTTCGTCAACGTCGCCGAGGTCCGAAATTGAGGTGATGTTCATGTCCCGGATCGGAGCGAATGCCTCGGCACAAGCCGCCGATGGATCGCCCGAGACCGTCCCGGACGCCGCGGCGGACGCCGCGCCGGATGCCGCGCCGGATGCCGATTGCGCCGCCTGACCGGATCCGGCGCTGCCCGTGGAACATGCCGCCAGCAGGCCGGCGATGGCGAGCACGATGAGAAGTCTGGACATGCATACCCCCGTGTTGGGTCTCTCTAAGCCATATGCCGAAGAGGGCGCGGAGGTTCACGCGATCTCCGCTGGGCGACGGTTCCGCGGGGCAAGTTGCATGCCACCGGGTGGCTCAGGTCGCGGCCGGTCGGACCTCGTGGTGGAGCCGGCAGCGAGCCTCGTACGTCTCGTCGCCCATCCCGCCGATGACGATCAGCGGCGAATCGGCGCCGGCGGGCTCGCCGTCGATCAGCCGCTGTGTGCGCGTGGCCGGCTCGCCGCAGACCATGCAGATCGCCGTGAGCTTCGTCACCTGGTCCGCCAGCGCCATGAGGCGCGGCATCGTGCCGAACGGGATTCCCCGGAAGTCCCGGTCGAGCCCGGTGACGATGACCTGCTTGCCGAGCTCGGCGAGGCGCTCGACCACGTCGGGGAGCCGCTCGTCGAAGAACTGGCCCTCCTCGATGGCGACGATGTCGGCGTCCGCCACGGCCACCTCGATCTCGCTCGAGTCATCGACCGTCACGGCCTGGTGCTGGGCACCGGATCGAGACACCACGGTCACTCGGTCGGTCCGGGTGTCGAGCCGCGGCTTGACGAGGATGACCCGTCGGCCCGCGATCGAGAAGCGGCGCAGCAGGCGCAGCATCTCATCGGTCTTGCCGCAGAACATGCAGCCGGCGATGACGTGCACCCACCCGTGCGTGTAGAACATCGCGGCTCAGCCTCGCTCAGTCACCGACGACCGAAAGACCCTCGACGGAGTCTCCGAGCTCCTCCTCGAGCGCGCCGCGCAGCACGTCGCCCGGCGGCGAGGACCCCGTCAACAGCTCGATCGCCGATGCCAACGACGCCAGGAACGGGACATGACCGTTCGTCGCCTTGCCGCCCTCGGCAACCACTGCGTCGATGAGCCGGGTGGAGCCGCGGGCGAGGGCCAGGTCGAGGAGGTATCTCTCGCCGGGGATGAGCTCGGTCGGGATCGGAGACTCCGTGCCATCGGCTCCGAGGCCGCTGGCATTCACGAGGAGCTCGGCCCGCGCCAGCTCGGCCTCGATGATCGCGTCGTGCCACGGCCGTGCGCGAAGCTCCATCTGGCGGGCGGTTCGGCTGAAGTGAGCGACCAGCGCCTCCGCGCGATGGAGATGTCGGTTCAGGACGGCGACATGCTGGAACCCGGAGCCGATGAGCACGGCGACGACGGCACGCGCCCCACCGCCGGCGCCGAGCACGACCGCGTTGCGCGGCCAGCGCCCCTGGGCCGTCGGGAGGATCGACCTGAGTCCTTCGCGGATCCCGTCGGCATCGGTGTTGTGACCGCGCAGCCGCCCATCGGATCGCACGAACAGGCTCACCGCTCCGCTGATGCGCGCGTCGTCACTCAGCCAGTCCGAGAGCGGGGGAGCCTTCTCCTTGTGCGGGGACGCGATGAGCGCCCCGGCAAACGCGTCTCCGGCCCGCACTTCGGCCAGTGCATCCGCAAGCTGATGGGGTCGACGCTCCCAGCGCTCGATGTCGACCTGGCCGTCGGTCAGCGCCAGCGCGCGGCGGAGCACCCCTTCGAGGAGGGTCTCAGGAAGCGGGTAGCCGATGATCGGGAGTCGGGTGGATGGCATCTCGGGCACGCGTTGTGGCAGTCGGGGATGGTGGTCCCGCCGCACCAATCGGACCCTCGAGCGGCGGCCCTCCATGCTAGCACCGGCGTGGCGCCGCTCCGGCGAGGTCCGCGATGCAGGACCATCCGTCGACGTGACGACCTCGCCGATGCCTGCGTAGAATGTCGCCGACGGAGAGGTCGCATAGTGGCCTAGTGCGGCGGTTTGCTAAACCGTTGAAGGGGGTTTCCTCTTCCGAGGGTTCGAATCCCTCCCTCTCCGCCAGCACGCCGCTCACCCCGGCGACCCCGGTGCCCGTAGCTCAGTGGATAGAGCGTCAGGTTGCGGACCTGAAGGTCGGAGGTTCGAGTCCTCTCGGGCACGCCATCCCCGCAGAACCAACGAGCCCCTCGTCGATCGAGGGGCTCGCGGCATGCGTGGAGGATCGGCGGCTACGGCGTGACCGTGATGGGAGTCCGCGCGAAGATGCCGTACTCGGTACCGGTCACGTACCAGAGCTCGTACTCGCCAGGCTCTTCGGGCGCGGTCAGCGTTCCGGGACTGCCGACGCTTGTCCCGAAGTACGAGAGGTACTCCCTCGCCGCGGCGCCTTCCGGCACGATGGTGATGTAGTCGCCGGGGCCATCGGGCCCGGTCCATTCGACGTCGAACTGATCACCGGCACCCACCTCCTCGGGTCCGTCGAGGGTCGCCTCGAGCGCGAGGACGGTGATCGGACGCGTCGCCTGGATCACCGCGCCGGTGCCGGAGACGTAGCGGATCTCGTAGCTCCCGGCCTTGATCGGCGCGACGAGGTCGCCGGGGGTTCCGGTGTTCGTGTTGAAGTAGTCCTCGCCGCTCCAGTTTCCGGCTCCCACTTCCTGGATGGTGATGTAGTCGCCCGAGCCATCCGGTCCGTTCCATGCGACGGAGAAGACCGTGCCGCCCGCCACCTCGTCCGGCGCGAGCAGGTCGCCCGAGAACGGTGTGACCTCGATCGGGGAACGAGCCAGGATCTCCTCGGTCGCGCCGTCGAAGTAGGCCAGCTCGTACGGACCGGGGGTCGTCGGGGCCTTGAGGACGCTCGGGCTGCCGTTGTTCGTGTTGAAGTAGTCGTCGGTGTTGGTCCACTCGGTCGCGTCGACCGGGATGATGGCGATGTAGTCGCCGGTGTTATCGGGTCCGCTCCAGGCAACATCGAAGTCGGCTCCGGCCTCGACCGTGGCTGGGGCGTCGAACGTCGCCTCGCCGCTGTTCGGCGTGGGAGTGGGAGTCGCTGCCGCCTCGCTGGGCTCGGCCGTCGGGCTGGCCGTCGCCTCCGGCGTTGGCTCGGCCGTTGGCGTCGCGCTGGCGGAGCCTCCACCGCAGGCCGCCAGAACGACCACCAGGACCGTGGCCAGGATGACTCCGGGTCTCAGCTGTCGCGGATCCATTGCTTCCTCCGAGTTCTTCCGGTGGTGCGCGCCTAGCCGGCCCAGCTGCCGTATCTCGATGGGCGGATGGTACCCGTCATGCCGCCGACGGCAATCCCCTCGGTGACGCGGTCGTTCTGCGACGAAGGTCAGGCGGCGGTGGGCTGCCGGCGCACGGCACGGACCCACGACTCTGCCGAGGTCGGAACGACGGACAGGCGTGGAAGCGGCATGCGGTCGCCGGTGACGATCTGGACCGGCGCCTCGCGGCGCACGGCGGCGATCCAGCGCTCCGCGGGCGTGCGATGGAAGTCGGGAACGAGCTGCAGGTGAGTAACGGTCCGCGGCATAAGTGGCTCCTTGGTGATCAGCGGTGTGCCGAGTTGGTCGGCTGACCGTGATCGTCGGCCCGGAAGGGCGGGCGCACACCGTCCGTCCGACCGGCAGCCAGCGTGGACGAAGGGGCGACCGGGCCTACGTCATCGCGCCTAGATCCAGCACCACCCCGGCGGGGGGCTGCCCGAGCTCGTCGTGTCATCGGGCAGGGTCTGCTCACCGCAGTCGGTGAAGAGCATCCGCATGCGCCACGCGTCCGGGTCGAGCGGCAGCGCGGTCGTCACGGGCAGCCAGAACGCGAAGCTGGCGATCACCGCCAGGCCGTACGCGGCTGCCGCCACGCGCCAAGTCGTCCGCGACCAGGCCCAGCCGACGAAGCACCCCAACGCCAGGCACAGGAAGGGAACGGTCGGCAGGAGGTACCAGATGAACGTCTGGGCACGGTCGCCGGACAGGATCAGCCAAGGCACGTACGTCGCCAGCGCGGCGGCGACGATGACCGGCTCCGGCCGTCCACGGACGCCCCAGCCCGACCTCCACCAGGTGATCACGAGCCCCACCAGCGCGATCAGCCCCGGCCACCAGATGAGCGGGTTGCCGAAGGCCAGGATGTGGCGGTACGTGCCGCCTTCATCGCTGAACCAGTACGCGACCGGACGCTTCAAGAGTGGCCATGACCATGGCGGCGACTGGTACGGATGCTCGCCGCCGAGCGCGGTGTGGAAGTCGAGCATGGCGCGCTGGTGCTCCCAGATGCCGCGCCAGACCGATGCCGGATCCCATGGCCAGGCAAGCAGCTCGCCGGGCATTCGGCCGGTATAGCTCGCCGCGTAGACGAGCACTGGCACGACTCCGAGCAGGAGCAGGGTCGGGAGCGCCTCGCGTCGGAACGCGTCGCCCACCCAGCTCGCCCAACCGGCCTCTGGCGCCGCACGCCGGGCGGCGGCGATCTCCCAGGCGATGACAAGGCCGATGATCGCCGGGGCCACATAGGCGCCCGACCACTTGGTCGCGGCTGCCGCGCCAAGACAGGCTCCGGCGGCGAGGCGCCACGGTCGCCCCAGCGTCAGCCGCCACCACCACGGTGGATCGGCGCGATCACGCCGGCGGTCCCGGTCGAGAACGATCGCGAGGACCGCCGCCACGACGAACAGCACGATGAACGCGTCGAGCATGCCCACGCGAGAGTGGACGAGGTGCAGGGGATCGAGCGCCAGCAGGGCCGCCGCCGCGGCGGCCCCGACCGTCGCCCCGGCAGTCGGGGTGACGACGCGCAGCAGGCGCCAGCCGAGGGCGTAGACGAGGGCCACCGAGACCGTGCCGGCCACGGCCGCGGCGACGCGCCAGCCGAAGGGGTTGTATCCGAAGACCGCGATCCCCGTGCCGATGAGCCACTTCCCGAGCGGCGGATGGGCGCGGCTGGCGAGGTCGCTGATGCCGCACACCTGCTCGGTGCCGACGACGTACCAGCACGCGTCGCGGGCATAGAAGATCTCGTCGAACACGAGCTCGACCGGCCGCCCCAGGCTCAGGAGGCGGAGCGCGGCCGCCCCGAGCGTCACCAGGACGAGGAGCGCCGTGTCGATCCGTGTCCAGCCGCGGGCGGCCGGGGCGTCGGAGGTGGCGATGCTGAGGGGCCCTCGGACGAGGATGGGCTCAGTATCCTAGCGCCACCACGGTGAGTGGCCGGCCCTCTGCTAGACTCGATCGGCCGCTTGCGGATTCAGTGGAGCGGGAGGCGCACGGGTGAATTACGAGCTCTTCATGGCGGAGGCGATCGCCGAGGCGAAGCGCGGTGCCGCCGAGGGCGAGCAGCCGATCGGCGCCGTGGCCGTCATCGATGACGCCATGATCGCGCGCGACCACGATCGACACGCGCAGAACGACGATCCGACGGCACATGCGGTCCTCCTGACGCTCCAGGCCGCCGCGGCCAAGCTCGGCGCGCGCCGGCTCGCCGAAGCGACGGTATTCACCACGCACGAGCCGTGCGCCATGTGCGTGGGTGCCCTGCTCGAGGCGAACGTGCGCGCGCTCGTCTTCGCGATCCCGGATCCGGAACGTGGCGCCGCCGGCAGCGTGATGCAGCTCGCGCGCGATCCCCGCATGACCCACCAGCTCTCGGTCGTGTCGGGGGTCCGCGAGTCGGAGGCGCGGCGCCTCGAGACCGAGTCCGCATCGGTCTAGCGGGCTGCGGTAGACTCCCAACCGGCGTGGGAGAGGTGTCCGAGTGGTTGAAGGTGCCGCTCTCGAAAAGCGGTGTGCGGGTAACCGTACCGTGGGTTCGAATCCCACCCTCTCCGCCACCCAGCCCGCTGATCGGCCCGCCAATCGATCGGGGAGAGGTCGCCTAGAGGCCTAGGGCGCGGCACTGGAAATGCCGTTCGGGGCAACCCGACGTGGGTTCGAATCCCACCCTCTCCGCCAGCCTCCGATTGACCGATGCACCGTGCACCACCTACCATCCCCGCCGGTCGTGCTAGGCGGGGAACTAGCGGTGCCCTGTATCCGCAATCCGCTACAGCGGAGCTGAACTCCCGGTCGAGGCCCGCATCGTTCGCCCACCACCACCGAGTCCGACGTTGAAGGTCGGGTCCCGCGCAGCGTTGGTCCGTGAACCCCGTCAGGTCCGGAAGGAAGCAGCGGTAAGCGATCACCTTCGGGTGCCGTGGGACAACCTGGCCGGAGCCGGGCGCGTGGGTGAGTGCGAGTCGATGCGGTTCGACGCCGGGTGCACGACCTTTTTCATCCGTTCCGATCAATCGGTGTACGGTAGGGAACTGATGCCCGGACCCCAGCCGACGCCCGACGCCCCACCCGATCTGCCCGCCGCCCCGCCGCATCGCGCCCTGTACCGCCGTTTCCGGGCGCAGCGCTTTGGCGAGCTGGTGGGCCAGGATCCGATCGTCACCACCCTGCGCAACGCCGTCAGCGGTGACCGGATCGCGCACGCCTACCTGTTCGTCGGCCCGCGCGGCACGGGCAAGACCTCGACCGCACGCATCCTGGCCAAGGCCATCAACTGCACCGACCTTGGCCGCGACGGCGAGCCGTGCGACGCGTGCCCGGCGTGCGTCTCCATCCGCGAGGGCCGGGCGCTCGACGTGATCGAGATCGATGCGGCGTCGCACGGCGCGGTCGAGGACGCCCGCGACCTGGTCATGCGGGCGCTCACCTCACCGTCGGACCTCCGGCGACGGGTGTACATCATCGACGAGGTCCACATGTTGAGCACGCACGCGTTCAACGCGCTGCTCAAGCTCATCGAGGAGCCGCCGGACCACGTTGTCTTCATCCTCGCGACCACCGATACGCACAAGGTCCCGGCCACCGTGATCAGCCGGACGCAGCGCCACGACTTCCGACGCCTCGCCGAAGCCACCATCGCCGCCAAGCTCTCCCGGATCGTGAGCGCCGAGGGCCTCGAGGCCGATGAGGGCGCCCTCGTCCTCATCGCTCGCCTGGCCGATGGCGGCATGCGCGACGCCGAGTCGATCCTCGACCAGGTCCTGTCGTTCGCCGACGCGCGTCTGACCGAGACCGATGTCCGCGAGGCGGTGGGTCTCGCCGATGACGCGGCGATCGGCGAGCTGCTTGATGCCTATGTTGCCGGCGACGCACCCGCTGCACTCGATTGCATCGCCGCCCTGGCCGACGCCGGCCGCGACCTCGGTCAGGTCGCTTCCCAGGCCGAGAGCGAGGCTCGCGCGCGTCTGCTGGCGTCGGCGCGGGACCCCGAGGCCGCGGGCCGCATGGCGACGATCCTGCGCAGCATCGCCGAGGCCGCCGGAGGCGGCGCGCGGGAGGGTCGTTCACGACTCATTCTCGAGCTTCTGGCGGTCGAGCCCGCCACAGCGCCCATGCGCCGACCGGCCCAGCAAACCGCCACCGCCCCCACCGCCGCACCCTCACCCTCCCGAGCCACGCCGCCGACGCCGTCACCCGAGCCGCGGCCCTCGCCGCCGCGGATGGCTCCGGAGCCCGTGGTCGCGGCACCGGACCGTCGACCGGCCGACGCGGCGCCGATCGTCGCCGACCGTTCCGCGGTCGCCGCCGGCGATGTCGGCGAGCTGCGTGCCCACTGGGCGGAGGTGGTCGAGCGTGCCAACCCCGTGATCAAGCCGCTGCTGCGCGAGTGCCGGCCCATCGCCCGTGATGGCGCACGCCTGACCCTCGCGTTCCCCGAGGGCCGTGACTTCATGCGCTCGCGCATCACGCAGCGCTCATCGGCGATCGAGGCCCTGCTGACCGACATGTTCGGCGGCCCGTTCGCGATCGAGTGCGTGGCAACGAACCTCGAGCTCGAGCCCCTGACGGTCGCGCAGGCCGTCGGCGACACCACGGATGACCCCGAGGCGCGCGCCCTGCTCGAGGGTGTGCTCAAGATCACCGGAGGTGAGCTCGTCGACGCGCCGGAAGTGCGCTGAAGACGCTCCGCTTCCCCGAACCCAACGCAACAAGGAGACCGGCGTGAACATCGGTCAGATCACGAAGATGGCGCAGCAGCTTCAGACGCAGATGGCGCAGGCCCAGGAGGAGCTGAAGCAGACGACGCTCGAGGCGACCGCGGGAGGCGGCGCCGTCCGCATCGTCATCAGCGGAGCCCAGGACGTGCGCAGTGTCGAGATCGACCCGTCCGCGGTCGACCCGGATGAAGTCGAGATGCTCCAGGACCTGGTCATGACCGCGATCAACGAGGCCATCACGCGCAGCAAGGAGCTCGAACGCGAGCGCATGGCGGGCATCGCCGGCGGCATGGGCCTGCCCGGCATGCCGGGCCTTCCGGGCCTCGGCTGAGCTGTCCATGGCCGGCCTCATTGCCCCGGTCGCGCGGCTCATCGAGGAGTTCAGCAAGCTTCCCGGGATCGGCACCAAGACCGCGCAGCGCCTGACGTACCACGTGCTGCGCGCCTCCACCGATGACGCTCGCGGCCTCGCTGCGGCGCTGATCTCGATCAAGGAGGACGTTGCCTACTGCAGCGTCTGCTGCAACATCACCGATGCCGGCGTGGACCCGTGTGACATCTGCGCCGATCCCCGTCGTGACGCGACGCGCATCTGCGTGGTGGAGGAGCCGCTCGATGTGCTTGCCATTGAGCGAACCGGCGTCTACGGCGGTCGCTACCACGTCCTGCACGGGGCGATCAGCCCGATCGACGGCATCGGTCCCGAACGGCTTCGCACCCGGGAGCTCGTGGCCCGGGTCACCGATCACGCCATCGAAGAGTTGATCCTGGCCACCAACCCGAACCTCGAGGGCGAGGCCACGGCGATGTACCTCGGCGACATCCTCGCCACCCACGTCCCGTCGATCACCCGCATCGCGCGAGGGCTGCCCGTCGGCGGCGACCTCGAGTACGCCGACGATGTGACGCTGATCCGGTCACTCCAGGGCCGGCGCCAGGTCGAACGCGCGTAGCGTCGGGGGCCGAATGCCTTCGCGGAGCTGCAAAAACGGGTTGGCGATCGCGATCGCACCCGCTACAGTGCGAGGGTTCCATCGCATCTCGCCATCCCTGCGTGGTGCATCGGCATGAGGAGGAGACCCTATGGTGCCAATTCGGAGGGTGGCCGCGATCGCCACCACGGCCGTCGTGGTCCTGTCCGCCTGTACTGGCGGCGGTGGCGGCGACGACGAGTGTCACGTCGGCATGGCGTGGGCCACGTTCCAGGAGGAGCGCTATGGGCTCCGTGACAAGCCTGGGCTGGAGGCCGCGCTCGAGGAGGGCGGCGCCACTCTGACCGACAACGACGCCGCGAACTCGGCTGAGACCCAGATCTCGAACGTCGAGGCTCTGCTGGACGCCGGCATCGACGTGCTCGTCCTGAACTCCGTCGATCCCGAGGCGAGCCTGCAGTCGGTCGAGGCAGCGGTTGATGCCGGGATCCCGGTCATCGCCTATGACCGCGAGCTCGAGAGCGCGGACGCCCTGTTCATGACACATGACAACGTTGGCGTTGGCCGGCTGATCGCCCAGGCCGTGGTCGATGCCGTGCCAACCGGCAACTACGCGATCATCAAGGGCCAGGAAGGCCAGACGAACCCGCTGTTCCTCCGCGAAGGCATGGCCGAGGTCCTCGATCCGCTGATCGAGTCCGGTGACATCACGATCCCCGAGGGGGCCGAGGTGTATACGGACGAGTGGGATCCGGACAACGCGCAGGACAACATGGAGACGATCCTGACCGCCAACGACAACGACATCGACGCCGTTCTTGCGCAGAACGATGGGATGGCCGGTGGCGTGGTGGCTGCGCTCTCTGACCAGGGCCTCGATGGCACGGTCGGGGTCGGAGGCCAGGACGGCGACGTTGCTGCCATCAACCGGGTCGCGCTCGGCACGCAGATCGTCAGCGTCCTGAAGGATGCGACTGAGCTCGGCACCGCCGTCGGCGAGGCCGCGCTTCAGCTCTGCGACGACCCGGACATCTCCGCGGTGGATGGGGCGGTCGAGAGCACCACGGTGGGTGGTATCGACGGGTACGCCGTGCTCCTCGATCCGCTCGCGATCACGCGGGACAACCTGCAGGCGGCACTCGACCTCGAGTGGCTCACCGTCGACGAGCTCTGCGCGGGCGTT